>NZ_JBWKDT010000019.1:0-33097 GCF_056435785.1 Streptomyces sp. NPDC043870
GGTTCCTGTGGCGGGGGGGGAACGTTCTACCCCAACCCATTTTTCCCGACCCCACTATCCACCGGCGGGGGGGCCCCACACCCGGGGGCACCACGCGGCCCCCCCCCCCCCGGGGGGGCGGCCCCCCTGCGTATCACCGTGGCGTCGTCATTCGCCTCGCCAGATGTTGTCGAAGGCAGCCTCGTGGATGTCTCGCCGTTGCCGCTCGGCCGCCAGTTCCGTCACCGCGTCATTGACCGCGGCGAGCACTGTCGCCACCGCGTCGTCGGCCACGCCCGGCGAGCCTCCGCTTTCCTCGGCTTCCTCCGCTTCCTGGGCTTCCTCGGTTCCCTCGCCGCTGATCCCGGCTGCCGCTGCCAGGACGGCAAGGACGGGCTCATGCGATGCCCAGCGTTCCGCCGCCTGGCGGCGAGCGGGCGAATCGACCAGCTCCAGCTGACTCGTCCGGGAGAACAGCCGGCGTCGTTCCTGCCGAGTGACCTGGCCCTCCGCCTCGAGGGCGGCCAGATAGGCCGCGGCCAGGCCGCGGCCTCTGCGCCACAGCCAGTCGCCGACCGATTCGTACGGCGCTTGCCGGGCAAGCGACGACGCGGCCTCGTCCAACAGGCGATCAGCTATTGCCGGCCGGTAGCCCGGCACGATGCGATCGTCGTCCAGTTCGACGGCTCGGGCGTCCAGGAGATCGATCACCTCGGCTCCCGCGAGCGCGAGCGACAGTTCGCCTTGCTCCGGAGGACGCTCGGCGTTCATGTCCATGGCTACGATCAACAGGTCCCGCGGTGTGGTCATGAATGGCTCCACGTCAGGGGCATCAGTGGCGATGCGTCGCTGGGCAGCTGGTCCGACACCCGGCGTGACGCCAGGCGTCACGGTCAGCTGCCGTTGCCGGCGGGCGCCGCGAGCGCTGCCCGGATCTGCTGCGCGAAGCCGGCGGGTGTGAACTCCGGCCCGACACCGTCGACCAGAATGAGGTCACTGATCGCGTGGTCGGTGCGCAGGGACAGGATCTTCTGGTACTCGGTCGAGTTGTACCACGCCGTGGCCGCCGCCATGTCGGGAAACTCGAGCAGCACCACGGAGCCCGGCCAGGCGCCTTCGAAGACCTGCACCTCGGCATCGACCGCGAGCCACTTGCCTCCGTAGGGCGCTGTCGTGGCCTCCACCTGCTCGAGACAGGCCAGGTTCTCTTCCTTCGGTACGCCACCGGGGATACGCAGGTGATTGATCAGATATGTGGTCATGTCTTGCCTCTCGGGCCGAACGTGATGTCGCGTTGCCGAAGGCGAAGGGACGTGCCGAGCCCGGCGCCTGAAGGAGCTGGAGGTGAGCGGCGTCGTACGCCGCGTGGTGTGCCCCTCCGGCGAGCAGTCCCGTATCCGAGCTTACGGAGCGGGAAGAGCAGCCGCATCCCACGTTGATCGCCCAGGCAGCCGGGAAGCGCGCATGCCGACGGAGGCAGCTGTCGGCATGCGTACCGACGCTCGTACTCGTGCTCCCGGCGCCCGCATCCACCCGGTGGCCCGGAGTGCGCGGGGCGTCACCCCTCCGGAATCAGGGCCGCCAGGGCCGAAGCCGGGTCCGGAGCCGGGGGCCCCGCGACGGTCCAGCGGCCCCGCGCCAAGGTGAGGGGCCACCATCGGCCGTCGGCGGCCAGCCGCAGCTGCGCGTCCGCCCCCAGCACCGTCCAGCGCCCCGCGCCGGCCCCCCGCAGCCGTGGACGCTCGCCCTCCTCCCAGGTCTCCGCCAGCCGTGCGTTCGCCCGGGCGAGCGTCTCCTCGTCGGGCACCCACTCGTCCTCCAGGACCGAGAGCGCCGCAGCCCCGCCGAACCGCCAGGCGCGGACCGCGAGGTCGAGATCCGCCCGGCGCCGGCCCGAACCCGTCGCGAGCCGTGCCAGGACCGCCGCCGGGACAGCGGTTTCCCCACCCGGCCCACCCGTCGCGGCCAGCCGCACCGCATCCTCACTCAACGTCAAGTCGGGTTCCACAGGCGTCCGTTCATGCCCCGGTGCCAGCGCCTGGGTCAGCATCCGCCGCGCCCGTGCCGCCGCGCCCGCCGCGAGGAGCTCGAGTGCGTCCGCGTCGACACCCGGCGCCGGGACCGTCTCCGTTTCCAGCGACGGCGGCACCCCCGGCTCCGGCGGCAGCGGGGGAGCGTCCGGCAGCGCAGGCAGGATGCCCGCCGCGGCGAACGCCTCGTCCGCAGGTACCCCCTCGGGGACCGGAGCCCGCCGCGCATCGTGCTCGGCCCGCGCCGCACTGCGTGCCTGCAGCTCGTCCAGGAGCCGCCGCTCCCCGCGCCCGCGCAGCAGGAGCAGTACGAACGGATCCTGGTCCAGCAGCCGCGCCACCTGGTAGCAGAGCGCCGCCGCGTGCGGACACAGATCCCACACCTCGCAGGAGCACTCGGGCTCCAGGTCCCCTATGCCCGGCAGCAGTTCGACTCCGGCGCCCGCCGCGTCCTCCACCAGATGCGGCGGCATCTCCCGGTCGAGGAGCGCCGCGATGTGGCCCGCCCGGTCCACCGCCATGTCCAGGAACCGGGCCCACCCGTCGTCGGTCAGCTCCTGCAGAAGCACATCGCTGCGGTAGGCCGAACCGTCCTGGTCCTTGACCACGGCCGTGATCCGCCCCGGCCGTACGGAAACGGCCCCGACCGCCCCGGCCCGCGCCTGCTGACGGCCCTTCTTCAGCTGCCCGGAGTCCAGCGCCGTGTCCTCCAGCGCCTTCAGCCACACACGTCCCCACCACGTCTGCGCGAAACCCCGGCCCCGTTCCGGCGGCAGTGCCGCGAACGTCCGCTCGGCCTCGTCCTCGTCCTCGTACTCGCTCGGCGTCATCGCGCGCCCCCTCGCAGCTCGACCAGCTCCGCCAGTTCGGCGTCGGTCAGTTCGGTCAGTGCGGCCTCACCGGAGCCGAGCACCGCGTCGGCGAGCTCCCGTTTGCGCTCCAGCATGTCCGCGATCCGGTCCTCGATCGTCCCCTCGGCGATCAGCCGGTGCACCTGCACGGGCTGGGTCTGGCCGATGCGGTACGCGCGGTCGGTGGCCTGCGCCTCGACCGCCGGGTTCCACCAGCGGTCGTAGTGCACGACATGACCGGCGCGCGTCAGGTTCAGCCCGGTGCCCGCCGCCTTCAGCGACAGCAGGAACACCGGTACGTCACCGTCCTGGAAACGCCGCACCATCGCCTCCCGTTCGGCCACCGGTGTACCGCCGTGCAGGAACTGCGTCCGTACGCCGCGTGCCGCGAGGTGCTGCTCCAGCAGCCGCGCCATCTGTACGTACTGGGTGAACACGAGCACACTCGCGTCCTCGGCCAGAATCGTGTCCAGGAGCTCGTCGAGCAGCTCCAGCTTCCCGGACCGGTGCGCGATCCGGGGCCGCTCCTCCTTCAGATACTGCGCGGGATGGTTGCAGATCTGCTTCAGCGCGGTCAGCAGCTTCACCACCAGGCCGCGCCGCTCCATGCCGCCCGCTTCCGAGATCGCGGCGAGAGTCTCCCGTACGACCGCCTCGTACAGCCCGGCCTGCTCGGCGGTGAGGGAGACGGCCCGGTCGGTCTCGGTCTTCGGCGGCAGCTCGGGCGCGATGCCCGGGTCGGACTTGCGGCGGCGCAGCAGGAACGGCCGTATCAGCGCGGCCAGTCGTTCGCCGGCCGCTGTGTCGCCGCCTTCGACGGCCTGCGCGTACCGTGCCCGGAACGTTCCGAGCCGGCCGAGCAGCCCGGGCGTCGTCCAGTCGAGGATCGCCCACAGCTCGGACAGACTGTTCTCGACGGGTGTGCCACTGAGCGCGACCCGCGCCTTCGCCCCGATCGTGCGCAGCTGTTTCGCCGTCTCCGAGTAGGGGTTCTTGACGTGCTGCGCCTCGTCGGCGACGACCATGCCCCACGCCACTTCCGAGAGCTTCGCGGCGTCGAGCCGCATCGTCCCGTACGTGGTGAGCACGAACTCGCCGTCCGCCAGGGACTCCAGGGTCCGCGTCGCCCCGTGGAAGCGGCGCACCGGCGTTCCCGGGGCGAACTTCTCGATCTCCCGCTGCCAGTTGCCCATCAGGGAGGTCGGGCAGACGACGAGCGTCGGCCCCGCGGCGGACCCGTCGGTCTGCCGGTGCAGATGCAGTGCGACGAGGGTGATGGTCTTGCCCAGTCCCATGTCGTCCGCGAGGCAGCCGCCGAGGCCGAGCGAGGTCATCCGGTGCAGCCAGTTCAGCCCGCGCAGCTGGTAGTCGCGCAGCGTCGCGGCGAGCGCGGCCGGCTGGGCGACCTCCAGGCGGCCGCCCTCGGGATCGGCCAGCCGTTCCCGCAGCCGCTCCAGCCAACCCGATGCCCGGACCTCGACCCGGTGCCCGTCCACCTCCGTGGAGCCGGTCAGTACGGCGCCGAGCGCGTCGACGGGGGTGAGCTTGTGGTCCTGGTGTGCGCGGGCGCGCCGGGCCTCCTCGGGGTCGATGAGAACCCACTGCTCGCGCAGCCGCACCACGGGCCTGCCGGCTTCGGCGAGCTGGTCCAGTTCCGCGCGGGTCAGCCGCTGGTCGCCCAGCGCGAACCGCCAGTTGAACTCCAGCAGTGCGTCCGCCGAGAGGAACGACGGCATCCCGGAGCCCACCGGATCCGCGCCGGGGCCCTCGGCCTTCTCCTGTGGGCCGATGACCGCTCGCGCCGTCAGTGTGCGTGCCAGTTCCCGGGGCCAGTGCACCTGCACGCCGGTCGCGGCGAGCGCCCGCGATGCCTCACCGAGCAGCTCCGTGACCTCCTCGTCGGCGAGTTCGATCGCGTCCGGCAGGGCCGCCGACAGCAGCGGTGTGAGCGGGGCCCAGGCGCGTGCGGCGCGGCGCAGCGCGAGAAGTGCGTCCATGCGGGCGCGCGGGCCGAAGGCGGCGTCCTGTCCGCCCGCCCACACCGTTGCCGCGTCCGCGACGAGCGCGGGGTCGCTGACGCTGTGCATCTGCAGCACGGCCCGGAAGGACGGTGCCGCTGCGTCGCCGCCGGTCAGGCCCAGTACTTCGACGCGCAGCGACAGCCGTACGCCGGCGTCGTGGCCCGCGGCCACATCCTGCGCCCAGGCGCGCGCCTGCGGCAGCCGTTGCGGCTCCTGCGCGGCGAACGCGTCCGCGCCGGCTGCGAGCACAGCGGCGGGCGTGCGCGGGAGCCCGTCCGCGACCGCGTCGAGGAACGCCCTCAGCAGCCGCTCGGGCTCGGGCAGCATCAGGGGCCGCGCGGCGGCATCGAGCGGTACGGCGTGCGCGGTGGGCGGCATCGAGGCCGCGAGCGTACGGATGCGGTCCAGGTCCTCGGCGGTCAGCGGTCCGGCCCGCCAGGCATCCTGGTCGGTCGCGGTGAGGCCGGGCAACAGCAGTCCCCGCGCAGCGAGTTGAAGAGCGACGACGGTCGCGGTGCCCCAGAACGCCGCAGCGGGGGAGGCGTCCGCGGACACCCGCGCGCGGGTGAGGACCGGCAGGGCGTCCCGTACGGACAGCAGCCGGGCCCGTACCGCGTGGGTGCGGCCACCCGCCGCGGCCACGGTCAGTTCCCCGGAGGGCCCGGGGCCGGCGGGCGGTGCGCCGTCGTCCGGCCGCCAGAACGCGATCCGGCCCGCGCGGGCCGGATCCGCGGGCAGGAAGACAGCGGAGCAGGGGATGAGTTCGGCGATGTCGGAGAGCGTTGCCGCGGGGAGCGTGTGCACAGCGATGGCGCATTCCTCAAATTTGACTACTGCGAGCCGGAGCGGCCGAGGATACCCCAGGACGCCCCCGAAAGGGGTGGAGCCAGCACCACCCCGCCCCACCGGCATCCCCCCGGCTGCTTCCGGGTGGTGGCGCCATGGTTGCGAAGGGTCACCAGTTCATACGTTTCTTCAGGTCAGAGCAGCCCCGAAGTCGAACGCGCCCGGCCGGCGCGACGGCCGAGAGACCGGAGACCACCATGGCCCAGGCCACCGCAACCGCCCTCGTCGCCGAGCCCGCCCCGCCTCCCGGCGGCCGCTCCGCGCGGTCCGTGGGCAGTGACTTCGCGCCCCTGCTGCGGACTGCCAGGGAGCAGGGCCTCCTCGAACGCCGCACCGGCTGGTACGCACGTGTCATCACCGTCAACCTGCTCGCCCTGGCCGCCGTCGTCACCGCCATGGTGTTCATCGGCCCGTCCTGGTGGGTCATGCCGCTCGCCGTACCGTTCGCCGTGCTGTCCGCCCGTACCGCCTTCATCGCGCACGACGCGGGTCACGCGCAGATCACCGCGGACCGACGGATCAGCCGGCTCCTCCAGCTGTGCCACGGGAACCTGCTGCTCGGCATGAGCCAGGACTGGTGGAACGACAAGCACAACCGCCACCACGCCAACCCCAACCATGCCGACAAGGACCCCGATGTCGCCCCCGACGTCCTGGTCTTCAGCAAGGACCACGCCGAGGGCCGCACCGGCTTCCGCGGCTGGCTCACCCGCCACCAGGCCTGGTTGTTCTTCCCGCTGACCACCCTGGAAGGCATCGCCCTCAAGATCTACGGCTTCCGGCACGTGTTCTCCCGGCAGGCGGAGGGCAGGTCCGCCGGCGGACGCGCGGTCGAGGGCGGACTGCTCCTCGCCCATGTCGCCTTGTACGCGAGCCTGCTGCTGGCCGTCCTCACCCCGCTCCAGGCCCTCGTCTTCGCCCTGCTCCACCAGATGCTGCTCGGCCTGCACCTCGGCATGGCGTTCGCGCCGAACCACAAGGGCATGGAGATGCCCGACCCGGACAGCGGCGAGCGCTGGGGCCATCTGCAGCGGCAGGTCCTGACCTCCCGGAACATCCGCGGTGGCATGCTCACCGACTGGTTCCTCGGCGGTCTCAACTACCAGATCGAGCACCATCTCTTCCCGAGCATGCCCCGCCCCCATCTGCGTCTCGTCCAGCCGCTGGTACGCGCCCACTGCCGCCGGCTCGCCATGCCGTACACGGAGACCGGCCTGATCGATTCGTACCGTCAGGCCCTCGGCCATATGCACGAGGTCGGCGGAGAGCTCCGCGCGGACGAGGCGCGGCGCCGCCGGCGGCAGGAAACCGGCGCATAGTGGAACCGGAGGTCTCGCGGACGCGTTCTCACAGCAAGGAGCGGCCTCGGGGCTGCGAAGGAGGCGACGAAATGTCGACAGGCGCGAAGATCGCCATCGGGGGAGTGGCCGTAGGCATCCTCCTGATGCCACTGATCGGATTCTGGTTGTCGTTGTTGGTGATCGTCGGAGTGCCCGCGGTGGCCTACTTCGCGCTGGACCCGTCGCAGCGCCGCCGGCTCCGCCGGATCAACCGCAAGCAGATCGGACGCTGACCTGGAAGATCTCCCTCGGCCGTGCCGGAGGTAAGGTCAAAGACGATCACCGGCACGGAAGAGGGGAGCCCCGCGCGATGAGCGTCGGCGGACGGATAACCACGGTCAGCAGCAACGGCGAGTACTCGTTCACCAAGCCGAACCGGGACAGCATCACCCTGCTGGAAGGGCTCGGAGTGGAGGGCGACGTCCACGCCGGTGTGACCGTCAAGCACCGCTTCCGCGTGGCGCAGGACCCCACCCAGCCCAATCTCCGCCAGGTCCACCTCATCCACGAGGAGCTCTTCGACGAGGTGCGCGCGGCGGGCTTCGAGGTCCGCCCCGGCGAGCTCGGGGAGAACATCACGACGAGCGGCATAGACCTGCTCGGCCTTCCCACCGGCACGGTTCTGCGCCTCGGTGACGAAGCGGCCGTCGAGATCACCGGCCTGCGCAACCCCTGCGCGCAGATAGACACCTTCCAGCAGGGGCTGCTCAGGCAGGTCGTCGGCCGTGACGACGAGGGGAACATCGTCCACAAGGCAGGGATCATGTCCGTGGTCAGGACGGGCGGAGTCGTGCGGCCCGGCGACACGATCACGGTGGAGCTGCCCGACGGGCCGCACCGGCCCCTGGAGCGGGTCTGAGCCAGCCGCACGGGCCGCCCCGAGCTGCGGGCTCGGGGCCCGGCCCACGGGGGCTCGGCGCCCGGCCGCGCCCGGCCGTCAGTTCAGCGCACAGGAGTTGACCACATCACCGCCCGCGGGCCTGCGGATCGTCCGGTCCGCGGGCGGCGCGGCGCCGTCCTCCACCCAGGCGGTCAGCGCCGCGAACGCCGAGCGATAGCAGGGCAGGATCGGACGCAACCGGTCCGGATGGGTGTCGTACAGGCCGTCGGTGTGCGTACCCGCCTCGACCGTGTAGTAGCGGTGCAGTGCCGTGCGTCCCCGGCCGTCGATCATCCGCGCGTACACGTCCGAGTCCTGACGGATCGGCAGCAGCGTGTCCAGATCACCGTGCAGCGTGATCAGCGGCTTGCCGATCCTGCCCGTCAGCGCCACCTTCGCCAGTGCCCGCCGCACGGACGGCGGACGGGACGCGAGGTCGTACTCCGCGTCCGAGGGGCAGACCGCGAAGATCTGCTCCGGCGAGGAGCCCGCCGAAGCACCCGGGCAGCCCGGGTCGTAGGACGGATCGAACTCGGCACGGAAGATCTTCTGGGTGAGCCCCCAGTAGACCTTCTCGTGGTACGGCCACAGGAACTGCGAACCGGGCGCGAAACCGGCGGCGAGGAGATCGTCGTCACCAGCCCGGCCGAGGGTCCTGGCCACCGTCACCGGCAGACCCGTCAGCGGGCTCGGTCCACGCGTGGTCCACAGGACGCCCTCCCAGTCCACGCCCCCGTCGTACAGCTCCGGACGGTTCTCCAGCTGCCAGCGCGTCAGATAGCCGCCGTTGGAGATGCCGGTCATGTACGTCCTGGCCGGCCCCGCGCCCGTAGCGCTGCCGTACTGTGCGCTGTGCCGCTCGCGTCAGCTCGGTGACGCGCCGGTTCCACTCCGCGACCGCGTCCCCCGGGCTGCGGCCGTCCGTGAAGAAGTCCGGTCCCGTGTTGCCCTTGTCGGTGGCGGCGTACGCGTAGCCCTGCGCCAGGACGTGGTCGGAGATGAGCGCGTCGGTGGCGTACTGCCGCCGGGTGCCGGGGGCGCCCGTGACGACCAGTCCGCCGTTCCACCGGTCGGGCAGCCGGATCACGAACTGCGCGTCATGCCGTCGGCCGTGCGTGGCGTTGAGGCGTGAATCGTCCGGGAAATGGCCGTCGATCTGGATGCCCGGCACCCCTGAGGGGTGGTGGGTGCCCGCGGCCGCCAGACCGGCCTGGTCCGCCATGTCGGTGTACGGGGTTCCGGCCAGTGCCGCGGTCGTCAGATCCCCGAGGCAGGCCGACTGCTGGAGGTCCGCTCCGGGCACGTCCAGACCGCTCCGACCGGCGCAGTGGCCGGGTGCCGGCTCCGCCTCGGCCGGGCGGGCGTCCGCGAGGGACGGCGTGGTGAGCAGCAGCAGCGCGGCGAGGACCGAAGTCCTCCATGACGGGCGGGACAGACGCATGGCGGCGGCCTCCGAGTGAACGGCGAAAGGGTGGGTGCGCCGCCACATCGTGCTGTCGTCCCGTCCGCGCAGCCATGGGCCGGGCCCACACCTCACACCCACCCGCCATGTGGGATCCGGGGCCTGTCTTTCGGATCAGGCCGGATCAGCGAGCGCGCGTGCCAGGGCACGCGAGCCCGGCAAGATCCGAAAGACAGGCCCCAGGAGGCGGGGCTCAGGAGACGCCTCAGGAAGGGCGCACCGCCATCTTGTCCAGCGCCTCCAGCAGACCGGGCAGTTCGGGACCGCGCCCCACCGGCAGCACCTCGCCGGGCTCCTCGTCCAGCAGCACGAACGCGATGTCGTCGGTCCGGGCCACCAGGGACCAGCCCGGCCCGTCCGCGCGCAGCATGCGCGCACCGCCCGGGGCGAAGCTCGACCGCACCCGCCCGAGCGGAGGCGCCTCGTCCACATAGCCGTGAAGTTCCTTGAGCACCCGCCGCACCCCCTCGTGCGGCGTCGCCCGCTCCTCCTCCGGCGCGTCGGGCTCGGCGAACGTCACCTTTTCCGCCACCTGCGCACGCCAGCCCGCCCACTGCTGGGCGATCTCGTCCGCGCCCAGGCGGCGCTGAACGGGGCCCCAGGTGTCCGCTTCGGGCGGGGTGAGCGGTGGGCCGCCGCCCTCCTCCTCGTCCGGGTCGTGGGGTGCGGGGACACCCGGTGCGACGGTCGCGACGGCCAGCGGCCAGCCGGGCAGGGAGGCGACGACCGTACGGTCACTGGGCGACAGGTCGTACTCCATCCCGCAGTCCCACGAAGCGATCGCGACCGCCACCAGCGACACGTCGTCGATCACGACCGTCCACCGGGCGCCGCCGCCGTCCTGGCCGAGGACCAGTCCGTACCCCTCGGTGTACGGCTCGAGTCCCAGCGACGCGCACGCCGCCGGGTAGTCGTCGCCGAGCACACTGGGGAACTGGGCGGGTGTCAGCAGCAGAGCGGTCAGCACATAGAGCGCGTCGTTGTCGACAGCCTCATCCGTCCCGGCCACAGCACCCTCCCGATCCGATCGTTCGTCGGCGCACCCTAACCAGTGGGTAACCCCGTAGTCGAGGGTTCACGGCGGGAAACTCGTCCGCCCCGCTGTGCACCCGGCCCTCGCGGCGTCAGGCGGCGGGCAGCCCGAGGAGACTGCGCGCCACGGACTGCGGTGACTCGTCCCGCTCACGTGCCAGGGCGATGACCGCGCGGCAGGCCAGTTCGTTCACCCCGAAGGACAGTGCCTCGGGGGACACCCAGCTCGACGCCTCGTCGATGCCCTGCTGATCGTCCTCGGCGCACGCGGACACATACGTCGCCGCGGCCTCGAAAATGTTGTGCTGCCGCGACCGCCCGGGCGCGGACGCCGCCGGGATCCTCTCCTCGCCGCGGCCGGACACACGGAGCTTGCGGACGATGCCCCTGACTCTGTCGAACACCCTGGCCCCTTCCCCTGCACGGTTCACCCGTCCGGCGCAGTCCGCCGGTCCGACAAGTCTTCCCGCAACAAGGGCCGCAGCCACGCCAGTTCCGCCTTGCTCGTGGCGCGGGCGATGGTGAGCATGCCCTGCCGGTACGGGGCGTCGAGCTCCTCGGCCCGCCGCGGCCGGTCGCCCTCGTAGAAGAAGCCGGCCGGCTGCTCCAGGAACTCCAGCCGCTGCCGCTGCACCGCGGCCCGGGCCCGCGCGTCCGGGAGATGGCGGAGGAAGGCGAGCACCGTGAACCAGCGGTTCTCGTCGGTGATGTCCTGCTGCACGGGTTCGGCGAGCCGGTGCAGCAGCTCCTGGCGGCCCGCGGCGGTGAGGGTGAGGACGTGGCGGGGTGCAGCGGCCTGACCCGGCCGGCTCTCACGGACCAGGAGACCGTTCCTCTCCAGCCGCTTGATGGCGGGGTACAGGGTGCGCGCTGCCGCCGGAGAACCAGCGGCGAGGATCCGAACGGCCGAGGGCCGAGGATCCGGAGTACAGGGGGGACATACGGATGCAACAGGCCGGATTCGACGCTCGGGGAAGCCTCATCGGGCGGACGGAGTCCGCGGGGGTGGGGGCCGCGGGAGATGGGCCCGCGCGGGTGTACGTGCAGACAGCATGGGCGGGGCGGTGGCGATCGCCCTGGCCAACCGGCGGCCCGGGCTCGTGTCACGGCTGGTGCTCACCGAGGCCGACCCTCGACCCGCACCCGCGTGTGACCGCCGCCGGCAGCGGCTCCGTGGGCGGCGACCGGCACGGTGACGGAGGCGGTGCCTCAGTCCTGACGTACGGCCAGGGCCAGGAAGCGCGCGTCCTCATCGGCGTACGAGACCAGCCGCCAGCCCGAACCGTCCAGCAACGGACGGAGATTGGGCTCGGCACGCAGATCGTCCTCGGTGATCTGCCGGCCCTGGCGTGCGGCCAGCGCGGCCCGCCCGATGGGATGGAACAGCGCCAGCCGCCCGCCGTTGCGCACCACTCGCGCCAACTCGCGCAGATTCTCCGCGGGCCGGGGCAGATGCGCGACGAGACCGGCCGCGAACACCGCGTCGAGCGACCGCGAACGCATCGGCAGCCGCGCCACATCGGTGAGCACCAGCGATCCGGCGCGGTCCCGCCCGGCCCGGACCGCGGCCGTCAGCATCGCCGGGGTCAGATCGGCGCCGACGACGGTGCCTGCCCGCCCGACGGCCTCCCGCAACGCGGGCAACGCACGCCCGGTGCCGCAGCCCGCGTCCAGAACCGCCTGGCCCGGGCGCAGGCGGAGCGCGGCGACCCCGGCGGCGTAGGCCGGGCCGTCGTCGGGGAAGCGCGCGTCCCAGCCGGCCGCGCGGGCACCGAAGAACTCCTGTACGTGCGTGTGGTCGTCGCTCATGCGGGACATGATCCCGCAGGCCCTCGCCGATCCTGCATCCGTCCCTCAGACAGACGTACGGTGCGCACGTTCGAGCCAGGTGCGATCGTTCGGAAACATCTCTCTGTCATATTCCATCAGCTTTCGAAATGCGCCCCAACCGTGCGCCCCCTCGAGGACTAGCGTCCCTGAGCCATGGGACACCTGGACCACGCCGCCTTCGGCTGGCTGACCCCCGTGCTGTCGTACGTGATGGCGTGCATCGGCGCCGCCCTCGGGCTGCGCTGCACCGTACGCGCTCTCGACGCGACCGGCCGCTCGCGCCGCAACTGGCTCGTCACCGCGGCCTCCGCCATCGGCACAGGTATCTGGACGATGCACTTCGTCGCCATGCTGGGCTTCGGCGTGACCGGCAGCGACATTCGCTACAACGTGCCGCTGACCATCCTCAGCCTGCTCGTTGCCATGCTCGTCGTCGGCGCGGGAGTCTTCGCCGTCGGCTACGGCCGCGACCGTGTCCGCGCCCTGCTGCTCGGCGGCCTCACCACCGGACTCGGCGTCGCCAGCATGCACTACCTCGGCATGGCCGCCCTGCGACTGCACGGCGAGGTGCGCTACGACCCGCTCCTCATCGCGCTCTCCGTCGCCATCGCCGTCGTCGCCGCGACCGCCGCCCTCTGGGCGGCACTCAACATCAAGTCGCCCGTCGCGGTCGCCATCGCCTCGCTCGTCATGGGCGCCGCGGTCAGCAGCATGCACTACACCGGAATGTTCGCGGTGAGCGTGCGCGTCGAACCGTCGGGCGGGACACTGCCCGGGGCCACGGCCATGCAGTTCATCTTCCCCCTCGCCGTCGGCCTCGGGTCCTACCTCTTCCTCACCTCCGCCTTCGTGGCCCTCTCCCCGACAGCGGGGGAACGTGCCGCCTACGCGTCGGCCGCGCGGACCACCGGACCGGCCGGCGTGCCCACCAACACCCCTACCGCTCCCTCGAACGCCGCACCCACCACGCCGTAACGCTGCCCCGCCCGCCGCACCCCCACCGCCCCGCACCCGGAACGAGGAGGCCATGCGCACACCTCGCAGCACGTCCGGCGCCGATGCGCCGCCACCGCATGCGCACCCGCCTGTCGCACCGGCCGCGCCGGGAACACGCGGACGCCGCGCCCACGCCGGACCACCCGCGGACGAACGGCCGGAACCGGCAACGGACCGCGATCCGTCAGCAGCACGGCCGGACGACGGCCGCCGCGAAAAGTGGCAGCTGCGCCCCAGAACGGTACGCGCCAAGATCATCTCGCTGCTGATGGTCCCCGTCGTCTCCCTCCTCGCCCTCTGGGGCTTCGCCACCGTCACCACCGCCCAGGACGTCGCCCGGCTGCGCCAGCTCCAGGACGTCGAGGACGGCATCCGCGGACCCGTCGCCGAAGCCGTCACCGCCCTGCAGGCCGAACGCCGCGCCGCTCTCCGTCAGATCGCCGCCCCCGCCTCCGAGCGCGCGACCGAACTCCAGCAGCAGGCCGCACTCACCGACGCCGCCCTCGCGAAGCTGTCGCTCGACGACTCGCACACCGTCGCCGACAGGGGCGACCTCCCCGCGGCGGTCGCCGGCCGGCTCGACCGGCTCATCACCGGAGGCCGCGAACTGCGGGGCCTGCGCACCTCCGTCCTCGACCGCAACGCCGACTGGGACCGTACGTACGAGAAGTACACGGCCACCATCACCTCGGCCTTCGGCGTCGCGGGCGCGCTCACCGGAATCCAGGACTCCGGACCCGGCTCCGACGCCCGCGTGCTCCTCGAATTCGGCCGCGCCGCCGAAATGCTCGCCCGCGAGGACGCCCTGCTCGCCTCCGCCCGGACCGCTCGGACCTTCAGCGCGCAGAGGATGAGGCTGTTCAACGGCGCCGTCGAGACCCGACTCGCCCTCACCGAGTCCGCCGTCGACGATCTGCGCGCCCCCGAGCGCGCCGCCTGGCGCGAACTCACCGAACAGAGCGCCTACCGGACACTGCGATCCGCCGAGGACAAGACCCTCGCCGCACCGGCGGGACGCCGGGCCGCCGAGGCCGTACCGGCCACCACCTGGGACGCGGCCCACAGCACCGTGCGCACGGTCATGCGGGACATCGAGACCGGCGCCCGGCGGAGCGCCGCCGACCGCGCCGACCCCTTCGGCCAGGGCCTGTTCACCGCCGCCGGGGCCGCCGTACTCCTCGGACTCGCCGCCGTCGCCGCCTCGCTCGTCATCTCCGTACGCATCGGCCGCGCCCTCGTCGTCGAACTCGTCAGCCTCCGCAACACCGCCCTCGAGATCGCCCGGCACAAACTGCCCCACGCCATGCGCCGGCTCCGCTCCGGCGAGGAACTCGACGTACAGGCCGAAGCCCCGCCGGGGCCGGCCCCGCAGGACGAGATCGCCGAGGTCGGCGAAGCCCTCTCGACCGTGCACCGGGCCGCGCTCGGCGCCGCCGTCGAACGCGCGGAACTCAGCCGCGGAATCTCCGGAGTCTTCGTCAACCTCGCCCGCCGCAGTCAGGTCCTCGTCCACCGGCAGCTCAATCTGCTCGACAGCATGGAGCGGCGCGCCGAAGACCCGAACGAGCTCGGCGACCTGTTCCGGCTCGACCATCTGACCACCCGCATGCGCCGCCACGCCGAAAGCCTGATCATCCTCTCCGGCGCAGCCCCCGGCCGCGCCTGGCGCATGCCCGTACCCCTCACCAACGTCGTACGCGCCGCCGTCTCCGAAGTGGAGGACTACGCACGCGTGGAGGTGCGGCAGCTGCCCGAGAGTGCCGTCGTCGGCGCCGCCGTCGCGGACCTCACCCACCTCCTCGCCGAACTCGTCGAGAACGCCGCCCAGTTCTCCCCGCCCCACACCAAGGTCCGGGTCAGCGGCGAACCCGTGGGCAACGGCTACGCCCTGGAGATCGAGGACCGCGGCCTCGGCATGGGCAAGGAAGCCCTCGCCGAGGCCAACCGGCGCATCGAACAGTCGGAGGCGCTCGACCTCTTCGACAGCGACCGGCTCGGACTGTTCGTGGTCAGCAGGCTCTCCGCCCGCCACGACATCAAGGTGCGGCTTCGGACCTCGCCGTACGGGGGGACCACCGCCGTCGTTCTGATCCCGACGCCGCTGCTGCAGAGCGCACTGCCGGCGGGTTCCGCCGCGTCGGCCGCTCCGTCCACGGAGCGTTCCGCCGCGGAGGCGGCACCGTTCGCGCCCGAACCAACCGTCCGCCGCGACCTTGAAGTCCATGGGGACGGCCCACCACCGCCTCCCGGAGTCATCGCCCTGCGGTTGCGCGGCCGCCCGCAGTCCGCCCACACCGAGACCGGCCCCCACGAGCAGTCGGAGCCGCGGCCCCGGCTCCACTCCGAGCTCCCCGCCCGGGACGACGGGGGCGGCCTCCCACGCCGGGTCAGACAGGCCAGCCTCGTCCCCCAACTGCGCGAAGCCCCCTGTCCCGCACCCGCGGACGCAGCAGCCGGCACCGCGTACGACACCCCGGAACGGACCCCGGAACGCACCCCGGAACAGGCCAGGGACCGGATGGCCGCCTACCGCGCCGGCTGGACCCGCGGCGGCGGCGCCGCCCCCGGCCGGACCATCCACAGCGACGAAGGAGACGACGCATGATCGATAACGAGAGGATCGCCCCGCACCACCGCTCCGGAGAGCTCGACTGGCTGCTCGACGACCTGGTGCTGCGCGTGCCCGAGGTCCGGCACACGGTCGTCCTCTCCAACGACGGCCTCGCTGTCGGCGCCTCGAACGGCCTGACCCGCGAGGACGCCGAACACCTCGCCGCCGTCGCCTCCGGATTCCACAGCCTCGCCAAGGGCGCGGGCCGTCACTTCCGCACCGGGGGAGTCCGCCAGACGATGGTCGAGATGGACGAGGGATTCCTCTTCGTCGCCGCCGCGGGCGACGGTTCCTGTCTTGCCGTCCTCAGCTCCGTGACCGCCGACATCGGCCTCATCGCCTACGAGATGGCCCGGCTCGTCAAGCGCGTGGGCGAACACCTGCACACCCCGCCACGAATCTCCACCACCCCGCCCGCCGCCGGCTGACCGGAGGGAGGCTTCATCGCCATGAACGATGCCGGCGACGGCGACCAGGAACACCCGGGCAGCCGTTGGTACGACGCCGAAGCGGGACCTCTTGTCCGTCCGTACGCCATGACCGGGGGCCGCACCCGGCCGGGCCCCGGCGCCGTACGTTTCGACCTCATCGCACTCGTCGACGCCGCCGCCGACGCGGTGGACCGGGCCGCGGAGTCCCTCCTCGGCCCCGAGCACCGGGCCCTGCTCGAACTCTGCCGCACCGAGACCCAGTCGGTGGCCGAGCTGGCGGCCGAGTGCGATCTGCCCGTCGGCGTCGTCCGCGTCCTCCTCGGCGACCTCCTCGAAGCCGGGCACGTCACGGTCAGCCGGCCCGTACCTCCCGCGCAGCTGCCCGATGAAAGGATCCTTCGGGAGGTGATCGCGGGACTCAGGGCGCTCTGAAGCGGTCAATGTCCTCCGAAGAGTCGCCAACAGCGTGTGACGCAGCGGGCAAGGCGCCCTCGCGGGGGCACACTGGTGATGTTCCTGTCCCGGTCCCGACACCGAGGAGCACCGTGCCAGTCCCGATCATCATCGACTGCGACCCCGGGCACGACGACGCCGTCGCGATCATGCTCGCGGCCGGGGATCCCGCGATCGACCTGCTCGCGATCACCACGGTCGCGGGCAACCAGGTGCTCGAGAAGACCACCCTGAACGCCCGCAGGATCTGCACCGCCGCCGGAATCACCGATGTCCCCATCGCGGCCGGCTGCGCGCGGCCACTCGTCCAGCCGCTGTATGTGGCGGACGACGTCCATGGCGAGTCGGGCATGGACGGACCCAGCTTCGGCGAACCGACCGTGGACGTCGTCCCCGAGCACGCCGTGGACCTCATGCACCGGATCCTGACGGAGCATCCGGAGCCGGTCACCCTCGTTCCGACAGCCCCACTGACGAACGTAGCCCTGCTGCTGACCCGGTACCCCGACGTGACCGCGCACATCCGCGAGATCGTGCTCATGGGCGGCTCCACGGAGCGCGGAAACCGCACCCCGGCCGCCGAGTTCAACATCTACGTCGACCCAGAGGCCGCCGACATCGTCCTCCGCAGCGGCCTGCCCGTGACCATGTGCGGGCTCAACGTCACCCACCAGGCGCTCGCCACCCCCGACGTCCTCGCCCGCCTCGAAGGACTCGGCACCCCGCTCGGCCGTATCTGCGCCGAGCTGATGACCTTCTTCGCCTCCACCTACCGGCGGCTGTGGGGCTTCGAAGCCCCGCCGCTGCACGACCCCGTCGCGGTCGCCCGCGTCATCGACCCGGCGATCGTGCACTGCGCCGACGCCGGCGTGGCCGTCGAACTGCGCGGAGAGCACACGCGCGGGGCGACGGTGGTGGACCTGCACCAGTACCTGGACCGGCCGGTCAACGCGCGGGTCGCGGTGACCCTGGACCAGGAGAAGTTCTGGGACCGGGTGATCGGCGCGGTGGACACGCTCGGCAAGCGGGCGGGGTGAATCGAGGAGCGGCCGGCGCGAACCGGAGTGTCTGAGGGGCGCATCGCGGAGCACGCGGGGGGAGCCGGAGAGCGTGCGAGGCGCATAGAGGAACCAGGGGCGAACCCGATGGCCAAGGTCGCACAGTCTCAGCCGCCCGGCACCAGCACCAGCACCAGCACCAAGCGCGGCGCTGACGGCGCCGGGCGCGGGCGGCGACGCCGACTGTCGCTCCGCAGGCGTGCGCCCGCGGTCCGAAGCACGAACCGTCCGAAGGACGAATCGCACCCGTCCCGCGGCCGTCACCGCACACGCGACGGCAGGCGCCGCACGCGCCGCACGAGCGATCGCCGACGTGGGGGACACTGGACCGGGAAACCCCACGCTCACCAGGGAAGAGGAACCGCACAGTGCCCGACACACATGACGACGCAGCATCCGCCCAGGACCGGTCCCGCCTGCGGGCCGACTGCGCGAGCTGCTTCGGGCTGTGCTGCGTTGCGCTGCCCTTCTCGGCCTCGGCCGACTTCGCCGTCGACAAACCCGCCGGGCAGCCCTGTACCAACCTCCTTTCCGACTTCAGCTGCGGCATCCACACACAGCTCAGGCAGCGGGGTTTCTCCGGCTGCACCGTCTACGACTGCTTCGGCGCCGGCCAGAAGGTCTCGCAGGTCACCTTCAGCAAGCAGAGCTGGCGGCAGGCCCCGGACACCGCGCGGCAGATGTTCGACGTGTTCCCGGTGATGCGGCAACTCCACGAACTGCTCTGGTACCTGACGGAGGCGCTGACCCTGCCCGCGGCCCGACCGCTGCACGCCGCCCTCCGCGGTCTTCTCGCCGAGACCGGAGCTCTCACGGAGCGGGACGCCGCCACCCTCCTGGACATCGATGTTCCCGCACTGCGAGGGCGGATCGGCGACGTGCTGCTCCGTACGAGCGAGCTCGTGCGGGCCGGGGCGAAGCCCGGCCGCAAGAAGAACCGCCGGGGGGCCGACCTCCTCGGCGCCAGGCTCGCGGGCGCCGATCTGCACGGAGCCAACCTGCGCGGCGCCTGCCTCATCGCCGCTGACCTGACCGGCGCCGATCTGCGCCTGGCCGACCTCCTCGGCGCCGACTTCCGGGACGCGGACCTCAGCGGGGCCGACCTCACCGGCAGCATCTTCCTCACTCAGCCGCAGCTCCACCAGGCGAAGGGCGACGCGAAGACGAAGCTGCCGGGCGCGCTCGCCCGCCCCGCGCACTGGTCGTCGTAGGCCGTCGTAGGCCGGTTCGCGACACATCTCGTGTGGGACGGCGGCGGGCACGAGGTCGCGCTGGTACCGCTGGTAGCCCGTACTCCGGCCCTGGCGCTCAGCGTCGCAGCGATCTGTGCGCGGCGATCTGCATCGGCCCGACGCATTGCGTCGAGAGAGCGCCAGGAAGAGCCGGGCCCACAGCAACTGTCGCGCCCACGCGAATTGCGAATTGTTCCGGACATCTTTTGTGTCCAGAACAGTCACATCACGCAAAAAGCGATCTCGGCGCCCCGCTCCGAGCCCTGCTTGCCATACTTCTCACGCCACACAGAACAGATGTACTGGTGTCGGCCTCTCGTCGAGCCGGCCCGCCCGCCGAGGCGGCCCTGACGGCTCTGACCTGGGAGTTCGACCTCGCGGCGCACACCCGATGAGAGAAGTGATCGATGGCTCCCGAGCTCTCTGGCAGCACCGGCGGAGAAACCTCAGCTCTCGCGCTGAAAATACTGGTCGCCGGCGGTTTCGGAGTCGGCAAGACGACCCTCGTCGGAGCGGTCAGCGAAATCCGTCCGCTGTGTACCGAGGAACAGCTCAGCGAGGCAGGACAGACGGTCGACGACACCGGGGGAGTCGACCAGAAGACCACGACCACCGTCGCGATGGACTTCGGCCGCATCACCATCCGCTCAGGACTGTCCCTGTACCTCTTCGGCACTCCCGGACAGGACCGCTTCTGGTTCCTGTGGGACGAACTGTCCCAGGGCGCGCTCGGAGCGGTCGTCCTCGCCGACACCCGGCGCCTCGAGGACAGCTTTCCCGCCGTCGACTACTTCGAGCACCGTTGCATCCCCTTCGTCGTCGCAGTCAACTGCTTCGTGGGCGCCCGCACCTACGGTGCGCACGAGGTCTCCCGCGCCCTCGACCTCGACCGGGGAACCCCCGTCGTGCTGTGCGACGCACGCGATCGCGACTCCGGGAAGGAAGTGCTGATCCGGCTCGTCGAGTACGCCGGGCGGATGCACACCGCCCGGCTGCTCAACTCGGTCAGCTAGCGACACCCGCCTCGGCCAGCACCTTCTCGACACGGACCCGCACGAGCAGTTCGCCCGGCACGCCGTTGCGCGCGCCGAACTCCTCCGCGCGCTCGTCGCCCATGTACCGCGCGGCGATCCGCGTCGCCCACGTGCGCAACTCCTTGGGATCCTCGCTGAGTTCCGCACGGCCCTGGATCATCACGAACGAGAACGGTGGCCGGTCATCGTCCACACACAGCGCCACCCGCCCGTCCCGCGCCAGATTCCGCCCCTTCACACCACGCTTTCCCGTGTTGAAGACGACATCGTCGCCGTCGAGCACGAACCAGACCGGTGTGACATGCGGACTCCCGTCCGCCCGTACGGTCGACACTTTCCCGGTGCGCGTCCCCTCGGAGACGAACGCCCGCCATTGCTCCTCCGACATCTTCGACATGCGGGTCATCCTCGATGCCGCGGGTCGCGGGGGAAAGCCGACCCTCCGCTGCCATGCGCCCCGGTATGACGCCTTGCCCGGACGGGGACAGTGCGGAAGGCTTACGCGCAACACGGGGCAACGGGGAACATATGAACGGGGAGGACCGGATATGGCGCTGGACAAAGGACTCGACTGGCTCCTGGACGACCTGACGAAGCGGGTCGAGTACATACGACACGCGCTCGTGCTCTCCAACGACGGCCTGGTCACCGGGGCCAGCACAGGCCTCGCCCGGGAGGACGCGGAGCATCTCGCCGCAGTCTCCTCCGGCCTGCACAGCCTCGCCAGGGGCTCGGGCCGGCATTTCCGGGCGGGCAAGGCCCGTCAGACGATGGTCGAATTCGACGACGCGATGCTCTTCGTCACCGCCGCGGGCGAAGGCAGCTGCCTGTGCGTCCTCAGCGCGGCGGAGGCCGATGTCGGCCAGGTCGCCTACGAGATGACACTGCTGGTGAACCGGGTGGGCGAACATCTCGCCGTGGCTGCACGACAGCCGGGCCGCGTCGCGGTGTCCGACTTCTGAGCCTGCCGACCTGTTCTGAGTCGGCCCACCTGCGTGGACGCAGCGGGCGCGGGGGGTTATCCACAGGCCGCGCGCGAGGGCCTGCCGGGGACTACAGTCGTCACTGAGAGTGATTGAGAATCACGGGACTGTTCGTCATACACGGGGGAGACCGACATGACCGACGAGACGACCACCGGCATGCCCGGAACCATGGCCTTCGGACGGGCCGCGACGGCACTCGACCTGAAGCGCGGCGAGTTCGATCTCGCGCTGCAGCTCGGCTACATCCGCGCGGTACCGGGGAAGGGCACGGGCCGGGGCAGGGTGTCCCAGGAGGAGATCGACCGGCTGCGCGCGGCCGATGGATTCCCGGACGCTTTGCGCGAGCGCGTCCGGACCGTCGGCACAGCGGAGGCGGCGAGGCTGCTCTCCACCACGCCCACCCGCTTCACGAGGCTGGCCCGCACGGGTCACTTCACACCTGTCAGGTTCTATCTGAACCGATACCGGGCGGTGGTCTGGCTCTATCTGGCCCCGGACCTTGAGGACTTCGCCGAACGCAACCCGGATCTGCTCGCCGGCAGACTGCCTGCTGGGCTGCGCGCCAGTCTCGACGACGGCGAGGACTGGCGCGCCCGTAACTGGCGGGGGAGGCGCCTCGGCGTCCTGCTGCGCCAGGCCGACGGCCCCTGGGGACGTACGGCGGCGATCGCGTCGCTCCTCGACCAGGTCCAGGTGGCGGAGGTCGTGGACGACCCGTACGAGCGGGCGCATCTGGAGCGGCTCCGTCCCGAACCGCCCTACGGACGAACGGAGTCGCTCGCGGTGCGGGACGCCACGGACCGGCTGTTGCTCGCGGACGACCCGGACGAGATCCTGTGGCACCGGATGAGCCTGGCGCTCTCGCTGGACGAGGCCCGTGCCTGGGGCCCTGCCCCCCGCCCGGACGGCGACCGGCCGCAGCTGCCGCGTCCCGCTTCGCCGCACGACACGCCGCTCAGAGCTTTCACCGGCCCGGGCGGGGCCTCGGAGATCCCCGTACCCCGCCCGGGCGGCGAGTGGACTCGTGCGGTGTCACCTCGCCGGGAGGGTGCAGCCCGTCACCGGGCGCCGGCCGGGCGGGCGACGAAGGGACTGCTCGCGCGACTGCGACTGCGCAGGCCGTCGCCGTCACGCACCGGCTGACGCGCAGTCGGCCGCCCTAGCGGGCCGTCGTGCCCGTCGCGCTCGCTGTGCCCCGGGGAACCACGGTGCCCAGGACGGCGGGCAGCGGGTACCAGTCGGCGGAGACCACGCTCGCATGCCGGCCGGCCAGCATGCCGACCCGGTCGCGCGCCTGCGCCTCGGTGGGGTTGGTGCCGTCGATCGCAGGCGGCACGTCGTGGGCGCCGGTCATGACGACGAGGTAGTGGTTCCGGTCGTACCAGGCGGTGTCGATCGAGCCGCCGGCGTACGTGGGGGCGTCGCCGTCGAAGAGGACGAACCAGGGGCGAAGGGAGGCGTCGGCGTAGCGGCTGCGCGGGTCGCCGGCCTGCGCACCGTGCACCGCGGGGAACGCGGCGGCCTCCCGTAGCCGCCCCGCCGCTGCGAGGGTGCGCAGGTGCGTGGCGTACTCACGATCGGTCCACAGGGTGTCCAGCGGGTTGCCCTCCTCGACCGTGCCCGGGATGAGTTCGACCACGAACTTCCCGGCCAGGTCGGAGCGGGCGGGCCAGCCCTGGGTTCGGACGGCGGTGTCGAGATCGGGCTGACCGGCCGCCAGGTCGGCCGGACGGTACAGCGCGTCACCGAGCCGGGCCGTCAGCAGGGCGTCCAGGGCGGCGGGCCCCCGGCCGTACTTGTCCTGGAACCCGTCCTTCATCTCGATCTTGAGCAGGACGGGAGGGTGGCCGGGGTTGGCGTCGTGCCAGGCCCGGATGTCGGAGAGGCAGCCGCCGAAGTCCTGGTTGCGCGACTTGGCACGCAGCTCGGCCGCCGTCTTCGCGTTCACGCAGTTGTTGTCGTTGCCTATCGGATTGTTGTGGGCGACCCGGAAGGATCTTCCGAACACATTCGTCCACACGTCCAGTTCGAGCATTCCCGCACCTGAGTCGAGAGCGTCCGCGAAGTACGGGTACTTCGATTTCTCGTACGCGTTGTGGACGCCGACCCAGGTGGTGGACGAATAGGCCGGTCCGGCCGCCGCGGTGCCGGGTTCTGCCGCCGGCGCCTGCCCCGGTGCGAGCGCGACACCCAGCACCGCGGCGGCGACCGCGGGCACAGCCGTACGCGAGAGCTTCCTCATGGTCCCCTGCCTGCTGTCGGGAGTGGATCAAATCGACTGCAGATTAGGGGAGTTGACTGAATGAAGGGAGGTGTTCAGGCGACGTGAAGAATTTCGTCGACGATCCCGGGCGCCGCTGCCGCGGCGAATCCGGGCGTGGACTGTGCCGCAAGATCCGGGATGCGGTAGCCGTGCTCACCCGCCGCTACCGCCGCCACCGCCGCGGTGACGGTGACCAGACCGTTCCGCCGGGCGAACGGCGAGGAGGCGAAGGTCCATGCGGCGATCGCAGCCGAAGGCCGGCAGCTGCCCGCCGGGTGCGATCCCGACGACGAGGCGATGATCCTCATCAGCCTGGTCGACGGCCTGACCGCGTACACGCTGTTGCACGTGCACACCCCCGAGGAGGCCCTGCGCCTGCTCGATCACCACATCGACCGGCTGTTCGGCACCACCCCATGAGCGCGGCCCGCTCGGCTTCCGCCCGCCCGGCTCTCTCTGCTCGGTCACGCGGCCGCCCCCGGCCAGGGCGTGCGCGCCGGGGCGGGGTCGGGCACGATGGCGGCATGCTGCTGGCCCGCCTCGCGGACGTGTCGCGGCAGGTTGCCGCCGAGCCGTCCCGTACCCGCAAGATCGCAGCCCTGGCCGCCCTGTTCGAGGGCGCCCGGCCCCAGGAAGTCGCGCTCGTCATCTCCTATCTCGCCGGACGGCTCCCGCAGGGACGGCTGGGCGTCGGCTGGAGCGTCCTCAAGGACCGGGTGCAGCCTGCCGACCGGCCGGGCCTGACCGTCGGCGAGGCCGACGCGGCGTTCACCGCACTCGCCCAGGTCGCCGGAGCCGGCGCGCAGGCCGAACGCAAGCGTCTGATCGGAGAGCTCATGGGTGCGGCGACCGCGCCCGAGCAGGAGTTCCTGTTCCGGCTGCTGACCGGTGAGGTGCGCCAGGGCGCGTTGGACGCCATCGCTCTGGAGGCCGTCGCCAAGGCGGCGGGCGCCCCGGCCGGCGACGTCCGGCGCGCGGTGATGCTGGACGGCTCCCTGGCCCGCGTGGCCGAAACCCTCCTCGCCGAGGGCCCCGATGCGCTCGCGTCCTTCCGGCTGCGAGTGGGCCGACCGGTCCAGCCGATGCTGGCCCATACGGCGGCATCGGTCGCCGAAGCGGTCCAGTCGCTCGGCTCCTGCTGCGTCGAGGAGAAACTGGACGGCATTCGCATCCAGGTCCACCGCTCCGGCGGTGACGTGCGTATCCACACGCGCTCCCTCGACGACATCACCGGACGGCTGCCCGACGTCGTGGCCTCGGTGCGGGAACTGCCGGGGGACCGGTTCATCCTGGACGGCGAAGTGATCGCGCTCGACCCGGCCGGCCGGCCCCTGCCCTTCCAGGACATCGCCGCACGCGTGGGCTCCCGCACCGATGTGGCCGCGGCGACCGCCGCGCTGCCCCTGTCACCCGTCTTCTTCGACATCCTGGCCGACGACGGCGCCGACCTGCTCGACCTGACCGGCCGGGAGCGGCACGCGGCCCTGGCACGCCTGGTTCCCGAGCCCATGAGGGTACGGCGCGTTGTCATCGAGGACCCCGGCTCCGTACCGCAGCTGCGCGAGGCCGAGGACTTCCTCGCCGCGACCCTCGACCGCGGCCACGAGGGCGTCATGGTCAAAGCCCTGGACGCGCCCTACAGCGCCGGCCGCCGAGGTCGCTCATGGCTCAAGGTGAAACCGGTCCACACCCTGGACCTCGTCGTCCTGGCCGTCGAATGGGGTCACGGCCGTCGCACCGGGCTCCTTTCCAACCTGCACCTCGGCGCACGCGCGCCCGACGGCACCTTCGTCATGCTCGGCAAGACCTTCAAGGGACTCACGGACGAGATGCTGCGCTGGCAGACAGGCCATCTGCGGGAACTTGCGATGGGCGACGACGGTTTCGTCGTACGCGTACGGCCGGAACTCGTCGTCGAGATCGCCTACGACGGCCTACAGCGTTCCTCGCGCTACCCGGCCGGTGTGGCTCTGCGCTTCGCGCGCGTGGTGCGCCACCGTCCGGACAAGAACGCAGCGGAGGCGGACACCATCGAGCAGGTACTGGCGTCCGCCCGCGGCGGCACGTCCCAGGAAGGCTGAGCCAAAGGCCGGCGGCGGGGGAGGGCCGGGGGGAAGGCCCCGGCCGGTCGGGGGAGGCCGGCCGGGGCAGCTGTGGGGTGAGCCATGCACCCGGACGAATGTCCCGTGCGCACTCACATCTAGATGAACGATAAACCATCTGGAGAGATTCCCTGACCACGCGCGCGGTCGCACGCTTCGATACGCCCCTCCGACTTGCTCTCATCTGGCCGAAACCATTCCGTATGACGAAATATGCTTTCCGTAACTCGGGAAATCGTGGTGGGGGGAGTCGTCATGGGCAAGGGCAGCGCGCTGCCGCGCCGCGCCGCGGCAGAACTGATCGGAACAGCGGCCCTGGTGGCCGTTATCGTCGGATCCGGCATCCAGGCCGCCGCGATGAGCCCGGACACCGGAGTGCAGCTGCTGGGCAACTCACTGGCCTCCGCCATCGGGGTCGGCCTGCTGATCGCCCTGCTCGCCCCGGTCTCCGGAGCCCATCTGAACCCGGTGATCACGCTCCTGGCCTGGTGGTCGCACCGCCGCGGCGGATCCGGGCTCACCGGCCCCGAAACCGGGCTCTATGTCGTCGCCCAGCTTGTGGGTGCCGTCTCCGGCGGGCTGCTCGCGGAGGCCATGTTCGGGCGGGCGCTGGTGACATGGGCCACCCAGGTGCGCTCGGCCGGTCACCTGCTCGTCGGCGAGACTGTCGCGACAGCGGGTCTCGTTCTGCTCGTCCACGGCCTGGACCGGATCGGCCGTGCCCGGCTGACTCCGATCGCGGTGGCCGCGTACATCGCGGCGGCGATCTGGTTCACGTCATCCGGCTCCTTCGCCAACCCGGCCGCCACGGTCGGTCGTGCCTTCTCGGACTCCTTCACCGGCATTGCCCCCGCCTCGCTCCCCGGGTTCATCGCAGCCCAGCTCGTCGGCGGGCTCCTTGGTGAGCACTTGCCGCGGTCCTGTACGGACGCCCCTCCGCCGCGCGTCTTTCGCGGTAGCGCCGCCGCTCCCCGCGGAACGGGTCGGCAGCCGGTACCCGTGGAACGGGTCAGTCACTGCTGCCCGCGGGCGGACCGGCCGCCCTTCTCCGTGCAACCGGTCAGCCGCCGTCTGTCGCGAAAGCCGTCAGAAGTCCGCCCGTACGGTCTCGTCGAGCCGGGCCACGGATTCCTGTCCGTACAGCAACTTGTACGTCGTACGGAACTTCTCGATGCTCCGGTCCCGGCTGCCGCCCCCGGCCACCGGGTAGATCAGGATCAGCTCGTACGACCGTTCCCGCTCGATGACCCCGCCGGCATCACGCCACTGCCCCTGCCCGCCCTGGACGGTGAGCCCGTCGGGGAAGGCGGGCGTCACGTACCGGTCGATGAAGTCGCTGAACTGCCGGTCGGTGACGGCGGGCCCGCCGTCCGGCCGCGCGGTTCCGAAGAACAGCCGTGTCTCGACGTGCTCCTGGCTCTGCGTCGCCGCCCGGACGGGCTCCTCGTCCAGCGCCGCGTACGCGGCCGGAGCCCCGGCGGCGAGCACGGCGGCGGTGGCGGCAGCGACGGCGAGGCGGGTTCGCGAGAGCGTGATCGGCACGGAGAACTCCTTCTTGCGAACGGGGTTGTGCGATCACTCTGACAAGCCGGGGATCCGCCGGGTCCCACGTTCGGCGGAAGCCGGCGGAAGGTTCCCCCGAACAGGGGGCGGCTCCCGCGCTGTCGTCGAAACCGGCCCCGGAAGTCGTCTCGTTCACCATCTCCCAAGGCGCGTGCCGGCCCGGCGCCGGGCGGCTCAACTCCGGCTCCGGGCCCCCGGTTCAGGCCGCGATCGCCTAGGATCTGTCGTTCGGATCTTGCCGGCCTGATCCAAACGACAGGCCCTGGCCCAGCAGCAGCCGTGCGGCCTCCCGGGCGTCGCTTGCCGGCCGGGACGAGCCGGAGATCGCGGCCGTGGTGATGGCGCCCTCCGCGAGCAGGGCCAGCGGGGCGGCGAGCCCGCCCGGAGCTCCCGCGTCGTGTACGAGGCCGGCGATGTACTGCCGGAACGCCTCCTTGTGGTGGCGGGCCGCCTCGGCGACCTCCGGAGCCGTCGCCCCCAGCTCCCCGAACGAGTTGATGAACGCGCAGCCGCGGAAGTCCGGCTCCTCGAACCACCGTCGCAGCCAGTCGAAGACCACCAGGACCCGCTCGCCTGGGGACGCGCCCGCGGCGTCCACGTACGCCACGAGGCTGTCACGCCACCGGGTGTCGCGCCGCCGCAGATACGCCTCCACGAGCGCACCCTTCGAGGGGAAGACCTGGTAGAGCCGCCGCAGCGTGACCCCGGACGCGGAGCGCACGGCATCCATGCCGACCGCCTGGATGCCCTGGCCGTAGAAGAGCTCCTCGGCCGCGTCGAGGATCTGCGACCTGGTCGCCTCGATGTCCATGCTCCGACACCCCATTGCGTGAGAACCAACGTTCTCGTAGAGTACCCGACGAGCTGAGAACGATCGTTCTCGCCTGGAAGGAGACCGCCATGCCCGCCTCGCAGCGTCCGCCCCTGCCCCCGTTCACCGAGGAGTCCGCCCGGCTCAAGGTCCAGCTCGCGGAGGACGCCTGGAACACGCGCGATCCCGGGAAGGTCGCCCTCGCCTACACCGAGGACTCCGAGTGGCGCAATCGCGATGTCTTCCTGAACGGCCGGCAGGAGATCGTGGAATTCCTCACCGCCAAGTGGCAGAGGGAGCTCGGCTACCGGCTGCGCAAGGAGCTGTGGGCCTACCACGGCAACCGCATCGCGGTGCGCTTCGAGTACGAGTACCACGACGCCGCCGGCCAGTGGTTCCGCGCCTACGGCAATGAGAACTGGGAGTTCGACGAGCACGGCCTGATGCGCAAGCGCTACGCCAGCATCAACGACCTTGCCATCGCTGCCGACGAGCGTCGCGTCGCTCAGGGATAGCTGAATTCCGGGACGAGTTCGGCGGATGCCTGACTTGCGTTCGACGGTGGTGCCTGTGATGGGATGAGCCGATGCGACCCCCCACACGCATATCCACGCATCCACGCAATCCGTACGAGGAACTCGCACAACTGGCGGACCCGGAACCCGACTTCGGAGATCCTTCCTCCTGTTCGCGTGCCAGTCCTTCTCGTACCGCCGGCGCCGCCGGTGTCGCTCTCCCCTCCGACGACGAGCCGGAGGACTGGTCACCGCCCGACCATCGCGGCAAAAGTCGCCTCGCGGCCGTTCCCGTCGTACTGAAACTGGCCGTCGGCGCCGTCGTGTGCGCCGCCCTCCTCGCCGTATGCGACCGCCTGGCCCTGACGTACGCGGAGGAGAAGGCCGAGGACAGGATCCAGAGCTCGCTCGGCCTCGCCGCCCGGCCCGACGTCGACATCGCGGGCTTCCCCTTCCTCACCCAGGTGCTCGGCCACCGGATCGACAAGGTCGACGTCACCCTCCCGGACGTCGCCGCCGACAAGGTCTCCCTGGCCGAAGTGCACGCCACCGCCACGGACATCCGGATCGTCGGCGACCTCCCCACCTCGCTCCAGGGGGCCGTCGTCGACCGGATGGACGGTGACGTCCTCCTCTCGTTCGACGACCTCAACCGTGAACTGGGCGCGTCCCACGTCAGGTTCACCAACGCGGGACGCGGCGGCATACACATCGCCGGATCACTGCCCGTGGCCGGTCGCGAGGTGAGCCTGCGGGCACAGGCACACGTCCGGCAGGACGGCGACCGCGCCGTGTCCACCACGGTCGAGGACATGCGCCTCGACGTCCCCGGCCTGTTCACCTACCGGCCGGGCACGGACCCCGCGCGCTCGGGTCTTCGCCTCCACGCCGAAGCGGCCGCCCGGATCAGTCACGAAGCAGCCCGGGCCAAGGCCCTCCTCGCCCTCCCCGCCGTGGTGGAACGCCTCGGCATCCCCGAGTCCCGGATCGACGACGCACTGCGCAACGAGGAGGAACTGAGCCGCCTCACCGGCTCCCCGCGATTCCTCCAGCAGCTGATGAAGGTCAACCTCGTCGATGTCGTCGTCGACCACCCGTGGCTGCTGGAGAAGGCCGGCATCGACCCGCAGCTGATCGGCTCCCTGCTGAAACTGCGGCCTCCGGCGCTCTCCGACCGGCTCTCGCTCTCCTTCGAGTTGCCGAAGACGACGTCCGGGGACATACGCCTGCGGGACATCGTCGTCGAGCGCGAGGGCATCCGCGCCGATCTGACGGGCTCCGGCCTGACCTTCGGGGCCTCAGCCGCCGTGGGCAGGACGGGGCTCGATGCGATGGCCGAAGGCGAGAGTGCCGGGGTCGAGGGCCGTCACCCCGCCGTCGACGGTGAGCACCGCGCCGTTGACGAACGAAGCGGCGGGTGAGAGGAGCCAGGCGATCGCCTCGGCCACTTCGCCGGGTTCGCCGGGGCGGCGTGCGGGGATGAGCCGGGTGGCCTCCTCGTACGCCGCGTCGGTTCCGTCGCCCCTTCCCCCGTCGGCTTCCCCACTTGCGGAGGCCGTGAGTCCGGCTTCCTCGGCGAAGCGGGCCATGCGCCGGTCGGCCATCTCCGTACGCACCCAGCTGGGGCAGACGGTGTTGGCGCGCAGCCCGTCCTGGCCGTAGTCGACGGCGAGCGAACGGCACAGCTGGAGGAGGGCGGACTTGGACGTCGCGTACGCGGCGTTCCCCTGCCCGTTGCGCAGAGCGGAGACCGAGGCGACCGCGACGACGGCGCCGCGTGACCGCAGCAGATGCGGGAGGGCGGCGCGCAGGAGGAGAAACGGTCCGGTCACGTTGGTTCGCATGACCTCCTCCCAGTCCTCGTCCGACAGGTCGCCGACGGCGCCGGCGCGCGCGACTCCGGCGTTGAGCACAAGTCCGTCGAGCCGGCCGTACGCACCCAGGGCCGTGTCGACGAGACCGTCGACCGCATCGCGGTCCGTGGTGTCGGCCGGGTGAGCCAGGGCTCCGGTCTCCTGGGCGATGTGCTGGAGCGGCCCGGGTCGCCGCCCGGACACGACGACGTGGTGGCCGTCCGCACGCAGTCTCCGGGCGGTGGCGGCGCCGACGCCCGTTCCGCCGCCGGTGATGACATAAACTCCCTGGTCCGACACGGCCGTTGAACCTCCTGAGTGATCGCGTGCACGTGGTGTCAGCCTACGTACGTGGATCACGTTTCGGTGTCATGAGCCGCAGCAGGCTGTCGTGCCCGGTCACGGCAGTCACGCAGCACGAGGGCCTCGGCGAAAGGTCTGCCGGTTCGCTGCGCGTACACCATCCGCTCGCGTACCTCGCGCAGGGTGCGGGGCCGGTACCCCGGGTCCCCCGCACCAGCTCTTGTGGAAACGCACGCCCGCATTCAGCAGCACCGAAAGGGTCCGCCAGGCCGCGGTGTCCCGGTGTCTGCGTTCATGCCTCCACTGTGCCGTGAGCAGTGGCCGAAGGAACGGAGGTGGCAGGCGCGTGCCACGCACACCGCGCGGCAGCGGGCGCCGGCCTCCCGCCGCTTCCGGGCCACCTGGTCCCGGCCGGGCAGCGGCGATCTGGGACCATCTCGGAATGCCTGGCACCCACCTGACCATCAAGGACATCATCATCGACTGCGGCGATCCGGAGCGACTGGCCTCGTTCTGGGCCCAGCTCCTCGGACGACCCATCGCGGCGAGGACAGGTCCGTACGTCTGGCTCGCGCGTGGCGACGGCCCGGGAATGGGCTTCCAGAAGGTCGCCGAGCCAAAGGCCGGCAAGAACCATATCCACTTCGACGTCGCCTCGCCGGACCCGGCCGCCGAGCAGGAACGGGTCGAGGCGTTGGGTGGACGGCTGCTCCAGCAGTATGCGGCGGGAGGCTTCCTCGTCATGGCCGACCCCGAGGGGAACGAGTTCTGCATCATTCCCGAGGGGCCGTTCGAGCTCGACGACGACGGGCGCGCGAGCTACCTGAACGACCGAAGCACCGATCCTGGTACGTCCTGAGCCTGTTCGTCGTTGTCGAGGAAGGCCCCGGTGTGTCGCAGGCCGACTCGAGGCGGCGACTGGATACCGCCCGCTATGGCGAAGTGGCACTCTTTGGACTGGAGGAATTCTCCCACCCGGAAGGGGTCTTCCAGTTCCACCGTGTGCCCGAGGAGAAGACCGAGAGTGGTGCCCGGCATCCAGGGGGGCAATACCGACTGGCCGCATGATGGGCGACTACTACTGACAGCGAATGCCACAGGACGGTCAGCGCGCGGTGTGAACAGTCGGCCGGCGCCGGACAGTTCCTCCGGCAGCGGCCGAAAGTGAAGGCCGTCCGATGCTCGTTCCATGCCTGGCCCTGGACAGGCCCAGCACTCGGGTGACGGCGGTCCGAAGGTTGTCGGCCTCAGCCGTTCGGCACGCAATTCTGGCTGGATTACCGCACCCGGGCCGCTGGATTCCGCGCGGATTGAGCCAACGACACAGCTCTCCGGAGATTGCGTATCACTCGTGTAACAGCGCACGGCAATAGTGGTTGGGATGGGTCGATTTGAACCCAACAGGTCATAGTGCGAAGGGGAGTTGGGGATTGTGTGCCCTTGTCACCCCGGTCCCTTGTTCCACATAATCGCAGGGCGCTTTGCGGACTCATCCCCCACTGGGTTCGGACGCCTTGCAGTGTGCTGCCGTTTTCCGACGCGCTTCGATCGGTGGCGACTTCCGATTCCGGGGTTGGCATGGGCCCGTCATTGACGCAACCCCCCACGAGAGGAAGTCCATTGAAGAGCTACCTGAAGCACCTCAGGACGACCACCGCGATCGGTGCCGTCGCCCTGGCCGCCTTCAGCCTCCAGCCCGGCGCGGCCAACGCAGCCTCCGCACCGACCCCACGCGGTGAGATAGGCACGAAGGTCGTCGGCGGGACCAAGGCCGATCAGGGTGAATTCCCGTTCATGGTCCGGCTGTCCATGGGCTGTGGCGGCGCACTGTACGCCAAGGACATCGTTCTGACCGCCGCCCACTGCGTCGACGGCAGCGGCCCGAACACCGGCATCACCGCCACGGCGGGCGTCGTCGACCTGGAGGACTCCAACGCGATCAGCGTGAAGTCCACCGAGGTCCTCCAGGCGCCCGGCTACAACGGCAAGGGCAAGGACTGGGCGCTGATCAAGCTCGAGAAGCCGATCGATCTGCCGACCCTGGCGATCGCCACGGACGACAAGTTCAACACCGGCGAATTCGACATCGCCGGCTGGGGCGCGGACAAGGAAGGCGGCAACCAGCAGCGCCATCTGCTCAAGGCCAAGGTCCCGTCCATCGACGACGCCACCTGCCAGAAGGCGTACGGCGACGACCTGACCCCCGGCGACGAGCTCTGTGCCGGGATCCTGGACACCGGTGGCGTCGACACCTGCCAGGGTGACTCCGGCGGCCCCATGTTCCGCAAGGACGACGCGGGCGCCTGGATCCAGGTCGGCATCGTCAGCTGGGGCGAGGGCTGCGCGCGCCCGGGCAAGCCCGGTGTCTACACCGAGGTGAGCGCCTTCGCGGCGGACATCAAGAAGGCCGCGGACGGGCTGGGCGGCTGACGCCGGTCCGTACGGGTTGAGGAGTTGAGCACAGCGCGTCCCGGTGCCGGGCCTGTGCCCGCACGGTACCGGGACGCGGCTCGGTCGGGGGGGGGGGGGGGGGGGGGGGGGGGGGGGGGGGGGAGCGAGGGGGGGGGGGGGGGGAGGGGGGGGGGGGGGGTGGGGGGAAAAAAAAGACAGCGGAA
>NZ_JBWKDT010000019.1:33107-44181 GCF_056435785.1 Streptomyces sp. NPDC043870
CGCCGCCCCCCCACCCCCCCCCCCTCCCCCCCCCCCCTCCCCTCCCCCTCCCCCCCCCCCCCCCCCCCCCTCCCCCTCCCCCCCCCCCCCCCCCCCCCCCCCCCCCCCCCCCCCCCCCGGTGTGCAGACCGGAAGAGGTTGGACGGCCTCAAGGCCGAAACAGGCAATCAGTCAGAGCCCTCTCCGCGGCACATGATGCAGTGCAGCGAAACCAATGGGGACGCGGGCAGGGTCGTCGTGAGGGTCAGTGCCGTCGCCGCAGCAGTACGACGACGAGCGCGGCGACGAGCCCGGCCACCAGCGCCGCCATCACCGCGCGCTTGGCGACCGGAAGGCCCGCGGTCCGTACGAGATCGATCGGCTCGGCCTCGGCGGGACCGGTCTCCGCCGCTTCGTCGGGCGGCGGGGGAGGAGCTCCCTCCGGTCCGGCGGCGGACCCGGCGAGCTGCTCGGTCAGACAGGCGGCGAACCGGCCGACGAGCTTGTCGCCGACTTCGGCCATCACACCCCGCCCGAACTGGGCCGGCCGCCCCGTCACCGCGAGATCGGTCCGCACGGTCACGGCCGTACCACTACCGGCCTCGGCGAGCGTGGACGTGACGGTGGCCCGTGCCGTGCCCTGGCCGCGGACTTCTTTCCCGCCCGCGGTCAGCACCATCCGGTGCGCCGCTTCGTCCTTCTCGTCGAATACAGCGGTGCCCCGGTACGTCAGCGAGATCGGGCCGACCTTGACCTTCACGGTGCCGGTGATCGTCTCGCCGTCGAACTCCTCCACCGTCGCACCGGGCATGCAGGGCGCCACCCGCTCAATGTCGAGGAGAGCCCGCCAGGCCTCCTCGACGGGGACGGGGACGGTGAACTCATGCTGCAACTCCATGCTCCGCTCCTCCTCACGAGAAAGCCCGGCCTCTCCTCACGAGAGTGGCCGGCCCCGGCCGGGCCCGGTCGGCGTCATCCGGGGTCCGGCCCAGAAGGGTGGATCGCGCCGGCGGTCGCCGTCAGCGGAGTGCCGCTTCCGCCCCAGCGCAGCGCGACGATCTCCGCGGCCACCGAGATGGCGACCTCCTCCGGTGTACGGGCCCCGAGATCCAGCCCGACCGGCGAACGCAGCCGGGCCAACTGCGCGTCATCCAGCCCGGTCTCCCGCAGCCGCTTCATACGGTCGTCGTGCGTACGGCGGCTGCCCATCGCCCCGATGTACGCGGCCGGACGGCGCAGCGCCTCCTCCAGCAGCGGCACGTCGAACTTCGGATCGTGCGTCAGGACGCAGATCAGGGTGCGGGCATCCGTCTCGGTGCCGTGCAGATAGCGGTGCGGCCAGTCGACCACGACCTCGACGCCCTCGGGGAAGCGCTTGGGCGTCGCGAACACCGGACGCGCATCGCACACCGTCACCCGGTAGCCCAGAAAGTCGCCGATCCGGGCGACAGCGGCCGCATAGTCGATCGCCCCGAAGACCAGCATCCTCGGCGGAGGCGCGAACGAATGCAGGAACACGGTGACAACGTCCTCGCGGCGCTGCCCCTCGGGCCCGTAGTGCCGCAGCCCCGTCGCGCCCTGGGCGAGCTCGCCCCGCGCGTCGGCGACGACCGCGACATCCAATCCCGACGATCCCAGCGAACCGGACACCTCGTCCGGCCACACGGCCAGCGCGGCACCGCGCGGCGCGGGGCCGTCGGTCACCGTCGCCACCGCGACGGGCCGGTGTGCGGCAACGGACTCGGCCACCGCGCCGAACGTCTCGTCGGTGCCCGGCGACACGGACCGCACGAGCAGTGTGATCTCCCCGCCGCAGGTCAGCCCCACCGCGAAAGCGTCCTCGTCGCTGTAGCCGAACGTCTGCAACCGTGCCTCGCCGTCGGCGATGACCTCCTTGGCGAGGTCGAAGACCGCGCCTTCCACACAGCCGCCGGAAACACTTCCCACGACCTCGTCGCCCGGGCCGACGGCCATCGCCGCGCCCGGACCACGCGGCGCACTGCGGCTCACCGCGACCACCGTGGCCAGCCCGAACGGTTCGCCCGCCGCGTACCACCGGTTGAGCGCCGGCAGAATCTCACGCATCCTCGGTTCCTCTCCGACACGGCTCCGTGCCAAGCCTCGGTCCGGGCCCTCGCCCACGGCCCGGCGCCTCGCGTACCACCACCGCGCCCGTATGGCCGCGCTTTCCCGAGCCCGGCGCCCACCTCACGCCCGGCCCGTGCCTCGCACACGGCCGTCCATTCCTTCCACGGCCCCGGGTCTCACGCACGGCCATCTCCTCTCACCACCGCCGCGAGGCGCTCCAGAGCCGCCAGACTGTGCCCTTCGACGAACGCGTCGACACTCGGCAGAGCCGCTGCCATCCCGGCCGCGAGCGGCGCGTAGCCCGGGCGTGCCTTGCGCGGGTTGGCCCACACCACCCGGTGCGCGAGCCGGTGCAGCCGTCGCATCTGGGCCGCCAGCAGCGCCGGATCCCCGCGCTCCCAGCCGTCGGAGAGCACCACGACCACCGCGCCGCGGGCCATCCCGCGCTGCCCCCACCGGTCGAGGAAGGCGCGCAGCATCTCACCGAGCCGGGTTCCGCCGCGCCAGTCCGGGACCACGGCCGCAACGGCCGCCATCGCCGCGTCCGGGTCACGATGCCCCAGCGCGCCCGTCACCCGGGTCAGCCGGGTGCCGATGGTGAACACTTCCGTCGCCGCCCGCGGCCCCGCCGGACCCCGGTGTGCCGCCGCATGTGCGAAGCGCAGCAGCGCGTCCGCGTACGGGGCCATCGAACCGCTCACATCCAGCAGCAGCACCACCCGGCGTGGCCGCTCGGCCCGTGCCCGGTGCCGCAGCCGGGCCGGCTCCCCGCCCCGGCGCAGCCACTCCCGTACGGTCCGCCGCGGATCCACGGCCCCGCGCCGTGCCGGACGCAGCCGGGCGGAACGCCGCGGTTCGCCCCGCAGCGCGAACGCGGCCAGCAGCCGCCGCAGCTGCTCGCGTTCGGTGCCGGTCAACTCGGCGACATCACGGTGGCGGAGAACCTCTGCGGAGCTGGCGAGCGCGGCTGCCGCTCCCGCGTGTTCCTCGTCCCGACCGGCCTCGGCTCCGCGGGCGCGGTCCGTCTCCCGGACGACGAGCCGCGGCGGCGGGGGAACGGCCAGTGGCCGCGCTCGCGGCCGGGGCCCGGCAGCACGCCGGTCGAAGTAGGCGGTGAACACCTGGTCGTAGCGGTCCAGATCGTCCTCGCTGCCGCAGAGAGTCAGCCGCCCGGCCCAGTACACGCCCGTACGCTGCTCCGGCCCCAGTTCGCCGAGCGCCCGCAGAAACGTCTGCACCCGGTCCGGCCCCGCATCCAGACCTGCCGCCCGCAGCGCACGCGCGAACCCCACCAGCACCGCGGGCCCGTCGGCTGCCGTCGTCGTCATCGTTCTCACGCCCCCGCCCCGCGCAGCGCGAGGATCGCGGACAGGTCCAGGGAGCGGGCCCGCTCGGCGTCCTCCCGGTACTTCAGCACCGAGCCCAGGGTGGCCACCGCCAGCTCGGCGTCCAGCTCCGTCGCACCCAGCGCGTCCAGGGCTTCCGCCCAGTCGATGGTCTCGGCGACCCCGGGCGGCTTCAGCAACTCCTCGGCCCGCAGTGCCTGTACGACCCCGGTCACCTGCTCGGCGAGCCGCGCGGTCACTCCCGGCAGCCGTCTGCGGACGATCGCCAGCTCGCGGGCGAAGGACGGGTGGTCGAACCAGTGGTACAGACAGCGCCGCTTCAGCGCGTCGTGCACCTCACGCGTCCGGTTCGAGGTGAGCACCACCACCGGTGGCGCCGTGGCCCGCAGCGTGCCGAGCTCCGGCACGGTGACCGTGTATTCCGACAGCAGCTCCAGCAGAAAGGCCTCGAACTCGTCGTCGGCCCGGTCCACTTCGTCGACCAGCAGCACCGACGGCTGGGTCCGCAGCGCCTGCAGCAGTGGCCGCTCGATCAGGAACCGCCGGTCGTACAGCTCACCCTCCAGCTGCTCCACATCGGTGATCCCGGCGGCCTCGGCGGCCCGCAGATGCAGCAACTGGCGTGGAAAGTCCCAGTCGTACAGCGCCTGTGAGGCATCGATCCCCTCGTAGCACTGCAACCGGATCAACGGCGCACCCAGCATCTGCGCCAGCGCCCCCGCGAGCGACGTCTTGCCCACGCCCGCGTCCCCCTCGCAGAAGATCGGCCGATGGAGTTTCAACGCCAGGAAGCAGGCGATCGCCAGCCCGTCGTCCACGAGATATCCGACCGCCTCCAGTCCCTCCCGTACCTCGTCGGGTCCCGGCGGCTCGGTCATCGCCCCATCCGCCGACCGTCCCGTGCCATGGCCGCGCGCGGCCCCGGAGCCGGACACCGTCGCCGGCCCGGAGCCGGACGCCCGTGCGCCGCCCCCGGCGGCTCCCCGCGCGGGCCCGCCCATCTCGGTCATCCACGGGGCTCGGTCATCCACGGGGCACCCGTCAGGCCATCCCGGCCGCGGCCAGCACGGCCCGCCGGGTGAGCACCCGGGCCAGATGCTCCCGGTACTCGGCGGAGGCCGACAGGTCGGAGGACGGGCGCGTGCCCTCGGCCGCCGCCTCCGCGGCCCGCGCCACGGCCTGCGGGCCGTCGGCGCCGGCGAGGGCCGCCTCCGCCGCCGCGGCCCGCAGCGGCGTCGCCCCCATGTTGGTCAGACCGACCCTGGCCTCCGCGATACCGCCGTCGCCGCCCCGTACCAGCGCCGCCACACCGACGATGGCCCATGCCTGGGCCGCCCGTTGGAACTTCTCGTAGTGGAAGCCCCAGCCGTCCGTCTTCGGCACCCGCACCTCCACCACCAGCTCGTCCGGCCGCAGCGCGGTCTGCAGGTAGTCGGCGAAGAACTCCCTCGCCGGGATCGTCCGCCGCCCCTGCGGGCCCGCCGCGACCAGTTCTCCGTCGAGGGCGAGGACGACCGCCGGCAGATCCCCGGCCGGGTCGGCGTGGGCGAGTGAGCCGCCCAGCGTCCCCCGGTGCCGTACGGCAGGATCGGCGACCGTCTCCGTCGCTGCCGCCAGCAACCCGGCGTGGCGCCGTACCAGCGGATCGCGGATCACGTCGTGATGCGTGGTCATCGCCCCGATGACCAGCGCATCCCCGTCCTCACGGACGCCCTTCAGCTCCGGGATCCGCCCGACGTCCACCACCAGCTCCGGGAACGCGAGCCGCAGCCGCAGCATCGGCAGCAGACTCTGACCGCCGGCCAGCACCTTCCCCTCCTCACCGGCGTCCGCCAGCGCGCGTACCGCCTCGTCCACCGTCTCCGGTCGCGCGTAGTCGAAGGCTGCAGGGATCATGCCATCCCCTCTTCGCTCGGGGCGGGCGCCTGGCCCGTCGTCGGTACTTCGCCCTCCGGCCGCTCCTGGCCCGCCGCGGACCGTCCTTCCGCCGTGCGTGCCTGTCTGATGGCCTGCCAGACCCGCTCCGGGGTGCACGGCATCGCCACGTCCGTGACGCCGAGCGGCCGCAGCGCGTCCACGATCGCGTTCACCACGGCCGGCGTCGACGCGATGGTCCCGGCCTCGCCCACGCCCTTCACTCCGAGCGGATTCGACGTGGCCGGCGTCTCGGTGCGCTCCGTCGTGAACTCCGGGAGATCCATCGCCGACGGCACGAGATAGTCGGCCATGGTCCCGGACACCAGGTTGCCGTCGTCGTCGTACACGGCCTCCTCGTACAGGGCCTGTGCGATGCCCTGCGCGACGCCTCCGTGCACCTGTCCCTCGACGATCACCGGGTTGACCACCCGGCCGACGTCGTCGACGCACACGTACGAACGAATCCGCGTCCGCCCCGTCTCCGTGTCGACCTCGACCGCGCACAGATGCGTCCCGTGCGGGTACGAGAAGTTGTCCGGGTCCACCAGATGCTCGGCGTTGATCGTCGGCTCCATGCCGTCGGGCAGGTCGTGCGAGGAGAACGTCTCGAACGCGACCTCCTGGATCGTCCGCCGTGCCTCCGGCGAGCCCCGCACGGAGAACACGCCGTCCGCGAAGTCCAGATCGTCCTCACTGGCCTCCAGCAGATGCGCGGCGACCTTCCTGGCCTTCTCCACGACCTTCTGCGCCGCCGCGTGGACCGCCGAGCCGCCGACCACCAGCGAACGCGAACCGTAGGTGTCCATCCCCTGCGGCGCCGCCCGGGTGTCCCCGTGCACCACCTCGACATCCTCGAACGGCACACCCAGCACATCCGCCGCGATCTGGCTCCAGCAGGTCACATGCCCCTGACCGTGCGGGCTCGTCCCCGTGACCACCTCGACCTTGCCGGTCGGCAGCATACGGATGCTCGCCGCCTCCCAGCCCCCGGCGGCATACCGCAGATCCCTCAGCACCCGGCTCGGTGCGATCCCGCACATCTCCGTGTACGTCGACACGCCGATGCCCAGCCGGACCGGGTCGTCGCGCCGCGCCCGCTCCTGCTGCTCGGCGCGCATCCCCTCGTAGCCGAACAGCGCGAGCGCCTTGTCCGTCGCCGCTTCGTAGTTGCCGCTGTCGTAGGTGAGTCCCGCGATGGACGTGTACGGGAACTCGTCATGCCCGATCCAGTTGCGGCGGCGCAGCTCGAGTGGGTCCATGCCCAGCTCGACCGCGAGCTCGTCCATGATCCGTTCGATCGCGAACGTCGCCTCCGGCCGGCCCGCGCCGCGGTAGGCGTCCGTGGGGGTCCGGGTCGTGAACACACCGGTGCAGGTGAACGCGTAGGCGTCCATCTTGTAGATCGCCGGGTACATGAACGCGCCGAGCAGCGGAGTCCCCGGCGTGATCAGCATCAGATACGCGCCCATGTCGGCCAGCAGATCGACCTTCAGGCCGAGGAGCTTCCCCTCGCGCGTCGCGGCGATCCGGACGTCCTGGATCTGGCCGCGGCCGTGGTGGGTGGCCAGATAGCCCTCGGAGCGCGACTCCGTCCACTTCACGGGGCGGCCCAGTTTCCGGGCGACGCCGAGCGCGACCGCCTCCTCCCCGTACACCTGGAGCTTGGAGCCGAACCCGCCGCCGACATCCGGCGCGATCACCCGCAGCTTCTGCTCCGGAATGCCGGTCACCATGGCCATCAGCACCCGCACGATGTGCGGGATCTGGGTCGCGGAGTACATGGTGTACTCCCCGGACGCGGCGATCGGCGTCACGACCACGGCCCGTGGTTCCATCGCGTTGGGGATCAGACGCTGCTGGACGAATCGCCGCCGCACCACCACGTCGGCCCGCGCCTGGACCGATTCCCAGTCCTCACCGGTCGTCAGCGGCCAGACGTAGCACCGGTTCGTCCCCTTGTCCGCGTGGACCAGGGGTGCGCCGTCCGCGAGGGCGGCCTCCAGGTCGAGCACAGGTTCCAGCGGCGTGTAGTCGACCTCCACCGCCTCCAGCGCGTCGGCCGCCGCGTAGCGGTCCCGTGCGACCACCACGGCCACCGGGTCCCCGGCGTAGCGGACCTCGTCGACGGCGATCGGCGGATGGTCGGGCATCACGATGTCCTCGGTCACCGGCCATGCGCACGGCATCGACGCCAGCCCGTCCGCGAGGTCACGCCCGCTGTACGCGGCGACGACCCCGGGCCGCTCCCGAGCGGGTGCCACGTCCACCCGGTCGATCCGCGCATGCGCCATGGGACTGCGCAGAATCGCCATGTGCAGCATCCCGGGCACGCTGATGTTGTCCGTCCAGGTGGTCTGCCCGGTGATGAGGTGCGCGTCCTCCTTGCGCGCCCGGGCACGGCCCACTTCCCTCTCGCGCGTTCCGCCCGCCGGCTGCGCGGTCATGCCACGGCCTCCTGTTCGTCGCGGGCGGCTGCGAGCACGGCCTGGACGATGTTCTGGTAACCCGTGCACCGGCAGAGGTTGCCTTCGAGGGCCTCGCGTACCTCGTCAGGAGTCGGATGCGGATTCTCCCGGAGCAGATCCCGCGCCGCCATGATCATTCCGGGCGTGCAGTACCCGCACTGCAGCGCGTGCTTCTCGTGGAAGGCCTTCTGCAAAGGGTCAAGACCGCCGTTCTCGGCACCGAGCCCCTGGACGGTCGTCACCTCGCCCCCGTCGGCCTGCACCGCGAGCACCGAGCAGCTCTTGACGCTCTGCCCGTCCAGCTCGACGGTGCACGCGCCGCAGTTGCTGGTGTCGCAGCCGATGGGGGTGCCGGTCAGCCCCAGTCGGTCCCGCAGGTAGTGGACGAGCAGCAGACGCGGTTCCACGTCGTCCTCGTAGGCGATGCCGTCCACGGTCACCGAGATACGGTTCATGAGCCCTCCCAGGGGCCCGGGGCAGGGATTACCAGCCGGTTTTGTCTGATATGCCCAACCTTAGATGTGTGCAACACGCCCCGCGACCGCTCCCTTACCGTGCAGGGCGGTACTCGGGCGGGAGGCCGGAAGGACCCGGCCGCGCCGCCCGCGGGCCGGAAGGTCCCGGGCCGCGGCGTCCGCGGGCGCCGCGCACACGGAGACCGTGACCATCGCCTCCGCGGGACGCCTGCCCCGGCCGGGGCGGCCGGGGTGCCGGTTCAGTCGATGGGCCAGGTATGAGCCGGCGCGTTGAGGTGCATGTAGTCCATGTACTGCACGGTCATGCGCCGCAGCGCTTCATGGTGATCCACGTGAGCGGTGTCGGCGATGTGATGGAACATCTCCGCCTGCCACACCGCGCCGTTACGGCCGGTGACGCACCGCTGCTCGATGACTCCCAGCAGCGGCTCCCGCCACGACGCGTCCATGCCCGAATGTTCCAGCCCCGCATGGGCCAGCGGCAGCAGGCGCCGCAGAACGAGCTCGGCCACCGGCACCTCGCCCATGCCCGGCCAGTACAGACGTGCGTCGATCCCGTGCCGGGCCGCGGTGTGCAGATTCTCCTCGGCCGCCGAGAACGACATCCGTGACCAGACCGGCCGGTCCTCCTCGACCAGGGCACGCGTCAGTCCGTAGTAGAAGGCACCGTTCGCCAGCACATCGGCCACCGTCGGCCCGGCCGGCAGCACCCGGTTCTCCACCCGGAGATGGGGTCTGTCGTGGGCGACGGCGTAGACGGGGCGGTTCCACCGGTAGATCGTTCCGTTGTGCAGCGTGAGTTCGGCCAGTTCGGGGATGTCGCCGCCGTCCAGCGTCTCCAGCGGGTCCTCCTCGTCGCACAGGGGCAGCAGTGCGGGGAAGTAGCGCGCATTCTCCTCGAAGAGGTCGAAGACGCTCGTGATCCACCGCTCCCCGAACCACACCCTCGGCCGGACTCCCTGCGCCTTGATCTCCTGGGGACGGGTGTCCGTGGCCTGCTCGAAGAGGGGAATCCGGGTCTCGCGCCACAGCTCCTTGCCGAACAGGAAGGGAGAGTTGGCAGCCAGTGCGACCTGCACCCCCGCGATCGCCTGCGCCGCGTTCCAGTACCCCGCGAACTCGTCCGGTGAGACCTGCAGATGGAACTGGGTACTGGTGCACGCCGCCTCCGGCGTGATGGTGTCCGCGTAGGTCCGCAGCCGGTCCACGCCATCCACCGCGATCCGCAGATCCTCACCCCGGGCGGCGAACACCTGCTCGTTCAGGAGCCGGTACCGAGGGTTCTCCGACAGCGCCGCCTCGCCCACGTCCGACAGCTTCAGCGTCGGCAGGATCCCGACCATGGCCAGATGGGCGCCCACCGCCGAAGCGTGCTCCTCGGCGTGGTTGAGGGCGTCCCTGATCTCCTGCTCCCACGCATCGGGCCCGCCCGCCGTCAGCTCCCTCGGCGGGATGTTGATCTCCAGATTGAACCGGCCCAGCTCACTGGACCACGCGGGATCCGCGATCGCCTCGAGTACGTCGGTGCTCCGCATCGCCGGCTCGCCCGCGGCGTCCACGAGGTTCAGCTCGATCTCCAGGCCCACCTGGGGCCGTTCGGACTCGAAGCGTGCCTCGCGCAGCATCAGGGCGAAGGCGTCGAGGCACTGCTGCATCTTGTTCCGGTAGCGCCGCCGGTCTTCACGGGTGAACACCAGCGCGGGGACGTCTCGTCCCATCGGCCCTCCCGTATCTTCTCGGGCCCGCCCCCCTCTCAGCGTCCCACTCCACGGCCGCCAGGACCAGCGAGGACGGCCGCCGCCGCGCTGTTACAGAGATCTGCAGGCGCGTGACCCGTGGGGCTGGGGTGGCGTGCGGGGTGGCGCGACCGGTGGCAACCGCTTGTTGTTGACCCTTGTACGGATCGCTGTATCGGGCAGCGGGTTCTCTGGCCGGCCCCCTCCTCGTTGATGCCCTATACAGCGGAGAGTTACGGAAATGTCCGTTTTTTGTAACTCGGGTCGATTCATCCGCTTGTGGTCGAGGTGGTCACGCCAGAGTGTGCGTCCTCGGCACCGGCCGAGAACATGGTCCGCTCACCGACCCTGATCCAGAGTCTGTGCGCACTGACTTGAGAGGGCATCCATGTCTGCTTCTCGTAACGCCCGTCGCCTCGTCGCGACGGTCCTCGCGTCCGGCGTGCTCGTCGGCGTAGCGGCCCTGCCGGCGTCCGCGGCCGACACGGACGACCGCCACGACCGCCACGGCCGCCACGAGTCCCGGCGTTCCGCAGTGGCCATCGGCCAGGTTCAGCACAACAGCCCCGGACGCGAGAACCGCTCCAACCGCAGCCTGAACGCCGAGTGGGTCGAAGTGACGAACGCCGGCCGGCACGCGGTGAACCTGAGCGGCTGGACCCTGAGCGACAGCGACGGCAACCGCTACCGCTTCAACCACCTTCGTCTGCCCGCCCGCTCCAGCGTCAGAGTCCACACCGGCTTCGGCCGCGACACCCACCGCGACGTGTACCAGGACCGCCGCGAGCAGATCTGGGACAGGAACGACACCGCGACTCTCCGCAACGAGCGCGGGCGCACCGTCGACACCGAGTCGTGGGGCCGCGGATACGACGACGATTCGTGGGATCGCGGACGCCACCACGACGACGTGCCGTGGGGCCGCGGACGTCACCACGACCGCTAGCCCCGGACCGGTAGCCGCACCCGGGTGACCAGGTGCGGCTGCGCCACCCTCATCGGGGGGGGGGGGGGGGGGGGGGGCGGAGGGAGTGCGCACTGCCTCGCGCTCCGGCCCGAGGCGTGGA
>NZ_JBWKDT010000019.1:44191-144726 GCF_056435785.1 Streptomyces sp. NPDC043870
GCCACCCCACCCCCCCCCCCCCAACCCCCCCCCCCCACACCCCCCCCCCCCCCCCCCCCCCCCCCCCCCCCCCCCCCCCCCCCCCCCCCCCCCCCCCCCCCCACTTTCCTGCGCGCCACGCTCATGGCGATGGAGTCGGCACCGGGATCGAGCCGGGCGGTGAGTTCCTCCGCCGAACGGGTCGGATCACTTCACATCACGTCAAGTTCTTCTCCGGAGCCGCCCCGGGGGAACCCGGGGCGGCCCGCTCTATGCCTCGCTCGCCCGCAGCATCCCCTCGCGGTCGACGATCTTGACCCGCTCCCGGTCCTCCGCGGCGCCGAGGGCGCGCTCGGCCGCGTCGAGGCGGTGCCAGCCCTCCCACGTGGTGTAGCGGACGTCGTTGCGGTCGAGGAAGGCGACGACCGCCTCGGGGCCCGGCGCCGAGGGCGTGTGCAGACGGCCGTTGTCGTGGTCGTCCAGGAGGTTCGCGACCGTCTCGTTGGCGTCGCCCTTGGTGTGGCCGATGAGGCCGACCGGGCCACGCTTGATCCAGCCGGTGACGTACGTCGACCGCATGTGATCGCCGCCTTCGATGACGCGGCCGCCCTCCTGTGGCACCGTCCCGGTGACGAAGTCGAAGGGCAGCTTCGGCAGTTCCTCGGAGAGGTAGCCGACCGCCCGGTACACGGCCTGCACGTCCCACGTGCGCATCTCGCCCGTGCCGGTCACATTGCCGGTGCCGTCGAGCTGCGTCCGCTCGGTGCGCAGCCCCACGACCTTTCCGTCCTCGCCGACGATTTCGGTCGGGGACTCGAAGAAGTGCAGGAACAGTTTGTGCGGCCGGTCGCCGATGTCCCTGATCGCCCAGTTCTCCAGGGTCTGCGCGACCATGTGCGCCTGCTTGTTGGCGCGACGCGTGGCGATGGAGCCCTCGTCGTAGTCGATGTCCTCGGGGTTGACGATGACCTCGATGCTGGGGGAGTGGTCGAGCTCCCGCAGCTCCATGGGGCTGAACTTGGCCTGCGCCGGCCCACGACGCCCGAAGACGTGAACCTCGAGAGCCTTGTTGGCGGCAAGCCCGTCGTACACGTTCGGCGGGATCTCCGTCGGCAGGAGCTCGTCGGCGGTCTTCGCGAGAATCCGCGCCACGTCGAGCGCGACGTTGCCGACGCCGAGCACGGCCACCTTCTCGGCCTCCAGCGGCCAGGTGCGGGCCACGTCCGGGTGCCCGTCGTACCAGGACACGAAGTCGGCCGCGCCGTACGACCCTTCGAGGCCGATGCCGGGTATGCCGAGCGCCCGGTCGGCGTTCGCGCCCGTGGAGAAGATCACCGCGTCGTAGAACTCGCGCAGATCGTCGAGGCCGATGTCGTTCGGGTAGTCGACGTTCCCGAACAGCCGGATCTGCGGCTTGTCCAGCACTTGGTGCAGCGCGGTGACGATGCCCTTGATCCGGGGGTGGTCGGGGGCGACGCCGTACCGGATCAGCCCGAACGGAGCAGGCAGCCGCTCGAAGAGGTCGATGGAGACACCGGGCTCGGCAGCGGCCTCGGACTTCAGCAGCGCGTCGGCGGCGTAGATCCCGGCGGGTCCGGCTCCGACGATGGCGACCCGCAGGGGGCGGCGCATGACAGGTTCCCTTCGAGTGGCGACGGGTGTCTTGATCGCCACCCTCGCAACAAAATACCTGCTCAGGTACCTGCTTCGAACCTATGACCTCATAAGCTGGACTTATGGCCTCCCAAAGGCGCTCTTGACGAGGAGGGCCGGGGGTCACGTGTTGAGCGGTCGGTGTGTAGCGGTGATGGGCGAGGGGAGCCGGGGGGAGCCTGTGAGGTAACAGTCGGTGGCGGCTGCGGCTGCTCGTCCTTCAGCGATGGCCCATACGATGAGGGACTGACCGCGTCCTGCGTCGCCGGCGACGAACACGCCGTCCGTGCCGGGGTGTTCTGTCTTCCCGGCCTGCGTTGCCGCTCCTGCTGCCCCTGCTGCCCCTGCTGCCCCTGCCGCTCCCGCCGTTTCAGCGGCCTCGGCGATCTCGGCGGCTTTGGCTGCGAAGGCCGCGTCCCGGGCGTAGTTTCCACGGTCGTTCAGTGTGAGTCCGAGTTGCTCCATCAGGCCGGTGCCCGGCTCGGGGCCGGAGAAGCCGAGGGCGAGTATGACCAGCTCCGCCGGGATCACCCGCTCGGTGTGCGGCCGCGGCGTTCTGGCCCGGGGCTCCACTTCGGTCAGGAGCAGTGCGCGTACGTGGCCGGCCTGGTCGCTTTCGAAGCGGAGGGTGGCGGACGAGAAGAGCCTCGGATCCCTGCCCTCCCGCCCACGGGCCTCTTCGTGGGCATGGGAGATCCGGTAGACCTTCGGATGGGTGATGGGCCAGGGCTGGGTGTCCGGCCGGGTGTCGCCGGGCTCCGGGTTGATGTCGAGCTGGACCACACAGGCCGCGCCTTGGCGCAGGGCGGTGCCCAGGCAGTCCGAGCCGGTGTCTCCGCCGCCGATGATGACGACATGCTTGCCTTCGGCGGTGAGGGAGGGCGAGGGGTGGTCGCCTTCCGTGACCCGGTTGGCGATGGTCAGATAGTCCATGGCCTGATGGATGCCGTCCAGTTCGCGGCCGGGGACGGGGAGTTCGCGGCGCTGCGTGGCGCCGACGGCGACGATCACCGCGTCGTGGCGTCTCCTGAGGTCGGTGGCGTCGACATCGGGGCCGACGTCCACACCGGTGCGGAACTTGGTGCCCTCCGCTCGCATCTGCTCGATGCGCCGGTCCAGTTGCCGCTTCTCCATCTTGAATTCGGGGATGCCGTAGCGCAGCAGTCCGCCTATGCGGTCGGCGCGCTCGTAGACGACGACGGTGTGGCCGATACGGGTGAGCTGTTGCGCCGCGGCCAGTCCCGCGGGTCCGGAGCCGATGATGGCGACGGTCTTTCCGCTGAGCCGGTCGGGCGGCTTCGGCGCTACGTATCCGCGTTCCCAGGCCTCGTCGGCGATGGCCTGCTCGACGTTCTTGATCGTCACCGGATCGGCGTTGATGGCCAGCACGCAGGCGTCCTCGCACGGCGCCGGGCACAGCCGCCCGGTGAACTCCGGGAAGTTGTTCGTCGCGTGCAGCCGCTCGGCGGCGGCACGCCAGTCGCCCCGTGACGCGTACACGTTCCACTCGGGGATGAGATTTCCCAACGGGCAGCCGCTGTGGCAGAACGGTATGCCGCAGTCCATGCAGCGCCTCGCCTGCTCGGACACGAGAGGCAGCAACGCCTGCCCCGCGTAGACCTCTTTCCAGTCGCCCAGTCGTTCCTCGACCGGGCGGGGCGGAACGGGCCGACGGGGGATCTTGAGAAAGCCGAAGGGGTCGCTCATGCGCCGCCTCCATCGCTTACTCATGGCGCGTTACGGCGATTTCGACTAGCTTACGCCGGTTTGCACCGCTTTAAGCGACCCTCAGGGGCTTGTGTGGGCGAGCGACTCCGGTGTGGCCGGTTTCGGTGACCGTCTCGTTGCTTTGGGTGGCTGGAGTGCGGCTTGTCGTCCGGCCGCTCTCCTTCCTATTCCGCCGTGCGAGGTGGTCGCGTTCCGTGGTGAGCGTGCCTCGTAGTGTGACGGGCCGGCTCCCGTCGCACCGCTCGGGTGAGTACTCGTACTCATGTGTGCCGTCGGCCGGAGCGGAACCATGAGACGCGGCGTGGCAGAGGGCCGCGCCCGTGCGTGCTCATGCGGGGGACGGGACGGCATGGGGAAGTTCTTCGGCGCGGGACTGGCCGTCGCGGTCACCGCCGCGGCCGTGATCCTGGCCTATGTGGTGGGGGCGCCGCCGGCGGTGGTGCTCGGGGCGGGGGCCGGGGTGCTCGGCCTGCTGTGGCTGCTCTTGCTCCTGACCGTGCCGTGGAACCTGTACTTCCGGGCTCATGCGGTGCTCGCCGAGATCGCGGTGAGCCGGGAGAAGGGCCTGGAGGTCTCGCCGGCGCGGGACGCCGAGGCCGCGCGCATCGCGCGGATGATGCTGCGGGCGGCGGTGGCGGGACATGTCGTGACAGCGGGTGTCGCGGTGGCGGTCACGATGGCGACGGGGCGGGGGACGGGCTACTGGTTCGCCGGGTTCTTCCTGCTGAGCACCCTCTTCCGGCCGGCGGGCGCCTACTTCGGGCAGCTGCGGCGGCGCCTGGGCGTGCTGCTCAAGGACGTGACGTATCCGCGTGACGACGTGGTGGAGATGCGTGCGCGGGTGGACCGCATCGAGTCCGGGATGAAGGTCCTGGAGGACAAGACCGAGGAGCAGTACCGCGCGTTCGCCGAACTGCGGCGCACCGTGGACGCGTTGGGCATGGCGTCGTACGAGCGGGCCGAGGAGGCCGACCGGAAGATCGCCGCGCTGGGCAGGGAGTTCGAGTCGACGGTGAACCGGCTCACCGACAACCAGGAGCTCATCGCGGGCGTGAAGGCATTTCTGCGCCTGCTGCGCGAGAGCGGCGACGGCATCGAGCGGTCGAGGGGCCCGCGGCCGATCTGACCGGGCATCCTGATCGGGGCGTGCGCCCATCCTTGCCCGGCGCAGCAGTGTCAGCCCTCCACCGGCAGGCCGCGCGGCTCCTTGATCCGCTTCATGATGATCTGCGAGTTGACCTCGTTGACGCCGGACAGCGCAGTCAGCTTCTCGATCCACAGCCGCTCGTACGCGCGCAGATCCGCCACGGCGATGCGCAGCAGGCATCCCGGGCTGCCGAAGAGCCGGTACGCCTCGATGACGTCGGGGATGTCCTGGAGTGCGGCCTCGAACGCCTCGACCACCTCACGATCGCGCTTGACCTCGATGGTGACGAGCACTTCGAAGCCCCGGCCGACCGCTTCCGGGTCGATGACCGCCCGATAGCCCTGGATCACGCCGTCCTGCTCCAGCTGCCTGACCCGGCGCATGCACGGCGAAGGGGTCAGGCCCACTCGCAGGGCCAGCTCCTGATTGCTCAGTCGGCCATCGTTCTGGAGCTCGCGCAAGATTTCTCGGTCGATCTTATCCATGGAGCAATTATTCACCACGTATCCTCGATGAGCGGGTCGAAACTGGCGATCATATTGCGCGAACAAACTCATATCATTGCGTCCGACTGCTCCGGCCACCCCCGGATCAGCCATGGGGCGCAGCCCGGCCGGGCCAAGAGCGAGGCCGGGCCGCGTGCCCCGTCGAAAACGCCGCTTCACCAGCGGCACGGACGAGGAGTGGGCACTGTGGGACGGATCGTCGTCATCAGTACCGGTGGGACGATAGCCAGCCGCTGGCAGGGCTCGGGTTTCGCCGCTGACGCACATGGCCGGGAGGTCATGGCGACCGCCGCGGTGCCCGAAGACATCACTGTCGAGGTCGTCGACCTGTTCAGCGTCAACAGCCCCCGCCTCACGACCGCCCATCAGCTCACCCTGCTGCGCACGGTGCACGAGGTGCTCGCCGACCCCGGCGTGGACGGCATCGTCGTCACCCACGGCACGGACACACTGGAGGAGTCGGCGTTCCTGGTCGACCTCCACCACGACGACCCTCGCCCGGTGGTCTTCACCGGCGCCCAGCTTCCGCTCGACGCGGCCGACGGCGACGGACCGGGCAATCTCCACGACGCGCTGCTGACGGCCGCAACGACGCGCGGTCTGGGTGTACTGGTCACCTTCGACGGCAAGGTGCACCCGGCCCGCGGCACCGTCAAGACGCAGACGCTCGCGCCGGACGCCTTCGGCGACCCGTCCGGCACCCGTATCGGAAACGTCGGCTTCGGGCGTGTTTCCGTACTGGGCCACCCGCGGCGCCCCGGCGCGCTCGCGCTGCCCGGTATGCCGGACACTCCGCCCCGCGTCGACATGGTGATGCACCACGCGGACGCCGACGCGCTGCTGCTGAACGCGGCCGTGGATGCCGGGGCGCAGGGAATCGTTCTCGTGGCCACCGGCGCCGGCAACGCGACCCCCGAGATCGTCGAGGCCGTCGCCTCCGCCACGGCCCGCGGCGTGCTCGTCGCCCTGACCACCCGTGTCCAGGCCGGACCGGTCGCCGAGATCTACACCCACGGTGGCGCGGTCGACCTCGTGGCCGCGGGCGCTGTGCCGACCGGCACGCTGCGCGCCGGCCAGGCCCGGATCGCCGTACTCACCGCGCTGCTCGCCGCCACCGACCCGCGCGAGCGGGACCAGGTGCTCCGGCACGCGCTCGGCGAGGTCGTTTCCGCCGACGCCGGTGTGGCTGTCGAGCTCGTCCAGACATAGGGCCTGATCCGCCGAGACCCGGAGATCCTCAGGCAGTTCCGGCTCGTCCGGCGCTGCCTCCGGCCACCGCCGACGGAGACCGCGGCCCGTGCCGGACGGGCGACGGCCGCCGGGCGACGGCCGTGGAGGACGAACCGCCCATCAACTGCCCGCTCGGTACACCAGAGGTTCCGCCGGGTCTCGGTAACACCCCTCGGAACCCTTTCAGCCGCTCTCAGCCGCCCCTCCCACCCCACCGTGCAAACACCCGACAGGAGTTCCGCACCTTCATGGCCACGCACGTCCACGCCCACGCCCACCTCGAGTTTCGCGCCGAGCACGATCTGCTCGGCGACCGGGACGTCCCGGCCGACGCCTACTACGGCATCCACACCCTGCGGGCCGTGGAGAACTTCCCCATCACCGGCACCCCGATATCGGCCTACCCGGACCTCGTCACCGCCCTCGCCTGCGTCAAGCAGGCCGCGGCCCTCGCCAACCGGGAGCTGGGACTGCTCGACGGCCGCAAGGCGGACGCGATCGTGACCGCCTGTGAGGAGATACGCGCCGGGAAGCTGCACGGCGAGTTCGTGGTCGACGTGATCCAGGGCGGCGCGGGCACCTCGACGAACATGAACGCCAACGAGGTCGTCGCCAACCGTGCTCTGGAACTCCTTGGCCACCGCAAGGGCGAGTACCGACAGCTGCACCCGCTGGAGGACGTCAACGCGGGGCAGAGCACCAACGACGTCTACCCAACAGCCGTCAAGATCGCCCTCGACTTCACCGCCCAGCGTCTGCTGGACGCCATGGAGGTGCTCCGTCGCGCGTTCGCGGCCAAGGCGGAGGAGTTCGCGGATGTCCTGAAGATGGGCCGTACCCAGTTGCAGGACGCGGTGCCCATGACTCTGGGGCAGGAGTTCGCAACGTACGCGATCATGCTCGGCGAGGACCACAAGCGCCTCACCGAGGCACGTGAGCTGATCCGTGAGATCAACCTCGGCGGCACGGCGATCGGCACCGGACTCAACGCCCACCCCGCATACGCGGCGCTGGCCTCCCGGCATCTGGGGGCCATCACCGGACTGCCGCTGACGGTCGCCGACGACCTCGTCGAGGCCACGCAGGACGCCGGTGCGTTCGTTCAGCTGTCCGGCGTGCTGAAGCGGATCGCCGTCAAGCTCTCCAAGATCTGCAACGACCTCCGGCTGCTGTCCTGCGGACCGCGCGCCGGCTTCGCCGAGATCAACCTGCCGCCGGTGCAGGCCGGCTCCAGCATCATGCCGGGCAAGGTGAATCCCGTCGTGCCCGAGGTGGTCAACCAGATCGCGTTCGAAGTCATCGGCAACGACATGGCGGTGACCATGGCCGCCGAGGCGGGCCAGCTGCAGCTGAACGCCTTCGAGCCGGTCATAGCCCACAGTCTGCTGAAGAGTCTGACGCACCTGCGGGCCGGCTGCCTGACCCTCGCCGAACGCTGTGTCAGCGGCATCACCGCCAACCGTGAGCACCTCGCCCACGTCGTCGCCCACTCCATCGGCCTGGCGACCGCGCTCAACCCGCACATCGGCTACGAGCAGGCCACCGCCGTCGCGCAGGAGGCCCTCAAGACGGGCCGCAGCGTCCATGACCTCGTTCTCGACAAGGGCCTGCTGACCAAGGACGAGCTCCAGCGCATCCTGCTCCCGAACAATCTCGCCCGCCCCCACCTCCACGCGGCCGAAGCGGCGACGCCCGGCGGCTGACCGGCCGGGGGTCCTCGACGGTGCGCTGCCCCGGAGCGCCCGTGCCTCGGAGTGACCCATCCGGACGCTGCGAGCGAGTTGTTCCCGGGCCGCCCGGGTGAGCCGTGTCTCACCCGGGCGCTGCCGCTTGTCTATGCAACGAGTTGCATAGAAGGATCGAGGCATGGCGCTCGAACACGCGATCCTCGTCTCGCTGCTGGAGCAGCCGGGCTCCGGCTACGAGCTGGCCCGGCGGTTCGAGCGGTCCATCGGTTACTTCTGGACCGCCACCCATCAGCAGATCTACCGCGTTCTCAAGCGCATGGAGAGCGACGGCCTGCTCGACGTCCGCGAGGTGCCGCAACAGGGCCGGCCGGACAAGAAGGAGTACTCCGTCGCCGGCCTCGGCCGCGCCACTCTCTCCCAGTGGCTGCACGAGCCGATCGAACCCGAGAGCATCCGGCACGACCTCGCCGTGAAGATCCGCGGTGCGGCCTTCGACGACCCGGGTGCGCTCCTTCGTGAGGTCGAGCGGCACCGCCAGGTGCACAGCGACCGGCTCGCGCACTATCTCGCGGGGGAGCTGCGTGACTTCACCGGGCCCGAGGCCCCCGCACCGCCCGATGCCGGTCAGGAGCTGCAGCATGTCGTGCTGCGCGGCGGCATCGCGTACGAGCGGATGACGATCGCCTGGCTCGACGACGTACTCGCCACCCTCCACCGGCTCGGCGCGTCGCAACCGCACTCCTGAACCGCCCCGCTTCTCTTCCCCCGGCAACCGGCAACCCTCAACCCTCGACTCCCCGGAAGGCGAACCTCCATGACCGACGCCCTGCTGTTCAACCCGCGGACCTACGACCCGGCGCACTTCGACCCCGAGACCCGCAGGCTGCTGCGCGCCACCGTCGACTGGTTCGAGGACCGCGGCAAGCGCAGGCTGATCGAGGACTACCGCTCCCGTGCCTGGCTCGCGGACTTCCTCGCGTTCGCCGCCAAGGAAGGGCTGTTCGCCACCTTCCTCACCCCGTCCTCCGCCGCCGGACGGGAGGACCAGCGCTGGGACACCGCCCGGATCGCCGCGCTCAACGAGATCTTCGGGTTCTACGGCCTCGACTACTGGTACGCGTGGCAGGTGACCATCCTCGGTCTCGGCCCGGTCTGGCAGAGCGACAACACCGCTGCTCGTACCCGCGCGGCGGAACTCCTGGACCAGGGCGAGGTGTTCGCCTTCGGCCTGTCCGAGAAGACCCACGGCGCCGACATCTACTCCACCGACATGCTGCTGGAGCCCGACGGCCACGGTGGCTTCCGGGCCAGCGGCTCCAAGTACTACATCGGCAACGGCAATGCCGCAGGGCTCGTCTCCGTCTTCGGCCGCCGCACCGACATCGAGGGCCCGGACGGGTACGTCTTCTTCGCCGCCGACAGCCGCCACCCGGCGTACCACCTCGTGAAGAACGTCGTCGACTCCTCGAAGTACGTCAGCGAGTTCCGCCTCGACGACTACCCGGTCGGTCCCGACGACGTCCTGCACACCGGACGCGCCGCCTTCGACGCCGCGCTCAACACCGTCAACGTCGGCAAGTTCAACCTCTGCACCGCCTCGATCGGCATCTGCGAGCACGCGATGTACGAGGCCGTCACCCACGCGCACAACCGCATCCTCTACGGCCGCCCCGTCACCGCCTTCCCGCACGTGCGCCGCGAGCTGGCCGACGCGTACGTCCGCCTGGTCGGCATGAAGCTGTTCAGCGACCGCGCCGTCGACTACTTCCGCTCCGCCGGCCCCGACGACCGCCGCTACCTGCTGTTCAACCCGATGACGAAGATGAAGGTGACCACGGAGGGCGAGAAGGTCATCGACCTGATGTGGGACGTCATCGCGGCCAAGGGCTTCGAGAAGGACACCTACTTCGCGCAGGCCGCCACCGAGATCCGGGGGCTGCCCAAGCTCGAGGGCACGGTCCACGTCAACCTCGCGCTGATCCTCAAGTTCATGCGCAACCACCTGCTGGACCCGGCCGAGTACGCGCCCGTGCCGACCCGCCTCGACGCGGCCGACGACGCGTTCCTCTTCCGGCAGGGGCCGGCCCGCGGGCTGGGCTCCGTACGCTTCCACGACTGGCGCACCGCCTACGACGCGTATGCCACGGTGCCCAACGTCGCCCGCTTCCGCGAGCAGGCCGACGCCCTGTGCGAGTTCGTCACCACCGCAGCCCCCGACGACGAGCAGAGCCGCGACCTCGATCTCCTTCTCGCCGTCGGCCAGCTGTTCGCGCTGGTGGTGCACGGCCAGCTGATCCTGGAGCAGGCCCGCCTGAAGGACTTGGACGAGGACGTGCTCGACGAGCTGTTCTCGGTCCTCGTCCGCGACTTCTCCGCGCACGCCGTCGAGCTGCACGGAAAGGACTCCGCCACCGAGGAGCAGCAGCGCTGGGCGCTGGGCGCGGTGCGGCGTCCCGTTGTCGACGAGGCTCGCTCGGCGCGCGTCTGGCAGCGCGTCGAGGCACTGGCCGGGGCGTACGAGATGGCCCCGTAACGACGCAGCCACCGGGCTCGTCGACACGTCGGCGATCACGCCCGCGGGGGCAGTTCCCCCACCACCACGGCCCACCGCGCGACACCCGCGCGGTGGGCCGAACTGGTTGTGGTCTGTACCAAGCCCTTGACACCATTGTTGTTCACTTCTTAAATCACGTAGTGAACTAAGCCTCCATCAGGTCCACTTGTCACATTTCCCACCCCATCCCGGTCAGCGCAGCAACCGCGCGCATACATGTCATGTGCATGTCTTCGACCCACCCCCCACTCATGCCGTGCAGTCGGCACAGGAGAAATCGTGCTCCGATCCCTGCGAACGCCCAGAGCGGGTCGCCGCAGCTCGACCCCGGTCCGCATCCCCCGCCCCTGGGTCGCGACCGTCGTGGCCGCGGCCACGGCCGCCTCGGTCCTCACCGCCATCCAGCCCACCCAGGCCGTCACCCCGCCGGCCTCCGCCGCGGCAGCCTCGGCCACGGCCTCCGCCGCCCTGCCCTCGGGCTGGGCCACGGTGGTGAACGCAGGCAGTGGCAAGTGCCTGGACGCGCGGTCGGCCGCGACCGTGAACGGCACTGCTGTGCAGCAGTACACCTGCAACAACACCACCGCACAGCAGTGGAGTTTCACAACGACGAGCGACGGCTTCGTACGGATCAACAACCGCAACGACGCCCGTCAGGTCGTGGATGTGAGCGACACGTCCTCGGCCGACAACGCGGCTGTGCACCTGTGGACGTACGGCGGCGGCAACAACCAGCAGTGGCAGGCCGTCGACGAGGGCGGAGGCGCGTACCACTTCGTCAGCCGGCACAGCGGCAAGTGCCTCGACGTTCCGTCCGCCTCGACGGCCGACAGCGTCCAGCTGGTGCAGTACACCTGCAACGGCACGGCTGCCCAGCGCTTCCAGATCGCACCGGTGAGCACCGCGCCCGGCGATGTCGACCTCGGCCCGAACGTGGCCGTCTTCGACCCGTCGATGCCGTCGTCCACGATCCAGAGCCGGCTGAACTCGATCTTCCAGCAGCAGGAGACGAACCAGTTCGGCCCGCAGCGCTACGCGGTGATGTTCAAGCCGGGAACGTACAACAACGACGTCAACGTCGGCTTCTACACCCAGGTCCTCGGCCTCGGCCAGTCGCCCGACTCGGTCACGATCAACGGCGCCGTCCATGTGGAGGCCGACTGGTTCCCGCCGCAGAACGCCACGCAGAACTTCTGGCGCGGCGCCGAGAACCTGTCGGTGAACCCGACGGGCGGCACCGACCGGTGGGCGGTGTCCCAGGCCGCTCCGTACCGGCGTATGCACGTCCGCGGCAACCTCGCGCTCGACGACGGCGGCTGGGCCAGCGGCGGATTCATGGCCGACAGCAAGATCGACGGCCAGGTGCGGTCCGGCAGCCAACAGCAGTGGCTGACCCGCAACTCCCAGCTCGGCAGCTGGAACGGTGCCAACTGGAACATGGTCTTCGTCGGCAGCCAGGGTGTGCCGGGCAACAGCTTCCCCAACCCGCCGTACACCACGGTGAACCAGACTCCGACGGTCCGGGAGAAGCCCTTCCTGTACGTGGACGGCGCGGGCGCCTACAAGGTGTTCGTACCGTCCCTGAGGACCAACTCCTCGGCCACGACCTGGGCGAACGGGAACACCGCGGGCAGCTCGCTCGGCATGGACCAGTTCTTCGTCGTCAAGCCCGGTGCGACCGCCGCACAGATCAACGCCGCACTGGCCGAGGGTAAGAACCTGCTGGTCACACCCGGTGTCTACCATCTCAACCAGACCCTGCGGGTAACCAGGCCCGACACCGTCGTCCTCGGTCTCGGCCTCGCCACGTTCATCCCCGACAACGGCATCACGGCCATGACGGTCGCCGATGTCGACGGGGTGAAGGTCGCGGGCGTCCTCTTCGACGCCGGCACCACCAACTCGCAGACACTGATGGAGGTCGGCCCGGCCGGCGCCGCCGCGAACCACTCGGCCAACCCCATCTCCCTGCACGACGTCTTCTTCCGCGTCGGCGGAGCCGCCGTGGGCAAGGCGACGACGAGCCTCGTGGTCAACAGCGACGACGTCATCGGCGACCACATGTGGATCTGGCGCGGCGACCACGGCACCGGCATCGGCTGGAACAGCAACACCGCGGACACAGGACTCGTCGTCAACGGCGACAACGTGACCATGTACGGCCTGTTCGTCGAGCACTACCAGAAGCACCAGACCATCTGGAACGGCAACGGCGGGCGGACGTACTTCTACCAGAACGAGATGCCGTACGACCCGCCGAACCAGTCCGCCTGGATGAACGGCTCCACCCAGGGCTACGCCGCGTACAAGGTGGCGAACACGGTCACCGGTCACCAGGCGTACGGACTCGGCAGCTACTGCTTCTTCAACGTGAACCCGAGCGTGACGGCCGAGCACGCCTTCGAGGTCCCCGACAACCCGAACGTACGCTTCCAGAACATGGTGACCGTCTCGCTCGGCGGCACCGGGACCATCCGGCACGTCATCAACGACAGAGGCGGTCCTTCCAACTCGTCCGCCAACGTGGCCAACCTGGTGAGCTACCCGTGAGGCGCTGACGGCCCGGGCGCCCGCTTCATGGCGCCCGGGCCGTCGCACGTTTGCTCAGGCCGCCCGGTGGGCGGCGGTCAGCTTCGCGACCGCGCCGGGCAGGTCTCCGGTGAGCAGGAGGTGGTCCGCCTCGGCGAAGGGCTTCGCCGAGGCCTCGGTGAGGTGCCCGCCGATCCGCTGCTGGACGATCAGCCGTGCCTTGCGGACCAGTTCCCCGCCCTGCTCGGAGTCACCGAGGCCGGCCGCCTGCAGGACCTTCGCCGCGATGCCGATGGCCTTCAGGGCGGATTCCCCTCCGGAGGGCTTGCTGTCGAGCGTGGTCAGGCCCCAGCCGTACGGGAACAGCGGGTCGTACGCCGCGTCGCCGACGTTGACCGGCAGCTGCGCCTCGGACTTCGGCCATGTGACCGGGAGCTGTCCGGTGAAGGGGCGCTTGCCGTACAGTACGTCGGCGACGCCGTCGCCCTCGGTGCCGGGCAGCCAGGACGCGACGAGCGCGTCGATGCCGCCGAGCCGGTCGCCGATGAGCTGCGGGCGGCCCGAGACCACCAGGACCGCGCACTTCATCGCGGCGCAGACCTTGTCGACGGCTGCCTTGTCGGCGGCGGTCAGCTCCAGGTCGTTGCCGTTGCCGACATCGCCGAAGCCCTCGGCGTACGGGGTCTCGCCGACGACGACCACACCGACGTCGTAGCCCTCGGTGGCAGCGGAGGCGTCCTTGGAGTACGAGATCTCCGCGTCCGGCGCGGCCTTCCTCATGCCCTGGAGGATCGTGGTGCCGGTGGTGATGCCGCCCGAGCTGCCCTGCCAGCTGATCGTCCAGCCGCCCGCCTGATTGCCGAGGTCGTCGGCGTTGGATCCGGCGACGTACACCTTCTGCGACGGCTTCAGCGGCAGCACGGCCCCGTCGTTCTTCAGCAGCACCTGGGACTTGGCGGCGGCCTCGCGGGCCACGGCGCGGTGCTCGGCGGAGCCGACCTCGTCGAGGTTGCCGGTGTCGGCGTACGGCTTCTCGAACAGCCCCAGGGTGAACTTCTGCGTCAGGATCCGGGACACCGCGTCGTCGATCCGGGCCTCGCTGATGCGCCCGCCCGCCACCTCGTCCTTGAGCGTCCTGGTGAAGTCCTGGTAGTTGGTCGGCACCATGATCATGTCGAGGCCGGCGTTGACCGAGGTGCGCACGTCGCTCGGGTAGTCGCCGGGGATCTGGTCGATGGCCTGCCAGTCGCTGATCACGAAGCCGTCGAAGCCCATCCGGTCCTTGAGGACCCTGTTGATCATCTCGGCGTTGGCGTGCATCTTCACCGGGCCCTGGTCGTCGCCCAGGATGTCCAGTGAGGAGTACGAGGGCATGACCGTGCCCGCGCCACGCTTGACCGCTTCCGCGAACGGGGCGAGATGCACCGCCTCCAGCTCCTCGCGGGTGACCTTGGTGATGCCCTGGTCGATCGTGTACGAGCCGGTGGACGACGAGCCGAACTCGGTGCCGCCGTCGCCGACGAAGTGCTTGGCGCTGGTGAGTACCTTGTCGTTGCGGTCGAGGTCCTTGCCGTTGCGCGCGCCCTGCATACCGCTGATCACCGTCTCCATGGCGGTGACCAGCGCCGGGTCCTCACCGAACGCCTCGTAGGAACGGCCCCAGCGCTCGTCGCGGGTCACACACAGGCACGGGGCGAAGTCCCACGGGATGCCGGTGGCGCGCACCTCCTTCGCGGTGACCGCGCCGGTCTTCTCCGCGACCTTCGGGTCACGTCCGGCGCCGATACCGATGTTGTGCGGCATGATCGTCGACCCGATGACGTTGTTGTGGCCGTGCACCGCGTCCACGCCGTAGATCAGCGGGACCTGGAAGCGGGTCGCCTGCGCGCGCAGCTGGTAGGAGTCGACCATCTTCGCCCACGCCTCGGGTGCGTTGGGCTTCGGCACCGAGCCGCCGCCGGAGAGCAGTGAGCCGAGGCCGTAGGAGGCGATGTCGCCCTGCGACTTCAGTGCGTTGCGCTCGGCCTGCGTCATCTGGCCGGTCTTCTCCGCGAGGGACATCCTCGACAGCAGGTCGGCGACGCGCTTCTGCACCGGGAGCCTCGTGTCGAGATAAGGCAGGCCGTGGGCGTTCACGACGACCTGGGGGGTCTCGGCGGGCGCCTTGGCGCCGGTGACGGTCAGCGTGAGCGGGATGGTTTCCGCGGACTCGGCGGAGCCGTCCTTCTTGGTGGCGACGGCAATCGTGCGGCTCTCGCCGGAGGCCGTGCCCGCCGGGAAGGTGACGCTGCCGGTGACCGGTGTGTAGTCCTTGCCGGACTCGGCGCTGCCGCCCCCGGTGGTGTATTCCACGGTGACCGGTGTGTCGGTCGGACGGGAACCCGTGGTGGCGACGGAGAGCTTCACCCGGGCAGTTCCGCCCTCGGGGACCGGGTACACGGCGCTGTCCGTGACGACCTTGGTGTTCACGGCCGGTTCGGCCTTGCCGTACAGCTCGACGCCGTCCATGGCGAACTTCCCGGGCGCGCCGGGCGGGAGGGTGAGCGCGTAGCCCCACATCTCATTGAGGCCGAGGATCTGGTCGATGCCGCCGACCGGCTGGTAATCGGCGCGGTAGACGAAGTCGGAGAAGGGGATCTCGACGAGGTGCCAGCCCTCCCAGTCGTCGGTGAAGGACGTGGTCCACAGCTCGGAGGCCTCGCCGTTGGCGCCGCCGTCCTTGAGCTCGAAGTTGATCCTCTTGCCGGATCCGGGCGGCAGGGGCGCGGTGTTCTGCCCGTACCACCAGAATCGGATGCCCTTGCGGGCCGTCCAGTCGTGCGCGGGCCGGTCGAAGGCGAAGTCGTGTGTGAAGCCGCCCCAGCCGCTGATGTCGTAGGCCCCTTCGAGGACCTTGGCGCCCTCCGGGGCGTCGGCGCGCTCCTTGATGGCGAGTTTCGGATGGTCGTCGGCGTCGCTGCCCCAGGTGAAGAGGCCCTCGGCCGGCGGGTTCGCGAACGGGACCTCCCCCTCGAACCGGTCGACGGACACGGGGACGGGCTCTTCGGAGGCACTGGCACTGGGCAGGGCGCCGGAGAACAGGCCGACGAGTAAAGCGGTGGCGGCGATCACCGCCGTACTCGGTCTGCCGCGGAGGCGAGGGCGGCGAGAACGTGGCATAACGGCTCCTTCGGTGGGAAGTGGTGTGCGGGGCAGGAGGCTTCGGGTTCTGCGCGCGGATCAGCCGGTGACGGTGTGCTGCCGGTGGCTTCGGATGATCTCCTTGTAGCGGTGCCCGCTCGTCTTGATGGTGCGCCGCTGGGTCGGGTAGTCGACATGGACGAGGCCGAAGCGCTTGTCGTAGCCGTAGGCCCATTCGAAGTTGTCGAGCAGTGACCAGGCGTAGTAGCCGGCCAGTGGGGCCCCCTTGCGGACGGCACGGGCGCAGGCCGCCAGGTGCTGCTCCAGGTAGTGGGTTCGCTCGGGGTCGTCAACGGCGCCGTTGGGGCCGGCGGTGTCCGGGAAGGCCGAGCCGTTCTCGGTGACGTAGAGTCGGCTCACGCCGTAGTCGTCGGTGAGGCGCATGAGCAGTGCCTCCAGTCCGCCGGCGTCGATCTGCCAGTCCATGCCGGTGCGCGGGACGTCGGGCAGCCGGACCTCCCGCGCGTACGGGACGGGCCCCTCGGGGTCGTCGGCGACGGTGACCGGGAAGTAGTAGTTGACACCGTGCCAGTCGAGCGGGGTTGCGATGGTCTCCAAGTCGCCCGGCCGCTCGGGCAGTTCGACCCCGTAGAGCTCGCGCATGTCGGCGGGGAATCCACGGCCGTACACGGGGTCGAGCCACCAGCGGTTGGTGTGGCCGTCCATGCGGGCGGCCGCCGCGATGTCCTCGGGACGGGTCGATGCCGCCTCGACGGTGGAGTGGTTGGTCACGAGACCGACCTGCGCGCCTGGCGCTGCCGCGCGAACGGCCCGAGTGGCGAGACCGTGGCTGAGCAGCAGGTGGTACGAGGCGCGCACTGCGGCCGTCAGGTCGGTCAGACCGGGGGCCATCCGGCCCTCGAGGTGGCCGATCCATCCGGAGCACAGGGGTTCGTTGAGGGTGGCCCACTGGGTGACCCGGTCGCCGAGGCGTCCGGCCACGACCGAGGCGTAGGTGGCGAGTTGCTCGGCGGTGTCGCGTTCCGTCCAGCCGCCCCGGTCCTGGAGGGCCTGGGGGAGGTCCCAGTGGTACAGGGTCACGCTCGGTGTGATCCCCGCCTGGAGCAGGCCGTCCACCACACGGTCGTAGAAGTCGAGGCCGCGGGCGTTGACCGGCCCGTCGCCGCCCGGTACGACGCGGGGCCAGGCGACGGAAAAGCGGTAGGCGTTGGTGCCCAGCCGCTGCATCAGCGAGATGTCCTCGGGCCACCGGTGGTAGTGGTCGCAGGCCTCGTCGCCGTGGTCGTCGTTGTCGACCTTTCCCGGGGTGTGGGAGAACGTGTCCCAGATGGAGGGGGCCCGGCCGTCCTCCGTGACGGCTCCTTCGATCTGGTAGGCGGATGTGGCCGTGCCCCAGGCGAAGTCGTGGGGGAAGGCGCCGAGGTCTATCGCTTCGGTGCTGGTCGATGCGGAGTCAGCTGATGTGGAGTCAGCCGATGCGGAGTCAGCCGGTTCGGAGTCAGTCGGTTCGGACACGGAAGGCCTCTCGGGAACGAGCATGGGAAAGGAAGTCACCTGCGGACGAGGGGGTCACTTGTGGCAGTGGGAGTCACTTGACCGCGCCCGCGGTCAGCCCGGTGACGAGATAGCGCTGGAGGAGCAGGAATCCGGCGACGACGGGCACGCTCACGACGAGGGAGGCGGCCATGATCTGGTTCCAGTAGACGTCGTTCTGGGTGGAGTAGCCCTGGAGGCCGACCGCGAGGGTGCGGGTGGTGTCGTTGGTCATGACGGAGGCGAACAGGACCTCGCCCCACGCGGTCATGAACGCGTACACGGAGACGGCGACGATGCCGGGGACCGCAGCCGGTACGACGACCCGGAAGAGCGCTCCCAGCGGCCCGCAGCCGTCGACCTTGGCGGCTTCGTCGAGGTCCCGGGGGACCGAGTCGAAGTAGCCGATGAGCATCCAGATCGAGAACGGCAGGGAGAAGGTCAGGTAGGTGAGGATGAGACCGCCGCGCGAGCCGAACAGCGCGATGCCGGTGGTGTTGCCGATGTTGACGTAGATGAGGAACAGCGGCAGCAGGAAGAGGATGCCGGGGAACATCTGCGTCGACAGCACGGTCACGGTGAAGACGCGTCTGCCGCGGAAGCTGTAGCGGCTGACGGCGTAGGCCGCGAACACCGCGATGACGACGGAGCAGACGGTCGCCGCGCCGGCGACGATCAGGGAGTTGGTGAAGTAGTCGGCGAGCGGGACGGTTTCCCAGATGTCGGCGTACGGGCGCACGGTCAGACCCGAGGGGATCCACTGGAACTTCCCCGACACGTCCTGCAGCGGCTTGAGCGAGCTGGAGACCATCACGAACACCGGCAGCAGGACGAAGCCCGTGAGCAGCGTGAGGAAGATCCGCCGGCTCCAGAGGAAGGACCGCGGGAGGGCCATGGGCGAGCGGCGCCGCGGCCGCGGGGACTGCCTAGGCAACGGTGGCCTTCCTTCCTCGGGAGGTGACGAGGAGGTAGATCCCGGTCACGACGAGCAGGAACAGGAGCAGCAGGACCGACATCGCCGAGCCCGTTCCGAAGTTCCAGGTCTGGAACGACGACTGGTAGATGTGGAGGGAGATGAGGTCGGCCGCGTCCGGCGCCGCCTTGCCGAAGAGCACGAACGGCGTGTTGAAGTCGTTGAACGTCCACAGGAACAGCACCAGGACGAGGACCTGGTTGACCGGGCGCAGCGACGGCAGCGTGATGCGGCGGATCTGCTGCCGGACGCCGGCCCCGTCGAGCGCGGCGGCCTCGTACATCTCGCGGGGGATGTTCTGCAGCCCGGCCATGATGATGAGGAAGGCGAAGGGCCAGCCCTTCCAGACCGAGACGATGAGCAGCGCCCAGAAACTGTTGTCCCCGATGAGCCAGAAGGCGGGGCTGTCACCGAGGCCGAGCTGGTCGTGCAGGACGTGGTTGATCAGGCCGTTGTCCCGCTGGAACATGAACGCCCAGGTGATGACCGCGGCGTAGACGGGCAGTGCGTACGGGACGAGGAAGAGCGCGCGGAGGAAGCCCCTGCCGCGGAACGTCTCCTGCATGAAGATCGCTGCGGCGGTGCCGATCAGCCAGCACAGGCCGACGGAGAGCAGGGTGAACAGGCAGGTGGTGGAGAACGACTTCAGCAGCGCCTGGCCCACGGGGGCGTCGAAGTCGACAGAGAGCGTGTAGTTGTCCAGGCCGGCCCAGGGGGCGGTGCCCCAGTCGCGGATGGAGAACTGGGTGAGCTCCTTGAAGCTCATGACGATGCCGATCACCATCGGCACCAGGTGGACGAGCAGTTCCAGGACCAGGGCGGGGAGCAGCAGCAGATACGGCAGCGTGACGCGGCGAAGCCGCCCGGGGCGGCGTGGGTCACGCGCCGCCCCGGGGACGTGCTGCTGGACGGTCCGTCCGCCGGCCTTGTCGAGGGCGGTGGTGGTCATGCTGGTGTCCGGGCTCACTTCTTGGGCATCTGCTGCTGGGCTTTGTCGAGCTTGGCCCTGACCGAGGCGGTGGTCACCGGACGCCCGGCGGCGGCGTCGGCGAACAGCTCCTTGACCGCGGTTCCGACAACGGTCTCGAACTGCGACTCCTCGGGGACCTGCGGCAGTGCTGCGGCGCTGGTGGCGAGGGTGTTCTTGAGGACGGCGATCGCGGGGGTGCCGAACGCGGGGTCCTGCTGCGCGGTCTTGACGGGCGGGATGGAGCCGTAGGCCTGGTTGAGGATCTTCTGCTCCGCGTCGCTGGTCATGAACTTCACGAACTTCATGGCGCCGTCGATGTTCTTGGTGTTCTTGAAGACGCTCAGGTTGATGCCGGCGACCATGGAGTTGACGGCGGTGCCCTGGCCGGGGGCGCCGGACTGGACGGGGGCGGGGGCGACGCCCCATTCGTCGTCGCTCATGCCCTGTGCCTTGAAGGTGGCGGAGGCGGTCTGCCAGAGGACCATCGCGGTCTTGTCCTTGGCGAAGTCGCTCAGGGACTGGTTCTGGGCGTACTCGGCGTTGCCCTGGGCGACGATCTTGTGTTCGGCCATGAGGTCGACGTACTGCTTGACGGCTGCGACGGCGCCCTCGGAGGTGAAGTCGGGCTTGCCGTCGGGGGTGAAGAAGTCGGCGCCGTGCTGCTTGCCGAGGACGAAGACCTGGTGGATGTTGTTGGCGAGGTTGGCGCCCTCGACGCCGATCGCCGACTTGCCGTCCTTGGTCAGCTTCTTGCCGGTCGCGACCAGCTCGTCCCAGGTGGCCGGCGGCTTCTCGATGCCGGCGTCCTTGAACATCTTCTTGTTGTAGTAGAGCGCGTAGCCCATGGAGTAGAGCGGGACTGCGGCCGGGTCCTGCCCCTGGGCGCCGGTGGAGCCGAGGGCGGAATCGACGAAGCGGTCCTTGCCGCCGATCTTCTCGAAGTTCTTCGTGTCCCAGGGCAGCAGGGCGCCGGTGGCCTGAAGGGAGGCGCTCCAGGTGTTGCCGATGTTGAGGACGTCGGGGCCCTGGCCGGAGGTGGTCGCGGTGAGGATGCGGTTGAGCAGGTCCGACCAGGGCACGACCTCCAGTTTGACCTTGATGCCCGTTTGCTTCTCGAACTTGTCGAGCTCGGGCTGGAGGACCTGCTTGTCCACCTCCAGGCTGGCGCCCTGGTTGGAGGCCCAGTAGGTGAGGGTCTTCGGCTGTTCGCTGGATCCGGATCCGTCGGTCGTGGAGCCGCCACCACAGGCAGCCACGGTGAGAGCGAGGGAGAGGGTGACGGCGCCGGTGGCCGCGGCTCTGATTCTGCGCATGGCTCCAGAGGACCCTTTCGGGGGAGTGGCGGAAGCCGTGGAGGGAGGAGGGGTGGTGAAGCGTCCCGCGTGCATCCCCTGAAGATCCCCCTGACTTAATTTAGGATGTGAGTTAAACCTCATGAGAAGGTCGCGTCAAGGGTCGCGACAGAGGTATGTTTCGGTCAGGAATTCGACGAGGGGGCCCAAGTGACCGTGCGCAACGGCCGCACTGTGCGTGACCTGCGGCGCGAGAACCGCGCCGCCGTTCTGCAGTGCTTGTACTTCGACGGACCGCTGAGCCGTTTCTCGCTCGGTCCGGCCACCGGGCTGAGCTCGGGATCGATCAGCAACGTGGTCGCCGAACTGTTCGCCGAGGGGCTGGTGGAGGAGGCCGGCAGCGTCGACTCCGCGGGCGGACGCCCCCGCACCCTCCTGCGCATCAGGCCGGGCAGCGGCTGCATGATCGGCGTCGACGTCGGCGAGACCCGGGTCAGGATCGAACTCTTCGACCTCTCCCTGACCGAACTCGCGCGCACGGAAAGGCCGCTGGCGGTCGACAGCCCGCACCGGCACGACCGCTACGACGTCGGTGTTGTCGTCGGCCATCTGCGCGACGGCATCGCCGAAGTCCTGGACACCGCGGGCGTCCCGCCCGAGCGGCTGCTCGGCGTCGGCATCGGCGTGCCGGGCATCGTGGCGCGCACCCCGGAGGACGGCGCCGTGGTGCACGGCCAGACCATCGGCTGGGACGCCGTACCGCTTGAGCGCCTGCTGCGCGAGTCCGGGCTGGTGCCCGAAACCGTGCCGTACTACGTCGACAACGGCGCCAAGACCCTCGGCCAGGCCGAGATGTGGTTCGGCGCGGGGCGCGGTGCACGCAACGCCGTGGTGGTGCTCTTCGGCTCGGGCGTCGGCGCCTGCGTCGTCACCGACGACATGCACCCCGGCCGGGCCGTCGAATGGGGCCATCTGACCGTACGGGTCCGGGGCCGCCGCTGCCGCTGCGGCGCCCAGGGCTGCCTGGAGGCGTACGCGGGCGCCGAGGCGCTCCTCGAACGCTGGGCGGAGGCCGGCGGGCAGCCCCCCGCCGGCGCGGACGAGGAGACCGCGCTGACCGCGATGCTCGCCGCCGCCTACCCGGCCCCCGGCGCCGCCGGTGCCGAGCCGGAGGCCGACATGACCGCCCTCGCGGTCCTGGAGGAGACCGCCGAGTACCTGGGCGCCGGCTTCGCCGACCTCATCAATCTCTTCCAGCCCGAACGGATCCTCGTCGGCGGCTGGGCGGGACTGCAGCTCGGTGCCCGTTTCCTGGATTCCGTACGGGCGTACGCCAACTCCTACGCCCTGTCGTACCCGGCCGCCCGCGTGCGCATCGACCTCGGCACCCTGGGGCCGGACGCCGTGACCGTCGGGGCGGCGATGCTGCCGCTTGCCGACTTCTTCGCACGCGGAGGCCGCCGGCAGGAGGAGGCCGGTGCGGAGGAACCGGCCCCGGCATGGCAGACGAGCTTGCGGGAGCGGGCGGCGCAGTAGGGCCTGTCCGGTGGGTCAGGCCCCGGCCCGGCCCCGGCCGCACCCCTGAGTGCCGACCCCTCGCACCGGCAGCGGCACCGATCTCACCCGAGGGCCGCGCGTACATCGTGCACTGCCTCATGCCGGCGTATGAGTTCATGCCGCCGTATGAGTACGTGAGGACGTAGGAACTGAGTACGTCGCCCGATCTCCCGCGCCGCGCGCGTTGCTCGAATGGGAGCCATGAATCCCCCCGCGCCGCGCCGCCCCCGCATGCAGCATGTCACCACCACGGGCACCGCCCTCGCCGCGACCCTTCTCCCGCTGATGGTCGGCGTCCTCGTGGCGAAGTCGATGGGCGCGGATCCGCTGTCCCCGGTGAACGCCCTCATCACCAGCGGCGGTCAGCGCGCCCGGGTGTGCCCGTCGCAGCTGCGCAGCTGTGGCCGTAACGCCCTCCGCCGCTGGAAGCCCATGGCCGCCCGTGTCCAGATCGCTCGGCCGGGCGCACGGACATTCACCACGAGGACGCCGTCGGCTAGAAGTTGCCGTAATTGACCTGCCAGGTGGGCAGGCCCATGCGGCGCCACACTGCCACGACGCGATCGCGGTCGTCGAGGGAGACGCGTACCGCGAAGCGGTTGCGGACGTGCCGGTCGAACAGTTCGGCCTTCACGACGTCGTCACGGCGGCCGTCGCCGGCAGCGCGCATCCACAGCTCGTCATAGGGGACCTCGTACCGGCGCAGCCATGCCTCCGTCTTGTCCCGGTGCTCCTCGCCGCGGCCGGAGAGCAGGACGATGACATCGCCGTCGGCACGCCGGAAGGAGCACAGCGCGCCGCGCACCGGCACGTTGAGCACGTCCTCGTCGCAGCGGGTGAAGTCGTAGGGGCCGCGGTCGCCCCTGAGGGCGAGTGTGCCGTCGATGTCGCACATGACCGCCGAGGGCAGCGCCGGGTCGGCAGCGTACGGCTCCACCGGCGGCTCGTCGTTCAGCCATGCCTCGGTGAGCTGCCAGCCACCCTTCCGCGCTTTCGCGTGCTTGTCGGCCAGGATCCGGATGATCTCCTCACCGACAGCCCCGTCCCGCCCGGCGTCGCGCCGTATGCACTCCTCCAGTTGCACATCGGTGAAGTCGTGCACGACGAAGGACGCATGGCCGCCCACCGCGGCCTTCAGACGCTTGGGGATGTGCGGTGTCAGGTGGGTGTTGTCCACTACGACGTCGAACCCGCCGTCGACCGCCGCCCGCACCGCGGCGTCCTGGATGGCCAGCACGGTCTGCTCGTGCGCGTACGACCGGCCACGCTCGGGTGCCGGGACGTCGAGCATCCTCCGCAGGTCGTCGAGATTCACCCGGCGCATACGGCCCTCGGACTCCGCCTGCAACCTGCGCGCGGCCGTCGTCTTCCCCGAGGCCGGGAGCCCTGTCATGACGTGTACTACGGGCACGGTCAATTCTCCTCGTCGGTCTTGAACGGGTCTGACGCCTCAGGCCGGGCGGAACGGTACGTCACGAGCTCCGTCGGGCGCCCGTCCAGGCGCAGGAACATCGCAGGGCGCACGGCGGCGTCCGGCAGCGCCTTCGCGGCGCGGGCGAACGCGCCCCGGTCGCCCGCGAGATGGGCCAGCGACCGGTACGCCGCGTCGATCGCACACTCGCGTGCGGCCACGTCCTCCTCGATCCGCCCGATCACCCCGCACACCCAGGCGTCGAACTCGTCGGGTACCTGCTCCAGCAGCGCGTCGAGCGGCTTGCCGCCCGAGGCCTCGATCTCCGCCGCCGAGCAACCCAGAGCCTGGGCAACCTGCTTGACGGGCAGACCGGTGAAGCGCTGGACCCCGTGGCTGCGCCAGATGTCCCGTTCGGTGACGCCGGTGAGGACCTTGTGGAGCCGTACGTACTCGGAGAGCTTGGCCTTGGCCCGTACGCCCGAGGCGAAGCGCAGCACGAAGCCCTCCGCGTCGGTGCCCGTGGCTTCCCGGCCGCCCGGCAGCCGGTTGGACTCGGCCAGGGCGAGCAGCTCGGCGAGCGGCATGGCGGGCCAGACCGTGACGACCGAGCCGATGCCCTTCCAGCAGGACGCCGCCTCGGCCAGCGGTATCTCCGTGCCGTCCTTGCCGAAGGCGGCGAGGAGCACGAGGTCACGGCGGCCGCCGTAGTCGACGACGATCCGATTCTGCGGGTAAAGGATCTCGGCGAGGTAGGTCACTCCGGGAACCAGGGCGGAGGTGTCCCTGCCGTCCAGCAGACGCTGAGCCCAGGTGGCCTGGGTGCTGATGAACGATCCCTTGGACGCGACGTTCCACCGGCCCGCGTAGTGGAAGATCACCGCCAGGCTGCCGTCGACCTTGTCGTACACCTCGAACGATTCGTCCGGGAGGGCGGGCGCGTACGGCTGACCGGCCTCGTGCTCACCGACGTTGAAGAACTTCGGCAGCGGGAACGCGACGATCTCGCCGGTGGCGTCGTCGGCGACCAGACCGCGGCAGCGCGTGGTCACCCGGTTCCACACCCGCTCGTACTGGCACGTCCTCGTGTACGTGTAGATCGACAGCGGCAGTTCGGGGTGCGGCTTACGGGTGACATGCCCCGCGTCCAGCGCCGCCGCCAACTCCTCCGGCGGCAGCAGCCCATGGAGAGTCAGGAATGCCTGGCTCATGTGTTCCTCCCGTTGATGGACCTCGATTGTCAGGCGCGGGAGGCTGCGGCGCGTACCGGTTTTCCTGGAACGGGACGTAGAGAGACGCAGGTCACGGCCGAGGCCGGGCCAGATGGACCGCGATGCGATGCCCCCAGGTTCGGATGTCCGAACGGGTCCGGGACACATGGAGGTCGGCGTCCGGCAGAAGACCGGCCAGCCGTTCCGCGGTGGACAGGGGGTGACCCGGGTCATCGACCCAGGCCAGGATCAGGACCGGCCGGCGCAGTTCGGCGACGGCTGCGGCGGAGGGCAGGTCGGAGCGCGCCAGTCCACGCAGGACGGACGGCAGAATCCGCTCGGCGGGCGTCGGTGGAAACTCGGGGACGCCGGATACGACCGCGGGGCGGTGCTGCCGCCTCTTGGCGGCGAGCCAGACGTCCACTCCCTCTCGTTCGATCGCGTCAGCGGCTTTCAGGTTGCTCCGCGCATGCGCCTTCCGCGTCGTCCAGGCCGTGGGCGGGATGAGCAGGACCAGCCGGGAGAACCGCTCGGGCGCCTGAACGGCGGCGTGCAGCACGGTGGCGCATCCCATCGACGCGCCGACGGCGTCGACGGGCCGGCCGGGCCCCAGATGATCGAGCAGCGCGAGCAGATCGTCCGCGAGGGAGGCGTACGTGTAATCGGTGTCCACGGCGGCACCGGTCGATCGACCGTGCCCCCGGGCGTCATAACGCACCAGGCGCTGCCCCGCGTCCAGGACCGGCTCCCAGCCGAACAAAGCCATCCGGTCCTCGGTGGCCTGGCTGACGAACCCGCCGTGTGCGTACACGGCGAGATCGCCCTCCCCGATCTCGTCGTAGAACAGTTCGGCTCCGCGATGCCAGAAGCTGCCTTCCCTGACGATGCGCTTTCCCGCTGCTCTCATAGCCGTACGCCTCGTTCCGGCACCTCTGCGTCCCTCGTACGGCCACGAAACCATCCCGTTCCGATGCCCGCACCCGGCGAGACCACCTCCGACCACGCCCCTGGCCTCGTCGCCGAGACCATCCCGGCCGCCGCCCTCGGGGCGAGACCTACGGTGCACGTGACGTCCGTCGTCGGCGGTCGAGCAGGACGAGCCGAAACAGATGAGACGACTCGTCCCACGGGTGTCCGCGAAGGGCCTCGGTCAGGCGCCGACGTAGTCCGCGAGGTGCTCGCCGGTGAGGGTGGAGCGGGCGGCGACGAGGTCGGCGGGTGTGCCCTCGAAGACGATCCGGCCGCCGTCGTGGCCGGCGCCGGGGCCGAGGTCGATGATCCAGTCGGCATGTGCCATGACCGCCTGGTGGTGCTCGATGACGATGACCGTCTTGCCGGAGTCGACGAGCCGGTCGAGCAGGCCGAGCAGCTGCTCGACGTCGGCGAGGTGGAGGCCGGTGGTCGGCTCGTCGAGGACGTAGACGCCGCCCTTGTCGGCCATGTGGGTGGCCAGCTTGAGCCGCTGCCGTTCGCCGCCGGACAGCGTGGTCAGCGGCTGGCCGAGGCTGAGGTAGCCGAGCCCGACGTCGGCGAGCCGGCCGAGGATCCTGTGTGCGGCCGGTGTGTGCGCTTCGCCGGTGCCGAAGAACTCCTCGGCCTCGGTCACCGACATCGCGAGCACTTCGCTGATGTCGCGGCCGCCGAGGTGGTACTCCAGCACCGAGGGCTGGAACCGCTTCCCCTCGCAGTCCTCGCAGGTCGTGGCGACGCCGGCCATCATCGCCAGGTCGGTGTAGATCACGCCGGCGCCGTTGCACGTCGGGCAGGCGCCCTCGGAGTTGGCGCTGAACAGCGCCGGCTTCACGCCGTTGGCCTTGGCGAACGCCTTGCGGATCGGGTCGAGCAGTCCGGTGTACGTGGCCGGATTGCTCCGCCTGGAGCCGCGGATCGCGCTCTGGTCGACCGAGACCACACCCTCTTCGGCGGGGATGGACCCGTGCACGAGCGAGCTCTTGCCGGAGCCGGCGACGCCGGTGACCACGCAGAGCACGCCGAGCGGGATGTCGACGTCGACGCCCTGCAGGTTGTTCGCCGTCGCGCCGCGGATCTCCAGCGAGCCGGCGGGCGTGCGCAGCGTCTCCTTGAGGGTGGCCCGGTCGTCGAGATGGCGGCCGGTGACGGTGTCGCTCGCCCGCAGCCCCTCGACGGTGCCCTCGAAGCAGACGGTGCCGCCCTCCGTACCGGCGCCCGGGCCGAGGTCCACGACGTGGTCGGCGATCGCGATCGCCTCCGGCTTGTGCTCCACGACGAGCACCGTGTTGCCCTTGTCCCGCAGGCGCAGCAGCAGGTCGTTCATCCGCTGGATGTCGTGCGGGTGCAGGCCGATGGTGGGCTCGTCGAAGACGTAGGTGACGTCGGTGAGCGAGGAGCCGAGGTGGCGGATCATCTTGACGCGCTGTGCCTCACCGCCGGAGAGCGTGCCCGCCGACCGGTCGAGCGAGAGGTAGCCGAGGCCGATCTCCGTGAACGAGTCGAGGGTGCCCTGCAGTGCGGTGAGCAGCGGCGCCACCGAGGCGTCCTTCAGCCCGCGGACCCACTCGGCCAGGTCCCGGATCTCCATCGCGCACGCGTCGGCGATGCTGATCCCCTTGATCTTCGACGACCGGGCCCCCTCGCTGAGCCGGGTGCCGTCGCACTCGGGGCAGCTGGTGAAGGTGACCGCCCGCTCCACGAACGCCCGGATGTGCGGCTGCATCGCCTCCTTGTCCTTGGACAGGAAGGACTTCTGGATCTTCGGGATCAGCCCCTCGTAGGTGAGGTTGACGCCGTTGACCTTCACCTTGGTCGGCTCACGGTAGAGGAAGTCGTGCATCTCCTTCTTGGTGAACCTGCGGATCGGCTTGTCCGGGTCGAGGAAGCCCGACTCGGCGTAGATCCCCACGGTCCACACGTTGTCCGACTTCCAGCCGGGGATGGTGAAAGCGCCCTCGGCGATCGACTTGGAGTCGTCGTAGAGCTGGGTGAGGTCGATGTCTGAGACCTTGCCCCGGCCTTCGCAGCGCGTGCACATGCCGCCGGTGCGGGTGAAGGCCGCCTTCTCCGCCTTGGTCCTGGCACCGCGCTCCACCGTGATCGCACCGCTCGCCCTGACCGTGGCCGTGTTGAAGGAGTACGCGCTGGGCGGGCCGATGTGCGGGTCGCCGAGCCGGCTGAACAGGATGCGCAGCATCGCGTTGGCGTCGGTGGCGGTGCCGACCGTGGAGCGGGGGTCGCCGCCCATCCGCTGCTGGTCGACGCTGATCGCGGTCGTGAGGCCGTCGAGCACGTCGACCTCGGGCCGGGCCAGCGTCGGCATGAAGCCCTGTACGAAGGCGCTGTAGGTCTCGTTGATCAGCCGCTGCGACTCAGCGGCGATCGTGTCGAACACCAGCGAGCTCTTGCCCGAGCCGGACACTCCGGTGAACACCGTCAGCCGGCGCTTGGGGATCTCGACGCTGACGTCCTTGAGATTGTTCTCGCGCGCGCCGTGCACGCGGATCAGATCGTGGCTGTCGGCAACGTGCAGCGCAGGCGACTGCGTGTCCGTCCTCGTGGCCTTGCTCATCGTGTCTCCATCTGTCGGGCGGGGCCGCCTTGGCGGTCTCCGTCGGCTCCGTCGGCGTCGCCTGGCTCGAACTGACGAGCTTCGAGCGTAACGTCTGCTCATCCTTCGTCGGCGCGGTCGCGGCAACGGCCGGTGACTACCTGATCGGCGGTGTCGGCCGGGGTGGCGCGACGCCCGTCCGCCCGACTCCGCGGGATCGCGGAAGAGGCAGTCGCGCACGCCGTACGGCTGCTCGGCCGGCTCCTGGCCGACCTCGGCGTCACGGCCTACGAGCAGAAGGCCAGGGATGCGTCCGGGTCGTCGTGCGGGAGGAAGCTCGCGTGGATGGTGACGTCCATGGCGGTCACGCTAGCTACGGCTCGGGATGCGGCGCTTCTCGATTCCTGATCGGTCGGGTCACCTGTTTCTCCACGCAGGACGGGATCCCCGCCGTCGCGTCCGCCGCCTGGCGCCGATAGACGCTGGGCGGAACGCCGACCAGTTCGGTGAAGCGAGTGCTGAAGGTGCCCAGCGACGAGCAGCCGACCGCGAAGCAGACCTCGGTGACGCTGAGGTCGCCGCGACGCAGCAGCGCCATCGCGCGCTCGATGCGCCGCGTCATCAGGTAGCCGTACGGCGACTCACCGTAGGCGAGCCGGAACTGGCGGCTGAGGTGGCCGGCCGACATGTTCGCGCCGCGGGCGAGCGCCTCGACGTCCAGCGGTTGCGCGTACTCCCGGTCGATCCGGTCGCGCACGCGGCGCAGCCGCGCGAGGTCGCCCAGACGCTGCGCCGTGGTGGGTCTGCTGGTCACCCCATAGATCGTGCCACGTCGCGCCGGTGTTGCCGAGCGCCACCACTTCCTGTGCCTCGCCGGGGGACTGCGACGGCGCGAACAACGGCGGCCGGATCCACGACTTGGATGTGGTGGCATGGAGTGGTGTGGGGCGGCCCGAAACCTTCACCGGCCTGTGCGCACTCGCCGCCGTCACCGAACGGCTCGGCCTCACGGGCAGCATCAACTCCCCGTTCAACGAGCCCTGTGCGGTGGCCCGCAGATGCTGCGGCTCGAACACGGGCGCAGGGCCGTTTCGAGGCGGTATCAACTGAACTCCTGTACAAACCCCTGGTTTTCGGCACTATCGGACGCCAGTACCACGCATGGATCACTGCCGCAACCTCTCACTTTCTCGGCGTGGCTGGTTATGATCTGCATCCCTCACGTTCCACCGAAGCCGGACCAGCCGTTCCCCTCCCGTCCCGGGCTCGCGCGGGGCCGTGCTGTCGGCCTGTCCCCGCTCTCCCCGCCCTCGAGGACTGATGTCTCCCATAGAACCCGAAGGCCCCCGAGACCCATCGAGAACTCGTCGACGGCGTACCGTGCGCCTGCGTACCTTGCTCATTTGGCTGGCGGTAGTCCCCACCGCGGCGATGGGTGCCCAAGTCGTCGTGACCGCGGACCGGTTGCTGGAGCAGTCGGAGCACCTGCGCCGCGATGTGGCGACCGGTGAGCGGATCGGCGTCCCCCTGTACAAGCTGATGGCCGAGATGCAGGCCGAGCGGTCGGCGACGGCCGCACGGTGGGCGGGTTCTTCCGTGTCCGAGAAGGACCTGCGGCACCGGCGCACGGCAACGGACCTCGCCGCGGCCGAGTTCCGCCGCTCGTCCGCGACCGCTGCCGCTGGATCCGAGCAGGCGGACCGTCGCCTCCTGGAGGTGACGGAGGGCCTCGACGACCTGGGGACCTACCGGGAGCGCGCGGACGCCCGCAGCGGCAGCCCCGACAGCACGATCGCCTTCTACACCGGCGTGATCAGCCAGATGATCCGCTTCTACCAGGACGAGTTCAGCCACTTCGAGGACGGCGAGCTCGCCCAGGAGAGCCGCCTGGTCGTCGCCATGTTCTCGGCGTCGGAGATCCTGGCGCAGGAGGACACGATCCTCGCGCAGGCCGGACCGTCCAGGGAGCTGACCAGCTCCCGGTTCACCGACTTCGTCAACGCCGTCGGAGCCCACCGCTACCTGTACGACATCTGGATCGTGCCGTATCTGTCCGATGCGGCGGGCGGGCTCTATGCGCAGATCAGCGGCTCGGACGAGTGGCAGACCAAGAGCCGCATCGAGCACGCGGTCCTGTCCGAGCACGCGGACATCGGCACGGGTGTGAAGGTCCCCAGAGAGGTCAACGGCTGGCGGGCCGCACAGGAGAAGTGGGCGGCGCAGTGGGGCACGCTGAACGCCGACCGGGCGGGCGCGCTGCTCGCACGGGCCGACGCCAAGGCGGCCGAGCTCGAGGCGGAGGTCGCCTGGCTGGTCGCGGGAAGCAGCGGGGCACTGCTGGTCGTCACCGGTGTCGTCGTGTTCACCACGCGCACGGTGTTCCGCCGCCTGCGCGGTCTGTACGAGCGCACGCTGACCATCGCCGAGGAGACGCTGCCGGATGTCGTGGCCCGGCTGCAGCGTGGTGAGCCCGTCGATGCCGACACGCTGCCCAGGACGACCGGGGCTCAGGACGAGGTGGGACGGATCAGGGACGCGTTCGCCCGGGTCGTCGCCGTATCCGTCGACGGGCACAGGCAGCTCGCGGACGAACGTCACGGTTTCGGTCTGTTTGCCGCGGGCATCGCCTCACGTACCGGGAACCTGGTCAGCCGCCAGTTGAGCCTCACCGAGGACCTCCAGGACTCCTTCGGCCACGACGCGGCGCTCCTCACCCAGTTGATGCGATCCGACCAGTTGACGGTGGGCATGCGGCGGCAGGTCGAGAACCTGCTCATCCTGGCGGGCGGTGAGATCCCTGACCCGCACACCGAGCCCATGCGCGTCGCCGACCTGCTGCGCGAGGCCGCCGCGGAAGTCGAGGACTTCCGGCGGATCGAGCGGCAGGCCCTGGACGAGATCAGCGTGGAACCGCGCGTGATCAGCCAGATCAGCCACCTCCTGGCGGAGCTGCTGGACAACGCCACCCGGTTCTCCCCGCCGAGGTCGAAGGTCGTCATCCGGGCCGAGCTGGTGGCGGACGGGCTGTCGCTCGAGATCGAGGACCGTGGTCCGCGCGTGACCCCGGCGAGCTACGAGGAGATGAACGGACGGCTGCACTCGGCCCCGCCGTACGCCGTACTGGCGGAGAACGCGCACCGGCTGGGTCTCTTCGTGGTCGGCCACCTCGCCGAGCAGCTCCGGGCCAGGGTCATGCTGCGCAGGTCGGTATACGGCGGGACGTCGGCGGTAGTGATCATCCCCAAGGAACTGCTCGTGCCGACCGGACACGAACAGCCGCACGAGTCGGCGCCGCCCGTCCCCGCACCGCTGCGCAACGATGAACGCAAGCCCGAGCTGGTCCTGCATTCGCGGTCCGGGCTGCCGAGCCGTCGGACGGATGACCGGTCACAGAGCGCGCTCCCGGTCCGGCCCGTGGCACCCGACGGCGACTCCCGGCCGCCCCTGCCCGAGCGCGTCCCGCAGACCCATATCGCCGAGCAACTCCGCGCGCCACGCGCACCGGAACCAGTGGCCGGTCAGAGCGAGGCGACACCTGAAGAGGTGGCCGACGCCTGGGCGGACTACGAACACGGAACCCAGACAGTGGAACAAGAGCTCCGACAGGACCAGCCATGACGACGGCATCGAACGACATGATCTTCAGCATCCTGGACAACAACCTGAGCAGGATCGCCGGCATCCAAGGAGCCGTGCTCCTGTCCAACGACGGGATCAAGCTCAGCGCCTACCTGCTGGAACGGCCCCAGGCGGAGCGCATTGCCGCGGCGGCCTCCGGAATCGCGGCCACGATGAAGGCGATATCCCGGGACGTCGGCGGTGGCCGGGTGATCCGCCAGCTGGTCGAGATGGACGACAGGTATCTCTGCGTCGTCGGATGCGGGGAGGGCAGCACGCTCATCGTCGTGACCTCCCGCAAGGCACGGCTCGGGGAGCTGGGCGGCGAGGCGGTGCGGACCGCGCAGGCGCTCGGTGAGTGGCTGGGCACCCCTGAGCGCACCCAGGCGCCGACGTCGTAATGCCGGACGATCCGCAGCGCCGAGGCCGCCGCCGGACGCGGCTGTACGCCCTCACCGATGGCCGTACAGCTGCTCCGCACACTGTCCTGACCATGGACACCATGATCACGGCCGCGGTCGCCGCGGACAGCCACGGTGGCCTGCCCACCGAGTGGCAGGCCATTCTCGCCATGTGCCCGGCGCCGGACGGGCGGGCGGTCGCCGAGATCGCGGCCCGGATGCACATGCGCCTCTCTCCGATGACGGTCCTTCTCGGCGAACTCGCGGACCGCGGGCTGATCCACCACCGGTCGCCCCTGGCGGAGGCCGAGACCACCAATGTCCACCTGCTCATGAGAATCAGGGACAGCCTTGCCCGGATATGACTCCCCTGCCCAGGAAGCGGCCCCCGTCAAGATCCTGATCGCCGGGGGATTCGGCGTCGGCAAGACGACGCTGGTCGAGTCGGTCTCCGAGATCGAGCCGCTGCGTACGGAGGAACGGCTGACGGCCGCGGGTGTCGGCGTCGACGACCTCGACGGCATCGAGTCCAAGACGGTGACCACCGTCGCGATGGACTTCGGCCGTATCACGCTCACCGACGCCGGAGTCGTTCTCTACCTGTTCGGCACGCCGGGCCAGGAGCGCTTCTGGTTCATGTGGGACGACCTCTTGAACGGGGCCCTCGGCGCGATCGTGCTGGTCGACACCCGACGCCTGGACCGCAGCTTCGCGGCCGTCGACTTCTTCGAGAACCGCGGGCTCCCGTTCGTGGTCGGCGCGAACTGCTTCAACGGCGAGCAGCCGTACACGACCGAGGAGATCAGGGCGGCGCTGCATCTGCGTGACCCGAACACGCCCGTCCTCATGCTCGACGCCCGCTCCCGTGAGGACGTCCGGGACGCCCTGCTCTCGCTCCTCGACATACTCATCGCAAAGGCACACACCGCTGCGCCTGCCTGAAAGAGAAGGAGCCGACCGGTCCGGGGTGGCGGATGCGCGAGACCCATCGTTCCCGGCTCCATGCCCATGTCGCGGGACCGGGCAGCGGTGAGCACCCACGCCAGTGCGGCGCTCACGGACATCAGGATCCATGCAACGGCCAGGTAACGCCGCGGCAGAAGGATTCCGGGCCGTGCCGGCTCGGGGACGGCGATGTGTACGTGCGGCATGGCGCTCCTCCCAGGGCCCGCCCTGCCCGGAAGCCGGCCCGACCGCCCTCACGATCCGCAGCAGCTCTGCGCATCAGGATCAGGCCGGTTGTCGTACTCGTCGTGGCGGCGCCACCAGATGCCGGTCTCGTTGCGCCCGAGTGGCGCGCGGTCGAGCCACTGGTACATGCCCCAGAGGCCGTCCAGCCCGCGTGCGTACGCCGAGTAGGTGTGGTAGACGACGCCGTCATCGAATGCGAAGGCGCTCATCCCCGGCATCTCGCGCGTGTACGTCGCGGCGTCCGTTCCGAGCGCGGCGGCGATGTCGGCGATCGGGCTGTCGCCGGCCTCCAGCACAGGCGTCATGTCCGTCAGCCCGAAGTTGTACTCGACGGCTCCGGAACGTTGCTGCTCCTCGGTGATCGAGGTGCCGAAGTCGTAGTTGAAGTCACCGCCGGACGACGACGCCCAGGGGAAGCTCCAGCCCATACGCCGCTTGTACGCCTGGAGTTTCGCGAGCGGAGCCCGCGACACCGCACAGAGCGTGACGTCGTGGTGGGCGAGGTGGACGACGGATCTGTCGTAGCCGTCCGCGATCGCCGAGCAGGACGGACACCCCGCCTCGAAGCCGGGCCCGAACATGAAGTGGTAGATGAGCAGCTGCGAGCGTCCTCCGAACAGATCGGCGAGGGATGCCGCGCCCTCGTCGGTCTCGAAGCGGTACTCCTTGTCGAGGCGAACCCAGGGCAGCTCCTGCCGTCGGCGCGCCAGTTCGTCGCTGCGTCGCGTCAGCGCCTTTTCGGCCTCGAGCAGTTCCCGCCGTGCCGCGAGCCACTCTTCACGTGTTCCGGTCCTGTGATCGGTCATTGCTTCTCTCCTCCCGCTCCGCTGCCTCGGCGACGCGCTTGATGTTCGCCAACCGCCGATCCCAGTCGGCCGCGAGCGCGGCCATCCACTGCGCCGTCGCGTTCAGCGCCGCGGGCCGCACCGCGTACCGCACCTCGCGTCCCACCCGGCCGCCGGAAACCAGACCGGCGGCGTCCAGAACGGCGAGGTGCTTGACCACTGCCTGCCGCGAGACGGGAAGTCGTGCGGCGAGTGTCGTCGCCGTGGCCTCGCCGTGGGCGGCGAGCAGCTCGAGCAGCCGGCGGCGCGTCGGGTCGGCCAGCGCCACGAGGACGCTGTCGACCGCCTCGGCGGCGCCTGTACGGTCGTCCGTCACGTGGCGGACTGTTCGGCGCGCTTCTTGAGCGCGTCGAGCTCCAGGGGCCAGCCCTTGCTGTGGTCCTTCAGGTTCTGACTGCGCAGCTCCTCGGACCCGGCCAGCGCCGCGAACCCGCTCTCGACGACGCGCAGCCGCGTCCGGTCGCCTTCCTCGGTCAACGTGAACTCCACGAGGGTGCTGTTGTCCTCGCGCAGCTCTTCTCCGGGGAACGCGCTGGTCCAGCGGTACGCCAGGTACGTCGGCGGCTCGACCTTCTCGACACGCACCGGGAAGTCGCCGTGCTCGGGGTTCTTCGCCACCATCGACTCGCCTTCCTTGGCCATCGTGCCGGGCAGGCTCGCCTTGTCGGCCACCCAGAAACCGGGTTGGGCCACCAGCGACCAGACCCGCTCCAGGGGTGCCGCGATCAGGGTTTCGCGTTCGATCCGGTCCTCGCTCATGAGGGGACTCCTTCGTCGCCATTTGATGCAACTCCAGGGTTGCACATCGACCCCTTCAGGTGCAACCCAAGAGTTGCACTCCATGCGACTCACCCGTTCGGAGTAATCCGGCTGGGGGCCGAGTAGCACGTCACCCGATTGGAGTGGTCAATGGTGGTGGGCTGAAAAGAGATCTCCGCTGCACCCCGGAAGAGGGCCTCCGTCCCGCGGACGCGGGACGGGCCGGCCCACCACCACCGTCACGGCGAGGGGTGATGCCATGGGAACCATCGGTTCCACCGACGCCCTTGCAGATGTTCACACAAGCGACCCGTATCCCGTCTACGCACGGCTGCGTGAGACGGCACCCGTGTACAGATGCCGGACCGGCTCGTACCTGCTGACCCGTTACGCGGACTGTCAGCGTGTTCTGACCGAACGCGAGTGCTTTCTCGCGCCGGGCGCTCGCAGGGCTTCCGGTGGGACACGGCATCATCCGGCGCCCGTTCTGGCGCGTGTCATGAGCTCACAGAACCCACCCCGGCACACCAGAATGCGTACCGCGGTGGCCCGCCGATTCGTCGAGCATGTGCGGTGCCGGCAGCCGTGGTTCAGCAGGCTCTGCGACCAGCTGATCGAGCCAGTGGTGGAGACTCTCCGCAACGGCGTCGCCGACATGACCGCACTCGCCGAGACCATCCCCCGCGACACGATCATGCATTTGCTGGGACTGCCGCAGGGGGATCGAGACCTCGTGTCGGCGCTCGTCGCCGACATCTTTCCCACCTCCGGGCCGCTCCCCGGACAGGACAGCGGTGGTGCCGCGGCGATGCGGCAGCTCACCGACTACCTCCAGGCGGAAGTGGTCCGCCGGCGACGCGCGCCCGGCGATGATCTGATGTCCGAACTCGTCCGTGCCCACACCGACTGTCCTGAGGCCCTGCCCCAGGACGAACTGGTCAGCATCGTCACGGGACTCATGGTCGCCGGGTACCCGCAGATCGCCGCGGGGATCGAGACGGGGATCGTCCTGATGATGCGCCACCCCGAGAGGGCGGTCTTCCTGGACGGCCCTGCCGGCGCCCGGATGTTCGTCGACGAGGTCCTCCGCTACGACGCGCCCGTACAGTTCACCCCCGCCCCCCGGATCCCCACGACGGCGGTGGTCCTCAGCGGTGTGTCGATACCCGCGGGGGCGCAGGTCTGGCCGGTGCTGGGTGCCGCCAACCGGGATCCCGGCGTGTTCTCGCGGCCGGACGAATTCCGGCCGGGGCGCGACGGGACACGTCACCTGAGCTTCGGCGGAGGCGCTCACTACTGTCTTGGCGCCGAACTGGTGTACCTGGAGATGTCGATGGTGCTCCGGCGGCTGCGGCAGCGCCTTCCGGATCTCGCGCCTGCGCGGCCACCGGTTCAGCGCTACGGGCGGCTGCGCGGGTTCACCTCCGTTCCCGTCGTACGACCGGAGCGCTGATGGTGATGAACGGCAGCGGCCGCGATGAACGCGCGGACAACGTGCACGTCTTCCTGGAAAGTGCCGCTTGCTCCACCTTCCTCGACGCCGCGCTTCGCATCTACGAAGAGATCAGGCCTGGCTTCCCCTACGCGTGCTTCGGCGTGCTGGTCGGCTGCCTGCGCGGCGACAGCGCCCGCGTCGAGCGCGTCGAATTCGGCCGGAACGTCCGGGCCACCGACAGTGCGGCCCTGGGAGAATTCTCGGAGTCCATCATTCCCTGCTTCGGAACGGCCTACGAGAACCCCCATCGTGGATACTGGTGCGATTCCATCGACCTGCTCCGTATCATGCGGGACGCCGAGCTGGACGGGCTTGACATTCTCGGGTCGATACACCTTCACCCCGACTGGCACAACATCGACTCACCGGGCGGCAGCGGGGCACCGCTCAGCGAACACCCGACGCGGATGGACAAGTACGTCTTCGTCAATACCGGGTGGCCGGTCAATCTCATTTGCTACCTGGAGCGTCGGAACCGCAGCTTCTACCACTCGTGGGGTGCGTGGACTCCAGGTACGGCAGACCCGTCGAACCCCCATTGCGACGCGTTGCCGGTGCGCCTGGCGCTGCCTGCTCATGCACGAGTTCACAGGAAACAAGCGACTCCGCGGTACAGGGAGGACCCGTGACTGCCGAACAGGCCGACAACGATGCCTCTTGCCGCATGCCGCCCGACCAGGCGGCTGCCGGCGGTGTCACCGATCTCATGGAACAGAAACGCTACGTAGAAGCGCCGTACGGGCTGCTGGCGCAGCTGCGGGCCGAAGGGCCCGTACGGCGCGTGGTGTTCGCAGGCGCTCCCGTATGGCTCGTCACGCGCCATGAGGACATCCGAACACTGAGCAGAGATCCACGGTTGAGCAGCGATCCGCGGCGCTGCAACAGAGCCGTGGAGTCCGTTCCATGGGTGTTCGCCGGCGAAACCTACACCGTCACGCGCAACATGCTCCGTTGCGACCCCCCGGATCACACCAGACTCCGTGCGCTGGTGGCGGGTGAGTTCACACCGGGCCGCATCGAAGCACTGCGTCCACGCATCCAGGAGATCGCCGACGAACTCATCTCCCCGTTTCTTCCGCTGGGGCGCTTCGATGTCATCACCGACTTCGCGAAGCGTCTGCCGCTCACGGTGATTTCGGAGGTGCTGGGCGTGCCTGCCGAGGGGCGCGACACCTTTGCGCGGCTGGCCGGCGTCTACGTGGAGATGAGCGAGGGCGACCAGAGCCGTATGCCTCAAGCCGCCTCCGAGATGCGGGATTACCTCACCGGGCTGCTGAAGGCGAAGAAGGATTCCCGCGCCGGTTCCGACAACCTGCTGGGGCGGCTTCTCGAGGCCGATCACGAGGAGGACGAGGTGATCAGCATGTCCTTCCTCCTCCTGGTGGCCGGTTTCGAGACGACCGCGAATCTCATCGGCAGCGGAGTGCTGGCGATGCTGGAACACCCCGAGCAGTTGGAGTTGCTCCGCAGCAAGCCGTACCTCATGGGGCAGGCGATCGAGGAAATCCTGCGCTACAACGGCCCCATCAAGATGGCGCCCGTACTGAGGTTCACGACCTGCGAAATGCAGATCGGAGAGGTCACCGTGCCCGGAGGCGGAGAAGCCGTACTGCTGTCCTACGGCGCCGGCAACCGGGATCCGGACCGCTTCGCCGATCCCGACCGGTTCGACATCCTCCGTGACAGCCGAGGACACCTCGCGTTCGGACACGGGATCCACCACTGCCTGGGCGCGCCGCTCGGCAAGGCGGAAGGCACGATCGCGCTGCGCGCCCTCCTGGAGCGCTGCGACGAGCTGGCGCTCGCTGTCGATCCCTCCGAACTGACCTGGGGACACAGCCGGTTCATGCGTGGACTGACAAGCCTGCCGGTCACCTTCCGGCCCGTTCTGCGAGGTACTGCGCCATGACAACCACACGACCACGTGCACTCGTGACAGGAGCTTCCCGGGGCATCGGGGAAGCCATCGCCCGGGCACTCGCGCCCACACACGATGTGCTCCTCGGCGGCCGCGACGTCCGGTCACTCGAAACGCTCGCCCACAACCTGCCGGGCAGGGCCCGTCCATGGGTGGCCGATCTGGCACACCCCGGCGCACTCGCCCGGGCCACCGCCGGTATCGATCGCCTCGACGTGCTCGTGCACAATGCCGCCGTCGCCGAGCCCGGCGCGATCGCCGATGCCTCACTGGACGTGTGGCAGCGAATCTTCGCGGTCAACCTATTCTCGGCCGCCGAACTCACTCGGCTGCTCCTGCCGTCACTTCGCCGGCGCCGAGGACATGTGGTCCTGATCAATGCGGGATCCGGACTCCGGATCAAGCCGCACCGCGGTCCCTACACCGCCAGCAAGTACGCGTTGCGAGCGTTCGCGGACGCCCTGCAGGCCGAAGAGAAAGCCAACGGAGTCCGGGTGACCTCGATCCACCCGGGCCCGACCGACACCGAGCTGCAACGCAAGGCAGCCGAACGAGCGGGCCACGAATACTGCCCGGACCAGTTCCTGCGGCCGGAGTCGGTGGCGGCCGTCGTGCTGAACGCGGTACGGGCGCCGGCGGACGCGACCGTGACCAATGCCGTCATCGATTGAGCACTGCCCTGCAGCCGGCCGGGTGCTGCACCGAGCCGTTGCTCAGCGGGCCGGGTGCTGCACCGAGCCGTTGCTCAGCGGGCCGGGTGCTGCACCGAGCCGTTGCTCAGCGAGCCGGGCGCCGCACCGAGCCGTCGCGCCGCTGCAGGGAGCCGGTCTCGTGCGGCAGACGGCGCAGGCCGGTGCCGATCGCGCTCCCGCGCACCGGCCGTGACGGAGTCCCTCGCCCGTCCGGCCGGCGTGCGTCGGCACCTCTTCAGATCGCCGGAGCCGGTAGCGCCCGGGGCACGTTCCGGAACCGGAAGGGCTCCGGCTCGCGGCCCGCCTGCACGAACCAGCACTCTCCGGCGCCGTCGCCGGTGACGATCCGCAGCACCGCGTCCGCCACCACTTCCGCCGGGATCACGGGAACCCCCTCGTCGGAGAGCATGCCGCGCAGCGGGTCGATGATCCGCGACTCGGCGAACCCGGGACAGATCGCGTTCACGCGGATTCCCTCCTCCGCCAGAGCCGGCCCCAGCGAGCGGGCGAGTCCCACCACCGCGTGCTTGTTGGCCGCGTAGACCGGGTCGAGGGGAGCCGCGGCCAGGCCGGCCAGTGAGGAGGTCGCCACGATCACCCCGCCGCCGCGGGCCCGCAGAGCGGGCAGGACCGCGTGCACGCCGAAGACCACTCCGTCGAGGTTGGCGCCCATCGCCCGGCGGTAGCGCGCCACGTCGAAGTCGTCGCCGACACCGCAGCCCGTCGTCACGCCCGCGTTGAGAAAGGCGATGTCGACACCGCCGCAGTGCTCCACCACACGGTCCACCAGCGCTCGGTTGGCCTCCAGGTCGGAGACGTCGCAGGCGTGGAAGGTGCCGCCGACGAGCTCGGCCACTTCCCGGCCTCCCGCCGTGTCGAGGTCCGCGACGACGACCTCGGCACCGGCCTGTGCCAGCGCCACCGCAGTGGCACGCCCCAGGCCACTCGCGCCACCGGTGACGATCGCGACCTTGCCCCAAAGCGGCGGCCGTACGGTGCTCACGCCAGCTCCAGAACGAGCTTGCCGACGTTCTCACTGCGGAAGAGCATCTGCAGTGTCTCGGGGAAGTCGTCCACCGTGCCCTTCACCACGTGCTCCTTGACCTTGATCCGGCCGTCGCCGATCCAGCCGGCGATGTCCCGCGTGGCCTGCGTGAAGCGCTTGGCGTAGTCGAAGACCACGAAGCCCTCCATCCGTGCCCGCCGTACGAGCAGCGACAGGTAGTTGGACGGGCCCTGGACCGGTGTCGCGTTGTTGTACTGGCTGATCGCACCGCAGACCACGACGCGTGCGTGCATCGCGAGCCGGGTGAGGGCCAGGTCGAGAATCTCTCCTCCGACATTGTCGAAGTAGACGTCGATGCCGTCGGGCGTCTGGTCACGCAGTGCGCGCTTCAGATCGCCGGAGCGGTAGTCGATCGCCGCGTCGAAGCCGAGCTCGTCGGTCAGCAGGGCGCACTTCTCCGGGCCGCCGGCGATGCCCACCACGCGGCAGCCCTTCACCTTGGCGATCTGGCCCACCAGGGTGCCGACCGCACCGGCGGCGCCGGAGACCACGACGGTGTCACCCTCTTTCAGGGTGCCGACGTCGAGCAGTCCGAAGTAGGCGGTCATGCCCGGCATGCCCAGTGCGCCCAGGAAGGTCGGGAGCGGGGCGAGTGACGGGTCGACCTTCACGGCGCCCTTGCCGTCGGAGACGACGTGCTCCTGGACGCCGAACGTGCCGACGACATGGTCGCCGGGCTGGAACGCGGGATGGTTGGAGGTCGTCACCTCGATCACCGATCCCGCGCGCATGACCTCGCCGATGCCCACGGGTGGCAGGTAGGAGGGGCGGTCGTCGAGCCATCCGCGCATTGCGGGATCGAGTGAGATGAAGCGCGTCCGCCCGGCGAAACAGCCGTCTCCCGGTTCGGTGGCAGGCGCTGACGCGTGCTCCCAGTCATCTGCTGTGACCTCACCCACGGGGCGGGCTGCCAGGCGGATCTGGCGATTGATCGCAGACATCGAGCCTCCAGTTGCTGAGTTCCCGGAAGCATACCGACCAGTCGGCATGACTCGGTGTGGGCTGGGTCACATCGCGGGCGGTCGCACGTCGAACACGAGGAAGCCCGAAGAGGCGTCTCGAGCCGCCGGTGAGTCGCTCGCCTGTTGTCCCGGCGGGGTGTGCGCCGGCCGGCGCGGCCCGGCCTGCGGGCTCAGGATGCGATGCGGCCGTCCAGGGCCCGGTGTGCCTCTGTCTGTACGGCAGGGTTGCGCAGTGACTCGGCGGCGTCGGAGACCCGCTGCAGCAACTCCAGGAACGTGGACTGCTCCTGAGGGTCCAGCGGTGCGAGGAAGATCTGGTTCATGCGGGCCGTCCGCCCGGACAGCTTGCGGTGCACCCGCTCACCCTCCTCGGTGGCGCGCAGCACGGACCGGCGGCCGTCCTTCGCGTCGCGGACCTTGTCGACCAGACCGCGGCCGACCAGGCGGCGGATCACCTCGGCGATCGTGGACCGGTCGAGACCGACCCGCTCGCCCACGGTGCGCTGGTCCAGGCCGTCCTCGCCGACCAGGGTGTTGAGAACGGCGAACTGCGGGGAGGTGACCTCCTCCGAGACGATCGTGTTCCACAGCAGGGTGTGCGCCTGCTGCAGGCGTCGGGCCAGATGGCCGGGGTGGGTGCTGAGGTCGAGCGCGGGCACGATTCGTCCTTTCCGGAGATCCTCCTTGTACTGAGGGCCTTGACCCTGGATCACCATGATGTCACGCTCCCCACTGATACGAAGATAGTCAGTGCACTGATTATTTCGGACCAAGGGAGGAGCGGACGGATGGACAAAGTGGTGTCCACGGCCGCGGAGGCCGTAGCCGGCGTGTGCGACGGCGCGTCGCTCGCGGTCGGAGGTTTCGGTCTCAGCGGCGTGCCGAACGTGCTGATCGAGGCGGTGTACGCGACCGGGGCCGGCGGCCTCGCCGTCGTGTCGAACAACTGCGGCGCGATGGACTCCGGTCTGGCCCGCCTGCTCGCCGCGGGCCGGATCGCCCGCGTCACGGCGTCCTACATCGGCGCCAACAAGGAGCTCGCCCGCCAGTACCTCGCCGGCGAGCTGGAGGTCGAACTGATCCCGCAGGGCACACTCGCCGAGCGGCTGCGCGCGGGCGGCTGCGGCATCCCCGCCTTCTACACCCCGGCCGGCGTCGGCACCCAGGTCGCCGAGGGCGGACTGCCCTGGCGCTACGACGGCCAGGGCCGGGTCGCGCTGGCTTCGCCGCCCAAGGAGGTGCGGGAGTTCGACGGCGAGGAGTACATCCTCGAGCGGGGGATACGCACCGACTTCGCGCTCGTACGGGCCGCGAAGGGCGACCGGCACGGCAATCTCGTGTTCGCCAAGTCCGCCCGGAACTTCAACCCCCTGGCAGCCATGGCGGGCAGGATCACCATCGCCGAGGTCGAGGAGCTGGTCGAGCCCGGCGAGCTCGACCCGGACCGGGTCCACCTGCCGGGCATCTTCGTCCAGCGGGTCGTGGCCCTCACACCCGCGCAGGCCGCCGACAAGAAGATCGAGCAGAGGACGGTGCGCGGCTGATGGGCTGGACACGGGACGAGACGGCCGCCCGCGCGGCCCGGGAACTGCGCGACGGCGAGTACGTCAACCTGGGCATCGGACTGCCGACGCTGATCCCGGGCCACCTCCCCGAGGGCATCCACGTCATCCTCGAATCCGAGAACGGCATTCTCGGCACCGGGCCCTTCCCCTACGAGGACGAGGTCGACCCCGACCTGATCAATGCGGGCAAGGAGACCGTCACCGTGCTCCCGGGCGCCTCCTTCTTCGACTCGGCGCTGTCCTTCGGGATGATCCGCGGCGGCCACATCGATGTCGCCGTGCTCGGCGCCATGCAGGTGTCCGCCGCCGGCGACCTGGCCAACTGGGCCGTCCCCGGCAAGCTGGTCACCGGCATCGGCGGCGCCATGGACCTGGTGCACGGGGCTCGCCGGGTCATCGTGACGATGACCCACACGGCCAAGGACGGCAGCCCGAAGATCGTCGAGGAGTGCGACCTGCCGCTCACCGGCCGCGGTTGCGTCGACCGCATCATCACCGACCTCGGCGTCCTGGACGTCACCGCTCAGGGCCTGGTGCTGGTGGAGTGCGCACCGGATGTACCGGCCGACGAGATCGTGTCGCAGACGGCCGCGAAGCTGATCGTGCCTCAAGGGATCCGCTCGTGAGCCCGTCGTGGACCAGGCCCCAGGACAAGGGAGTTCACCGACTCATGGCACTGACTCAGACCGATATCGACCACGAGATGGCGCAGCAGCGTGAGGCGTACGAGAAGTCCGCCGCCGAAGGCGCCCCGCCCGCACATCATCCGGCGCGGGACTACGCCCCGTACCGCTCCAGCGTGCTGCGTCACCCGAAGCAGCCGCTGGTCTCCATAGGACTGCGGCAGGACCCCGAGGCCGTCGAGCTGGCCTCGCCCGCCTTCGGTGAAACCGACACCACCGAGCTCGACAACGACCTCACCCGCCACCACCGGGGTGAGCCGCTCGGCGAGCGCATCACCGTCAGCGGCAGGCTCCTCGACCGTGACGGACGGCCGGTGCGGGGCCAGCTGATCGAGATCTGGCAGGCCAACTCCTCCGGGCGGTACGCCCATCAGCGCGACCGGCATCCCGCGCCGCTCGACCCCAACTTCACCGGTGTGGGCCGGACGCTGACCGGCGACGACGGCAGCTACACCTTCACCACGATCAAGCCCGGCGCCTACCCGTGGCGGAACCACACCAACGCCTGGCGACCCGCGCACATCCACTTCTCGCTCTTCGGAAGAGCCTTCACACAGCGACTGATCACGCAGATGTACTTCCCGGGCGACCCGCTCTTCGCGTACGACCCCATCCTGCAGTCCGTCATCGACGGCGCCGCTCGGCAGCGGCTGGTCGCCGCGTACGACCACGGCCTGTCGGAGCCGGAACGGTCCCTCGGCTACCGCTGGGACATCGTGCTCGACGGTCCCGCCGCCACCTGGGCCGAGGAAGGCCGCTGACATGACGACTTCTCCCGTGCCTCCCACTCCCTCGCACACCGTGGGGCCCTTCTACGGGTACGCCCTGCCGTTCCCCGGCGGCGCCGAGACAGCCCCGGTCGGCCACCCCGACACGATCACCGTCCACGGCCGTGTGTCGGACGGGAACGGCGCCCCCGTCCCGGACGCGCTATTGGAGTTCTGGGGCCCGGGCCCTGACGGTGAACTGCCGTGCGCCGGAGGTTCGTTGCGCCGCGACCCGGCGACCGGTGGCTTCCTCGGCCGCAACGGCGTCGACTTCACCGGCTTCGGCCGCGTACCGACCGACGCGGACGGCCACTGGGCGGTACGCACGCTCCGCCCCGGCGCCCGCGGCCGCAACGCCCCGTACATCTGCGTCTGCGTCTTCGCCCGCGGTCTCACCCACCACCTCTTCACCCGGGTCTATCTGCCGGAGCCGGCCGAGGCATTCGCCGCCGACCCACTGCTTGCCTCGCTCACGCCCGGGCGGCGCGCGACGCTGGTGGCGGTTGCCGAACCGCGCGGCACCTACCGGTTCGACATCCGGCTGCAGGGTGCGGCGGAAACCGTGTTCCTGGAGTTCACATGACGCACGACGATCTCGACGCCGGCCTGCTCGCCCCCGGGCGGGCGGGCTCGCCCGCCGAGGCGGCCACCTCCGACGCCGCCTTTCTGCAGGCGATGCTGGATGCCGAGGCCGCACTCACCCGCGCCCAGGCCGCGCTCGGCCTGGCTCCTGAGCAGGCGGCCGTTGCCGTGACCGGGGCCGCCCACGGCGGGCGCTTCGACCTGCGCGACCTGGCGCTGCGCGCACGCCACGGTGGGAACCCGGTCATCCCACTGGTCGCCGATCTCGCGGCGGCGGTGCCCGAGGAGCATGCGCCGTACGTTCATCGCGGGGCCACCAGCCAGGACATCCTCGACACCGCGGCGATGCTGGTCGCCTCCGGGACGCTGGCGCTGGTCCTCGACGACCTGGACCGTGCGGACCACGTCCTGGCCCGCCTCGCCGCCGAGCACCGTGACACCCCCATGCCGGGCCGCACCCTCACCCAGCACGCCGTCCCGACCACGTTCGGGCTGAAGTCGGCGGGCTGGCGCGCGCTGGTACTCGACGCCCGCGATCGCCTCATCGCCGTACGCGCGTCGCTGCCCGCCCAACTCGGCGGTGCGGCAGGCACATTGGCGTCCTTCGACGCGTACGCGCAGGCGGCCGGCACCGGTGTGCGGCTGGTCGCCGCGTACGCCCGGGAACTCGGCCTCGCCGAGCCGGCACTGCCCTGGCACACCCTCCGCACCCCCCTCGCCGACCTGTCCGGTGCGCTCGCCTTCACGGCGGGTGCGCTCGGAAAGATCGCCTCCGACGTGCTCGTACTCTCCCGTACCGAGATCGGCGAACTGAGCGAGGGCAGCGGCGGCGGATCGTCCGCCATGCCGCACAAAGCGAATCCGGTGCGGGCCGCGCTCATCGTGGCCGCCGCCCGCAGGGCGCCCGCGCCGGCCGCCGTGCTGTACGGCTCCGTCGCGGCCGAGGATGAGCGGCCCGCCGGAGCTTGGCACGCGGAGTGGGAGCCCCTGCGCGATCTGCTGCGGCTGGTCGGGGGAGCGTCCCGGGACGCGGCGGAACTCGTCACGGGCCTGCGGGTGCACCCAGCTCGGATGCGCGAGCACCTGGACCTGACCGAAGGGCTGATCGTCTCGGAGCGGCTGACCGCCGTCGCCGCCGGCCGGCTGGGCCGCGCCCGTGCCCAGCAGTTGCTGACGGACGCGGCACTCACCTCCCGTACGACAGGCGCAGAACTGGCCGACGTCCTGGCCGGGATACGCGACTCGGAGCCCGCGCTGAACGATCTCGACCTGTCCGCCCTCATGGACCCCGCTCAGTACACCGGCGCTGCCGGGGCACTCACCGACCGCGCCCTGAGGCGGCGCTGAACCACGAATGCGCAGGCCATGACCGATATGCTGCACCACTACTCAGAGGGCCCGGCCACCCGGCCCGCCCTGCTCCTCGGCCCGTCCCTGGGCACTTCGACCGCCCTGTGGGACGCGATCGCGCCCGAGCTGAGTCCGGCGTTGCGTACCGTCCGATGGGACCTGCCGGGGCATGGCCGATCGTCCGCCGGTCTGATCGGCCCCGGCGCCACCGTCGACCGGCTCGGCGCGCTGGTCCTGGACCTGGCCGACTCGCTCGGCCTGGACCGCTTCCGCTACGCCGGGGTGTCGCTCGGCGGCGCGGTCGGCCTGTGGCTGGCCGCGCGCCATCCGGAGCGGGTCGACCGGCTCGCCGTCATCTGCTCCTCCGCGCACTTCGGCCCGGCCGGGCCCTGGCGTGAACGGGCCGCTCTGGTACGCGAGTCGGGCACGGGCGCGATCGCCGAGACCGCGCCGGCACGATGGTTCACCCCCGGCTTCACCGCGCCGGGGCTCATCGACGATCTGCGCCGGACCGACCCGGAGGCGTACGCGGCCTGCTGCGATGTGCTGGCTGCCCTGGACCTGCGTGACGAACTGCCGTCGATCACCGCGCCCACGCTGGTCGTCGCAGGCCGGCAGGATCCCGCCACACCGCCCGCGCACGCCCGGGAGATCGCCGGCGCCGTGCCGGGCGCGGCCCTCACCGAGCTGGCGGACGCCTCGCACCTCGCACCCGCGGAGCAGCCCGGGGCCGTGCTGGCCGCGCTGCGCGAACACTTCTCGGCGCCGGTCCCTGGCCTGGGGACGGCGGTACGCAGCGAGGTCCGTGCACGAGGCCGTCAGGTGCGCCAGATCTTCCGGTAGGCCTCGCGGTAACCCGACGGATTCCAGGAAGTGGCCCCGCCGGTGTTGTCGGCCGTGGAGATGTGCACGGGGGCGACGTAGCCACTGGCGGCCTGGCCGGCGAAGGAGCGGTTGAACTCGTCGATGATTTGCCAGCCCTGCTGGGACAGCGGCTCGGGGACGGTGGCGGCCTGGTACTGCTCGCTGTTGATGCGCTGGAAGGCGGAGGGATCGCCGTCGCCCGCGCCGATGTTGAAGGGAGGGCCGGAGCCCGGTTTCCCGGCAGCGCGAAGGGCCGGGGCGGCATCGGCGAAGTAGAGGTCGTTGATGGCGACCGAGTACGTCCACCTGTTCTGGAAGCGGGAGATGAGGGAGGAGACCTCCTGGGGGGTGCGGTGGCTCGCATCCGGAATCGGGATGTTCTCGTATGCCAACAGCCGCACGCCCGGGCAGGTGGCGAGCCCCTGCTTGATCAGTTCGGCCTTGTTCTTGGCGAACGGGATCGAGTCGTCGGTGAAGACGACGACTCCGGCATCGCCGTTTGACCGGGTGATGACCCAGTCCGCGCTGATTTTCGCCACGTCCGCCACGTTGGTGGTGATGTTGGTGTAGAGCCTGGGGTTCTCGCTCGGGCCGGGTGAACGGACCGCGTGCCAGCCGACGAGCGGGATGTTCGCCGCCTCAGCCCGCGCCACCTGCTGCGACGTCAGATTGGGGTCGAAGCCGCCGATGGCGATGCCCGAGGGCTTGAGGGTGATGGCCTGGCTGAGTGCTGCCTGGATGCCGGCGGGAGTGCCCTCTCCGTCGATCACCCGGACGTTCCAGCCCGTGACCTTCGCGGCTTCCTTGACGCCCTGCGCGACGCCGGCGACGCCGGGGTTGGTCATGGTCTGCGCTACGTAGACGATGCTCTTGCCGGGAACCGCCGCGGGGCCACTGGTGGGGCCGTTCCAGGAGGCGTTGGTGTTCTCGGCCTGCTGCACGGCCGCCTTGGCCTTCGCGAGCACGGCGGGGCAACCGGCCCTCGACGGCCCGGTGCCCGTCGACGGGCCGCGCCCGCAACCGACAACGACGGCGGCGGCCAGTGCCAGCAGGGTTGCGGTGGTGAGTGAGGTCCTTCGGTTCGAGTACACGGTGCTCCTGACGCGGTGCGCGTTACGAAGTGTCCTAGGGGGTGCCGTCCTTCGTCGGTGCGGCTGACGTCTTTGCGGGCGTCTGGCGGGTCGTGGTGGGGCCGGTGCGCAGTCGGCGGCGGGCGGAGTAGCCGGCCAGGCCGACGGCGATGAGCAGGGTGGCGCCGTTGAACAGCGGCGTGGCCCAGAACTGGGCGCCGAGCTGGCCGATGCCGGCGAGGCCGACGGCGAGGACGGCGACGGCCACGACGGTGCCCAGCGCGTTGGCGCGGCCGGGCTTGATCGCGGTGGAGCCGAGCAGGGCCCCGACGAAGGCCGGCAGCAGGTAGTCCAGGCCGACACTCGGGTTGCCGGTCTGCTGCTGGGCGGCGAGGAGGACCCCGGCGAAGCCGACGACGAGGCCCGAACCGGCGAAGGCGTAGACGGAGTACTTGTGGGTGGGGATGCCGAGGACGCCGGCGGCGCGGGGGTTGGAGCCGATGACATACAGGTACCGGCCGAGCGGCAGCCGCTCCAGGACCAGCCAGAGGGCGACGACGACGGCGAGGACGTAGAAGGCGGGTACCGGCAGGCCGAGGAACCTGGAGTCGTAGATGCCGGTGAAGGCGGGCGGCAGGCCCTGCGGGCCCGGGACGATCCGGGTTCCGTCGGTGATCCAGCCGCTGACGGCGTACATCATGCTGCCGGTGCCGAGAGTGGCGATGAAGGAGTCGATCTGCGCGAACTCGACGATGACACCGTTGAGAGCGCCGACCACCGCCCCTCCGAGGATCACCGCGAGGCAGGCGAGCGCCCAGGACCACCCTTCGTTGACGATGAGCTGCATCACCATGACGTGCGCCAGGCCGAGGCCGTAGCCGATGGACAGGTCGAACTTGCCGGTGACGATGGGGATCGTCGCGCCGAGCGCGAGGATGGCGGGGATCGACTGGTTGGAGAGGATCGAGGAGACGTTGTCCCGTGTGGGGAAGGTGTCCGGCAGGGTGATGGAGAAGATCAGGAAGAGCAGGGCGGCCAGGGCCAGGAGGCCGTAGGTGCCGATGAGGTGCCCGCGCAGGAAGCCCAGCAGGGGTCGGGGTGAGGGGGAGGGGGTCACCGGTTCGTCGTGGTTCCGGTGATGGCGGGCATGGCCGAGGCGGTGCGGGTCAGTTCGCCGACCGTGAGGGCATCACCGGTCAGCTCGGCCGTCACGCTCCCACGGGCGAACACCAGGGCGCGGTGGCACACGGTGGTGACCTCCTCGAAATCGGTGGAGATGAGCAGTACCGCCAGGCCGGCGGCCAGCGCGTCGTCGAGCAGACGGTGGATCGCGGCCTTGGCACCGACGTCCACACTGGCGGTCGGCTCTTCGAGGACCAGCAGGCGCAGGCTCACCCGGAGCCACCGGCCGACCATGATCTTCTGCTGGTTGCCGCCCGAAAGGGTGGCGATCGGGACCTCGCAGTCGCGGGGGTGCACCGAGAACCGGTCGATCAGGGCGGTGGCCTCGGCCCGCTCGCGCCGGGGACCGGTCCAGTGCCACGCCGGCACACCGGCTGCCCGGGGGTTGGCCAGGAAGTTCTCCCGTACGGTCAGTTCGGCGGCGCAGCCCTCCTCCTGACGGTTCCCGGCCACGAAGCCGACGCCGGAGTCGAGAGCGGCGGCGACCGTACGCGGGTGGTACGGGCGGCCGTCGAGCTGTGCCCGCCCGCCGAGGCCCGGCCGGGCGCCGGCCAGGGCGCGGCCGAGGTCCATGTGGCCGGCGCCGGTCAGGCCCACCATGCCGAGGATTTCGCCGGCACGCAGTTCCAGGCTGACCGGTCCGGCGTACCGGGTGCGTACGCCGTCGAGACTCAGGACGGGCGGGCCGCCGGCGGGGGTGGTGGCGGGCCGGTGGCCGGCCAGTTCGCGGCCCACGATGTCATGCACCAGACGAGCGGGACTGTGGCCGGCGAGCGGACCTTGGCTGACGAGGTGGCCGTCGCGCAGCACGGCGAACGTGTCGGCGACCTTGTACACCTCGTCGAGCCGGTGGCTGACGTAGAGGACGCCGTGCCCTCGGTCGCGCAGGGTGTGCAGGACGTCGAAGAGCCGGGCGCAGTCCGCGGCGGGGAGGGTGGCGGTCGGCTCGTCCAGGACGAAGAGTTCTGCCCGTGTCGCCAGGGCGCGGGCGATGGCGACCAGCGAGCGCTCCGCGGGGGCGAGGTCGGCAATCGGGGCGTCGGCGTCCAGATGACCGGCGACGATCCGCAGGGCCTCGGCGCATCGCTCTCGGGTCTGCCGCCAGGAGACCAGTCCACAACGGCGCGGATAGCCGGTGCCCAGGGCGATGTTCTCGGCGACCGTCATCCACTCGACGAGGCCGAGATCCTGGTGAATGAACGACATCTTCCGGGCGGCGGCGTCCGAGCCGAGCGGATGCCCGGCCACCGTCACCTCGCCCTCGTCGGCGTGGTGGACCCCGGCGAGCACCTTGATGAGGGTGGACTTCCCGGCGCCGTTGGGGCCGAGCAGGGCGAGGACGCTGCCGCCGTGGATGTCGAGGTCGACCCCGGCGAGCGCGAGGGTGCCGCCGAACCGCTTGCTGAGACCGCGTATCCGGACGAGAGGTCCTCCACCGAAGCGAGAGGGTGGGCCCATCGCGGTGTCGGGAGCGTCATGCACGGACTTCTCCGGGGGTCGGCCTCCACGTTCTTCCCGACTGCATGGAGGATGCTACTGGGAGCTGTTGCCGTATTCCCGGCATATCGGTGGTGCCTTTGACTCCAATGGGCGAGCCGGCCGGGGAGGCGGTCTCCCCATGGACCTCCCAGCCGTGTCGGGTGCAGGTCACGCCGCCGCGTCCAGGGCGCACTCGGCCCAGATGACCTTGCCGTCGGTCGTGTAGCGGGTGCCCCAGGCCTGGGCGAGCTGTGCGACGAGGAACAGGCCACGGCCACCCTCGTCGGTGGTGGCCGCATGGCGCAGGCGTGGGGCGGTGCTACTGGTGTCGTAGACCTCGCAGATCAGGGTGCGGTCGTGGATGAGGCGCACCTGGATGGGCCCGGTTCCGTAGCGGACGGCGTTCGTGACCAGCTCGCTGAGCAGCAACTCCGTGGCGAAAGCGGACTCGTCCAGCCCCCACTGGCTCAGCTGGCGGACGGCTGCGGCACGGACGTCGGAGACGAGGGCCGGGTCGGCGGGCAGGTCCCAGGTGGCGATCCGGTCGGCGGGCAGGGTGTGGGTGCCGGCGACGAGCAGCGCGATGTCGTCGCCGGGGTGATCGGGTGCCACGGCGTCGAGGACCGCCTGGCAGGTGTCATCGGGCGTTCGGTCCGGGTGGGCCAGCGCGCGGCGCAGCTCGTCGAGCGCCACGTCGATGTCGCGATCGCGGTCTGCGACGAGTCCGTCGGTGTAGAGGACCAGCCGGCTGTGTTCGGGGAGGTGGATCTCGGCCGTTTCGAAGGGGAGACCGCCCAGGCCGAGAGGGGGTCCCGCGGGCAGGTCCGGGAAGGTCACGGTGCCGTCGGGGTGGACCAGCGCGGGCGGAGGGTGGCCGGCGCGAGCCATGGTGCACTGCCCCGAGGTGGGGTCGTAGACGGCGTACAGACACGTGGCGCCGACGATGCCGGGGCTGCCGAACGCAGGGTTGTCTTCGCCCTCCTCCCGGTCCAGGCGCAGCACGAGATTGTCCAGGTGGGTGAGGAGTTCGTCGGGGGCGAGTTCCAGTTCGGCGAAGTTGCGTGCGGCGGTGCGCAGCCGGCCCATGGTGGCGGCGGCGTGCAGTCCATGGCCGACGACATCGCCGACGAGGAGGGCGACGCGGGTGCCGGAGAGGGGGATGACGTCGAACCAGTCGCCGCCCACTCCGGATTCGCCGGGCCGATAGCCGTGGGCGACCTCGACGGCGTCCTGCTCGGGAAGTCCGCGCGGGAGCAGACTGTGCTGAAGTGCCAGGGCCAGGGTGTGTTCGCGGGTGTAACGGCGGGCGTTGTCGATGCAGAGGGCGGCGCGAGCGGCGAGTTCCTGGGCCAGCGAGCAGTCGTCGTCCCCGAAGGGGGCGGGATCCTGCGAGCGGTAGAAGCTCGCGATGCCCAGGAGGACGCCGCGCGCCAGGAGGGGGACGGAGATGAGGGAGTGCACGCCGCGCGCGAGGATCCGCTCGGCGTGTTCGGGTTCTTGGGCGATCCAGCCGGCGGCGGATGCCAGATCGGGTTCCAGTACTGCCTGCCCGCTGGCCAGGCACCGTAGATGGGGCGTGGCCGGGTGCAGCTGCACCCGCTCGCCGGCCGGGTAGAAGGGGCAGTCCTCGCGGATGCCGTGGACCACCGTACGGTGCAGATCGGTGCTTGGGTCGGGGGATTCCTCGCCGCGCAGTACGGCCTCGGGAACGTCGATGGTGACGTAGTCGGCCAGGCGGGGGACCGCCATCTCGGCGAGTTCCCAGGCGGTGCGGCTCACGTCCAGGGTGGTGCCGATACGGGCGCTGGCCTCGGCCAGCAGCTCCAGGCGGCGTCGGGCCGCAACGGCGTACTTCCCCACCTCCGGCTCGCCCACCAGCACCAGCCCCCTGGCCAGGCCGTCGGCAGCGTCGTCGGTGCCGGGTGGGACGGGCGCGCGGACCGTGGTGGCGGCCCGGCCGGCCGCGGCGGCGGGGAAGTGCCCGGACGCCGGGGCGGTGGTGGTGGCAGGCTGCGGGAAGAGGCCGAGTGGCCGGCCGGCGCGCGTCGGGACGGCGATGCGGGGGTGCGGCGAGTCACTGGGGAGGACCGCCTCGATGACGACGCCCTCCACCCCGGAGGGGCTCGTCACCGGATGGCTCAGGAGGGTGACGCGCCGGTCGTGGGACAGGGACACTTCGACGGCGGCCCGCTGGGACGAGGAGATCAGCTCCGTGGCCTTCTCCTTGAGCGTCGTCCGATCGCGCTGGTCCAGCCCCATCTGAACCAGTTCGTTCATTCCGATCAGGCGCCCGTCCCCGGTTGCCTCGCTGGTCCACGCGTAGTGCCTGGCGTCGAGATACGCCCGCAGCAGGCCACGCTCTCGCGCCGAACTCTGCTCCATCAGCCGCCGTTCGATGGCTTCGGCGGCGTTGCGTATCACGGTGACCAGTGCCGCGTCCGCATCGGTGAGGGGATAGCCGAAGCAGAGGACGCCCTCGATCCGCCCGCTGAGCTGGTCGCGAACCGGGATTGCGGTACAGGCGTTTGACTGAGAGCGCTCGGCGAAGTGTTCGGCACCGGAGACCTGGCACAGCTCCCTTTCCGCGAGTGCGAGACCGACACCGTTGGTCCCGGCGAACTGCTCCGCGAAGACGAAGCCGGGGATGCTCTGGATCGGGGCGAGGCGCCGCACCAAAGACGCTTCCCCGAAGCGGCGTTCAAGTATCGTGCCCTGCCCATCGGCGAGACAGATGTTCATCTGGCTGCCCGCGAACATGGCTTGCAGCCGGTCCAGCACGGGCCCGGCCGCGCGCACGAGCTCACTGTCCGGATCGAAATCCTGCCGGAAGGGGAGCTCGGTCTGGTCCGGTGAGAGTCCCAGCAGCCGGCAGCGCTGCCACGAACTCAGGATCGGACTTCTCACGCCCCCCTCGACCGACTCGCCATGCAGAAACCGTTCGCGGGGACGTACGGGGCCGATGCGGTCTCCCACGACCCCCATCTGCATCACTTCCCTCACAGAAACTCGGCGATCTCCCAGCCTCCATTTGAGTATATTCCTGACCTTTTGGGTGAATATAAAGAACACGTACCGTGACGCCAGAGTTGCTGACGGAGAAGGCCTGGCCGGCGTCCACCGTGATCGGCTGCCGAGCCGGCGATGCGGCGGCAGTGCCGTCGCCGTACCCACGACACGAACGCCGCAGCGTCAGGAGCTGCCGCCGCGTCGGTTGGCTCAACGGCGGGCGGCCTGCGAGAACGGCGGGCGGACGATCACGGGGTCCGTTTCGGTCACGATCAGCTCCGTCCGATAACTGACTACTGGCCACATGTGGAGGAACGGTATGGATTGTGGTGTTCACGTAAAACCCATTGATGATCCTGGAGGTACCACCGTGGTCCGTCTCCGTTCGGCCTCGCTGGCCCTGATGACCACTGCCGCCTGCGTCGCGCTCACCGCGGCACCGGCCTCGGCCGCTCCTGGCGACACCACGACCATGTGCGGGAGCTCCCTGACGCCGTCAGGCTGGGTCGACGTGCAGTGGTGGAACAGCTGGCAGTGCGGCGTCACGTTCAACCCCAACATGAAGAAGATCCAGCAGGTCTCCGGCATGCCCATCGGCACGACCGTGAACGTCTGCGCCTCCACGTGGCCCCCGGCGGGCTGGGTGCAGGTGAACCGCAGCTTCTACAGTGGCGCCTGCCAGTACGCGGCGGTGCCGAGCCACGAGCCCAACGCCTGGACGATCAAGCGGGTTTCCTGACCCGCGACCGGCGCCCCGGGAGCAAGGGGCGCCGGGAGGCGGACCTCACGTCGCGGCCGCAGTGGACTCCCAGGGCCACTCGGCCGCCCGGCCGGACTCCAGGAGCGGGATCAGCCGGAACGCCGCATCACTGAGGCCGCCGAAGGTGTGACGGTGCGGACCGGCGGCTGCGTGGCCCGTGGCGTAGCCGCCCAGGTTCCAGGTGTACACGGGCACGCTCCGGGGAACGGCGCCGAACGTGTCGACGTAGGGCGCCAGGTAGGCCTGTTCGTCGGTGACGACGACCACGCGGTCGTGCTCCCTGTAGTGCCGGGTGACGGCCTCCGTGGTGTTGGTCCCCCCGAGGTCGTGGAACCGGTCCAGTGCCCGGAGGACGGACTCGCCCGGCTCCAGCTCCACCCTCCGGCTGTGGGAGCCGAACTCGACGAGGTCGGCCCGCTCGGCCCGGATCGCCAGGGCCGTGCCGAAGATGGCGGCGGAGTCCGCCCGGTTGAGTCCGGTGTGCTCGCTGGGCGTGTCGAACATCGAGCCCGACCGGTCCACCAGGACCAGGGTCCGGCCGGGCAGGGCGGGCACCTGCGCCAGGGAATGTCCGAGGGCCGCTTCCAGGGCCTGCTCCCACCGTGGTGACGGCACGTTGCGGTGGGCCGCCAGGTAGCGGAACGGGAACTGCCGGGAGCGCAGGACCTCGACCGGGTCGGAGATCCGACGGGCGACGTCGGCGGCCGTCCGGTCCCCGACTCCCGCGACATCGAAGTTGCGCAGATTGCGGACGAGCGCCATCGGCCCCATCGACGGGATCACGGCCTCCCACACGGCGGCGTCCATGGGGCGGCGCAGCCAGCCCGCCAGCGCCTCCCAGGTCATCCCCGCCGCAGCCAGCCGTTCGGCCCCGCCGGGCCCGGTGACCAGCGCGTACCGCTCGTCGTCCGGGACAGACACCAGCGCGTGGTGGGCGGTGAGGAGAGGGGCACCGGCCGGCGGTACGGCACGGTCCGGGCGGTGGCACCGGTCCACGGCGTACCGGAGCAGCTCGCCCTGCCAGGGCCGGCCGGGCGCCGGAGCGGGGTGGGTCAGCTCCAGGACGTCCCCGAAGCGGAACGCCCGTGAGCCGGTGTCGTACTTGAGCAGCGCGCGGTCGGTGTAGAGCCGGCGCACCGCGTCCGCGACCCCGCGCTTCACCGGTTGTGGCAGACGCCGTCCGTGCCGGGAGGTCCAGTAGGCCAACAACTCGCCTGGCTCGTCGGCGCGTTGCAGCACCGCGTCGACGGCCTGCCGCGAGAAGCCGGAGGCCCCGGCATCCAGCCGGGCGCGGACGAACTCGGCCGCACCCACCAGTGACGCCGTCCGCATGTGCGCTTCCGTACGGAGCCAGCGCAGCAGTCCGAGGGTCCACTCCGGGTCACCGACCGCGAGTTGACGGACGAGCTGGGCGTAGCGGTCGTCGCGGGACTGTGCGCTCTCGTAGAAGGTGGGCTGTCCCACCATGTTGGCGACGGCGAGCAGGAAGAGCTCGGACTTCGGATCCCGGGTGTACCCGGCGCGCCCCAGGCGATTGGCGCCCTGCGATGCGGCAAAGGCCGTGCGCCGGGCGGTCGGTGACGGCGTGACGATCCACTGGCCGTGCGTGGACAGCGGGGATGTCGCTCCGCCTGCGGTGAGGCCCGGTATTTCTGCCTGGATCTCGCTCCTGGCTTCGGCCTTGGCCCGCTGACGGTTGAAATGGGTCATGCAGAGGTCCCCTGGCGGGTGGCGGTCGGAGGGGCGTGCTGTCGGGGACGGGCGGTCGAAGCGTCGCACGGCGCACGCGGAAACAGGTCGCCTCCCGAGATCAGAAGTGGGCACCGGTGGGTTTTTGACAGGAAGTAACCGGGGCTCGCGCGCATCGGAAGGCGACGGAGCTGGACGCTACCGGAGCAGGCCCGGGGGCGCATCCGAATTATGCGGGGCCGCCCCCCGAGGGCGCGGCGCCGTCGTCGACCGGAAGGCGCGCCCTACCACGCTCATCGCGGCCGCGTTCCACGCCCGCTGGGTCAGGGCTGGGCGTCCCACTGGCAACGAGGACTCGAAGCCCGCGTGAAGGCCGACTGACCAGGCTCGCCCTCGCGGGTGGAGGGCGAACCGTGATCACGGCGAGGCGCAGCCCGCACGCACCGCTCGTTCCTCGCGTCAGCCGACGTGGACGCGGGGCCGGTTCGCCCGGTTGGGTTCGGCCTCTCGCAAGACCTCGCGGGTGACGGGGGCGACCTCGCCCTGGCCGAAGAGGAAGAAGCGGAGGAAGTTGGCGAAGGGGTTGCCCTCGGACCATTCGAAGTACATGTGCGGGCGCTGACCGGTGGCGTCGCGTACGTGCAGGAGCAGTGCGGCCAGGGCGTTGGGGATGGAGGAGCTCTCCAGGGTCAGGACGCGGTAGCGGCCGTGCAGTACCTCGCCGCGTACGTTCAGACCGGCCTCGAACTCCGAGGGGTCGCCGACGGTGACCTCCACGAAGATGAAGTCATCCCCTGCCGGCACGTCGTTGTCGGCCCGGATCTGATGGATCTTGTCGCGGTACTCGGCGACGTCGCGCTGGTCGGGCTCGTTGGCGATGAGACGGATCGTCCGGTGGGAGATGTCGCGGACGAAGCGCTCGGCCATGTCGTCCAGCGTCACGCCCGTGACGCGCAGCTCGAAGGCGCGGGCGAGCCGGGAGGCCAGGGACAGGATGATGATGCCGGCGATGAAGCATGCGCCGATCTTCACGCCGTCGGGCCGTTCGATGACGTTGAGGACCGTGGTGTAGAGGAAGACCGCCGAGATGACGGCGAAGGCGATCGTCCAGTTGCGCTGCCGGGCGCGGTGGGCGGCGATGGTCACCGCGATCGCCGCGGAGCAGATCAGGACCAGTACGCCGGTGGCGTAGGCGCCGCCCTGGGCGTCGACGTCGGCGTTGAAGATCCAGGTGACCAGGAACGCCACCAGGGTGAAGACGATCACCATGGGGCGGACTGCGCGCGCCCAGTGCGGGGCCATGCCGTACCGGGGAAGGTACTGGGGCATCAGGTTGAGCAGTCCGGCCATGGCGGAGGCGCCGGCGAACCAGAGGATGGCGATGGTGGCGACGTCGTAGACGGTGCCGAAGACGTTTCCGAGGTATTCGTGGGCGAGGTAGGCGAGTGCGCGCCCGTTGGCCTCGCCGCCCGGCTGGAACTCCTTCGCCGGGATGAGCAGGGTGGTGATGAAGCTGGTCGTGATCAGGAAGACGCTCATGATCAGTGCTGCGGTGGTCAGCAGCTTCTTCGTACCCCGGATACGTCCTGCGGGCTTCTCCCCGGTGTCGCCGGGGTCGCCCTCCACGTGCGGCATGACCGCCACGCCGGTCTCGAAGCCGGACAGGCCCAGAGCCAGCTTGGGGAAGACCAGCAGCGCCACCCCGACCATGGCCACGACGTTCCCGTGCTCGGCGGTCAGGGCGCTGGACCAGTCGGTGACCACATGCGCCTCGGTCACGATGTGCCACAGGCCGACGACCACGACGACCGCGTTCAGGGCCAGGTAGATCCCGACGAGGGCGACGGCGACGCCGATCGCCTCCAGGAAGCCCTTGAGGAAGACCGCCCCGAGCAGCGCGATCAGCAGCAGTGTGACGAGCATCTGCTGTCCGTGCAGGAAGCCGGGCACGTGCGGGTTCTCCACCAGGTGGATGGAGGAGTCCGCCGCCGACAGGGTGATGGTGATGAGGAAGTCGGTGGCGGCGAAGCCGAGCAGGGTCAGGACGAACAGCTTGCCCTTCCAGAACGACAGCAGTCGCTCCAGCATGGCGATCGAGCCCTGACCGTGCGGGCTCTCCTCGGAGACCCGCCGGTACACCGGCAGTGCGCCCGCCAGGGTGACGATCACCAGCACGATGGTGGCCACTGGCGACAGCAGCCCCGCCGCGAGCGCGGCGATGCCCGGCTGATAGCCCAGCGTGGAGAAGTAGTCGACGCCGGTCAGGCACATCACCCGCCACCACCGCTGCCCCTTGTGCTCGGGCACCGGCTCGGCGTGCGTACCTTTCTGGTGCCTGGCCATGTCGGACAGGCCCTCGAGCATCCACGCACGCATGCGGCTCGTACGGGCATGGACGGGGGTGGTCATCTGTGCTCCTGGTCTACAACGAACGAATTCGGCCATCACGGAGACGGCATGATCAGCGTATGCAATGAGAACCCGCAGGCTCAGGTGTCGCCCCGCCTGCCGGGACACGGATGTGGGGGCCCGAAGAAGTCGAGCGCCGTAAGCGTCCGGCAGCCGGCCAGTTCGGGGAACGCAGAGACGTCCCGGTCACGATGAACACGGCGCGAGCGTATGTCGCCCCACCTGGTCAACAGCACCACTCCGATGCCTTGAGGGGCATCAAGAACTCGTTAGGATTCCCTAAGCGTTCGTACATACGGCGCAATTACGCCCACGGCGCCCACGACGTCCGCTGTCGCTCGTCCAGTCCGGAGATCTTGAAGACGGCCCGGGCGGTCTCGCCGTCGATCCTCTGCGACAGCTGCGTCCCGGCGGTCGCCCCGCAGAGCAGCGTCCCCCGGCCCAGGGGTGTACGCGCTCCCGCGTCCGGACGACGCCACAACTGTGTCCGTCAGCTTTGACGCCCTCCTGACGGCACCGTCAAGAGCGCGTGAAGGGATCGCCGCCCTCTCGCCCCCGGCACCAGGATCACCGTGCTCATTCCCGAGGTCGAGCCCGCCCGTCTGTGGCAGCGGACGTGCAGAACCAGCGGGGCGCGGTCGTCGCACACGCCGTCCGCCGCGATACGAACGCCGCGATCTGCCGGCTGCGCTTCCGGCTGTCCGATCTGCCCTGATGATCCACGGCTGGGGCGGTGCCAGGTCGTCCACCTGATTCCGGGTGTGGAAGGTGGCTCCGGTCGGGATGGCCTCGCCGAAGCTCCGTCCGACGAGCCGGACGGTGCATTTTGCCGACACGGAAACAGGACCGTTCGTGAAACCGGCTCAGGGTGGCAAGGTGCAGGAGCCGCAGTCGCGATGGGGCTGTGGCCGGCGCGGCGACGGCGCGCGCCGTGGCATGGCAAAGGGAACGGAACTGATGGCAACAGGCACTGTGAAGTGGTTCAACGCCGACAAGGGCTTCGGCTTCATCCAGCAGGACGACGGTGGCCCGGACGTGTTCGTCCACTTCTCCGCCATCCAGGCCACCGGCTTCAAGGAGCTGGCGGAGGGAGACAAGGTCGAATACGACGTGACCCAGGGCCCCAAGGGCCCGCAGGCGGAGCAGGTCCACCGCCGGTAGGGCGCGCCTCGGTGCCCGGTCCCACCGGCTGACGCTGGGACCGGGCATCGGGCATCGGGCATCGGGCAGAGGGGGGCAGCGCCGACCGGCTTCGCTGCCGCGGGCGGCCTTCTTCTCGCGCAGGCGACGTTGACGATTTCCACGGCCGGGTCGCACGGTCGTACGCCATGGGCGGCGCCTTCGTCGGCCGAGGCCCCATTGTGGGCGTACACCGGAAGTCGGCCCGGGCGTTCGCGAAGGACTGCTGCGGGCCTGTCGGCGACATGTCGCGGACGACGGCTGCGTCCTGATCCAGCGGCAGGGCGAGGGACGGCACAAGAACTTGCCGCAGGAGCGAGAGATCGGTGGGTCGGCCAACTCTGCGGCGTCCAGCCACGGCAGGGCGGGTTCAACGCTCCATGACCCCTGTCGATCCCGTTCCCCTCCCGGGGCGTCGGTTCCCGCCGCAGTCCAGGACCGCGCACAGCTCGCGTCGGTGGGTTCGGGTCGTGGTCCAGGGATCCTGCGGACGCTCCGTACCCGGAGTCCGACGTGTGGTGAACGGTGACATGCCGACAACGCACTGCCGGCGGCCGAGGCGGTGGACCGGCTCGGTGTGCGGCACCGGTCAGGTTTCCATCGCGAGATCACAGTCGGCGCAGATGCGGTCTGTGTACGCCGGGTCGTACCACTTCGCGCCCGGATGCTCGGAGGGCCTCCAGGGCGTCGCTTCCATGGCGAAGGTGTCTTTGCCGCAGATGGTCCGTGGACCGGGGGCGGCGGGGTTCCCGGGAGCGGCGGGCGCAGCGTGGACGCGGCGGACGTGCCGGCTCTCGGCTGCCGGGGTGCCGGTGGGGCCGGGCGCCGACACCGCCTCGTCCAGTTCGTGCACAACGACGATCTCGCTCATGATCCGACGGTATGCCGTTGCGAGGGAGCACGCCTTCCCACTGCCGGCGCCCGGCGCCCGGTTCCCGGCGCCCGGTGCCCGGCACCCGGCCCCTGCGCGGGTCACGCCCTGCCGTGAGCCTTCTGCGAGAGGCGCGACAGCGAGTCGAGGACCACGGCGGCGAGCAGCACACCACCGGTGATCACGGACTGCATCGGCGTCGGGATGCCCAGGAGAACCATGCCCGACGCGATCGACTGGATGACGAGCATGCCCAGCAGGACGGACCAGGTTGTACCGCGGCCGCCGAACAGGCTGACGCCACCGATGACCGCCGCGGCGATGGCATTGATCAGCAGAATGGTGGAGCCCGAGGTCTGGCCCACCGCGGCGACGCGTGAAGCCAGGAAGAGTCCGCCGACAGCGGCCAGCGCCCCGGACACCATGAACGCCGAGATCCGCAGCCACACCACGTTGATCCCGGCGCGGCGGGCCGCCTCGGCGCCGCCGCCGATGGAGAAGATCTTCCGCCCGTAGAACGTGCGGCGAAGGATGAAGTCGAGGCCGACGACGAAGGCGAGGAAGATCAGGAGGGCGAGCGGCAGCCCCTCGAACCGGTTCAGGACATAGGCGGCGGCGAACGCGACCAGTGCCACCGCACCCGTGCGCACAGCGATGACGCTGAGTGGCCGGGACAACACGCCGGCGGCCCTTCGGCGGCGTGCGTCCCGGTAGGAGGCGAGGAAGAACGCGGCCACGCTGAGCGCCGCCAGCCCGTACGCGACTCCCGCGTCGTGGAAGTAGTAACTGGTCAGCGCGTGGATCAGACCCTGCTCAGGGAGGTTGATGGTGCCGCTCGCGCCCAGGACGTAGAGCATGAGGCCGTTCCAGGCCAGCAGGCCCGCCAGAGTGACGACGAACGACGGTACGCCGACCCTGGCCGAGAAGAACCCCTGAACGGCTCCGATCGCTGCTCCGACGAACAGGGCGGCGGCGATCGCCAGCCATTCCGGCAGGCCGTTGCTCACGTTCAGGACGGCGAACACGGCCGCCGTGAGCCCGCTGACCGAGCCGACGGAGAGGTCCACCTCGCCGAGCAGCAGCACGAAGACGATGCCCAGGGCGATCATGCCCGTGCCGACGATGTCCACGCTGAGGTTGGAAAGGTTGCGGGGCGAGAGGAACTGCTGGTGAAGGCTTTGGAAGATGGTCCAGAGCACGACGACACACACGATGCCGGGAAGCGATCCGAGTTCGCCGCTGCGCAGCTTGCGGGTGAACTCGTCGACGTAACTCCTGAAGCCCCCTTCGCCCGCTGACCGGCGCTGATCGGCGGCTGCGAGCTTGGCGCCGGCCGAGTCGCCACCCGTCCCGGCGGGGCCGAGGCTCTCTGATGCTCGTGTCCTTTTCACATCGCTCCCTCCCACGACCGGGCCTCGCGATGGGTGCCGGCGTTGTCGGTGGCGCCGGTGATGGAGGAGACGATCTGCTCCTGCGACGTGGTCGGCACGCTGAAGAAACCATTGTTGCGACCGAGGTGCAGCACCGCGACCTGGTCCGCGACGGCTTTGACGTCACCGAGGTTGTGGCTGACCAGGAGGACGCCGATCCCGCGCTCCCGCAGCCGATCGATCAGGTCGAGGAAGTGGGCGGTCTGCTGGACGCCCAGCGCGGCGGTGGGCTCATCGAGGATGAGCATCCTCGGTTCGCTGAGAAGGGCGCGCGCGATCGCGACGGTCTGGCGCTGGGTCGCGGACAGGGAGGCGACGGGGACGCGGACGCTGGGGATGCGTATGGGGAGGGTGTCCAGCAGGTCCAGTTCCCGGGCCCGGCGCTCCATGGACACCTCGTCGAGGACTCCGGTCCTGCCGATCTCATGGCCGAGGAAGAGGTTGCCGACGACATCGAGGGTTTCGCACAGTGCGAGGTCCTGGTAGACGCTGGCGATGCCCAGCCCCTGGGCATCACGGGGGCGGGAGATCCGGACGGGACGGCCGTCCCACTCGATGACGCCCGCGTCGGCGGGGCCGACGCCGGTGATCACCTTGACGAGAGTGGACTTGCCCGCGCCGTTGTCGCCCACCAGGGCGACGACCTCGCCGGCGTGGATCTCCAGCTCGACGTCCGTGAGTGCCCAGACGACGCCGAACCGTTTGCAGATGCCGCGCAGCCCCAGCAGGGGAGTGCTCCGCACGTGAACCGCCTCCTTTGCCCGCCCGTCTCGCCCTGCCGGTGATGCCGCACGACGTGCGGGAGGTGCGGCGCCGGGCGGTCTACTCGATGAGTCCGGCTTTCCGGCAGGCGGCTTCGACCGTGGGTGTGCAGATCTGGCTGACCGTGTAAAGGCCGCTCTTGACGACCGTGTCCTTGACCGTGCCGGCGGTTACGGGGACAAGGGGTCCGAGGACGGCCGGGATGTCCTTGCCGGTGTCATTGCTGACACGGTCCGTTGCGATGGTGTCGAGCTTCTCGCCGCGGCCCAGGGCGACGGCCATCTCGGCGGCGGCGTTGGCCTCTGCCTCGAAGGACTTGTAGACGGTGACGTGCTGCTCGCCCTTGACGATCCGCCGCACGGCCGAGAGGTCGGCGTCCTGACCGGTGACGGGCGGCAGCGGCTTGATACCGGCGGCCTTGAGCGCGGTGACCACGCCACCCGCGAGCCCGTCGTTGGCCGACAGGACGCCGTCGATATTGTCCGCGCCCAGCTCGGCGATGGCGGCCGACATGTTCTTGAACGCGTTCTCCGGAATCCACTCGGCGGTGTAGTAGGACCTGGCGATCTTCACCTTGCCCTCGAGTACGGAGAGCGCGCCCTTCATCAGGTCTCTCGTGTTCGGGTCCGTGGGGTCACCGTTCATCATCACGATCTGGCCGTCGCGCGCCTTGGGACCCATCGCCTTGAGGAGCTCCTGGGCCTGGATCCTGCCGATCTCCTCCGAGTCGTAGCTGGAGTAGGCCGAGATGGGGCCCTCGGCGAGACGGTCGTAGGAGACCACCGGGACGTTCGCCTGGCGGGCCCTGGCGATCGAGGAGCGGAGCGCCTTGTCGTCGACGGGATCAAGGATCAGCACCTTGGCACCGTCCGCGATCATGGATTCGACCTGCTGCTGCTGAGTGGCCACGTCCGCTGAGGCGTAGGCGTGGGTCACCCTGCAGTCGGGGCACAGCTCCTTGACCTTCTTCACGATCAGGGGCTTGTCGGCGGTCGCCCAGCGAGCGGTGTGCGTGTCCGGGAGCAGCAGTCCGACCGTGAAACCGTCCTTGCCGGAGGCCTTGCCGCCCGCGTCGTCCCCTCCCTCGCCGACCGACCCGCAGGCGGCGAGGCCGGCGAGCGCGGACACCGCCGTCACGGCGACGACAGCACGCCCCGGACGGCTCTTCGCCCGAGGGATCCTCCTGCCATGTCTCCGGCGGCTGTGCACCGTCTGGAGTTGATCCGACATAAACCCCAATGTAGGGGAAAATGGGAAACGGTGACGGTGGTGGCCGTCCGACCGGTCTGATCTCCGACGCTCGCCCGGCTTCACACCGCGTCCGGCAACCGGGTCTGGTCACTGCCATTGAGCATGCCGCGAGTGAATGCGGCCGGCCCGTGCCCCAGGGGGAGCAGGCGGGTCGCCGGGTGCCTGCGTCCGTTGCACCCGAGGAGGACCCGTCAGCCGCGGGTGCATCCTTCGATGTAGGGGGAGTTCGCCTGTTCCTACGAGGAATACCGTCCGGGTCGCGTCGACGATGGAGGCATGACCGAGACCCTGCGCACACCGACCATGACTCCCTCCGCCGGCGCCGGCGGAGGCCGGTTACCCCTTCTCGACGTACTGCGTGGGGCCGCGATCCTCGGCACGCTGATGACCAACGTGTGGATCTTCACCGGTCCGGGCGCCGAGTGGGGGATCCTGCAGAGCGGGACCGGCGATGCCGGCTTCGGGTCCTGGCCCGGGGCCGCCGAGCGCCTGTTCCGGCTGGCGGCGGACGGGAAGTTCCTGTCGATGCTGACGATCCTCTTCGGCGTCGGCCTGGCGATCCAGTTCGACTCCGCCGCCCGGCGCGGTCAACCCTGGCCCGGCCGCTACCGATGGCGGGCGCTGTTCCTGTTCGCCGAAGGGACTTTGCACTTCATCCTCGTCTTCGCATGGGACGTGCTGATGGGGTACGCGGTCACCGCACTGCTCGTCGCCTGGCTGCTGACACGATCGGATCAGGCGCGGCGGCGGGTCATGTGGTGGGCGGCCGGGCTGCATCTGGCACTGATGGGCGTGCTCACGGCGGTGCTGGTCGTTGCCAACCGGAGCCAGGGGGAGGGCGACGAGGGCGGCGGCGGTCTCTCCCGGGAGGTCGTCGATCTGTACGCGCACGGCAGCTACCTGGACCAGGTCTCCTTCCGGCTGGAGCACGTGGTCGCGCTGCGCATGGAGCCGGTCCTCTCCTTCGGGCTCCTGGTGTTCCTCTTCCTGCTCGGTGTGCGGTTGTTCCGGGCGGGTGCGTTCGGCGCGGACGAGAAAGGCCGCCGGATCCGTGCCCGGATGCTCGGCTGGGGCCTGGGCCTCGGAGTGCCGCTCACCGGGGCGATCGCCCTGGCCGGCCAGGACTTCTTCCTGCTGAGCCGGTACTGCGCCGCCCCGTTGACGGCCGTCGGTTACATCGGTCTGATCGGTGCCGTGGTGGACCGGGTGCGGCGTCCCGGCCCTCTGACCACCGGCCTCACCTCCGTCGGCCGGACGGCCCTGTCCGGCTATGTGCTCCAGAACGCCCTGTGCGTGCTCGTCTCGTACGGCATCGGACTCGGCCTCGCGGCCCGGCTCGGAGAGCCGGCCCGCCCGTGGTGGGTGATGGGCCTGTGGGCGGCGGTGTGCGTCGTCCTCATGGCGGGTTCCACGCTGTGGCTGCGTCGGTTCTCGAACGGCCCGCTGGAGTCCGTGCAGAAGTGGGCGCTGCGGCGCTGACGGATCCACTCGGCCGCGTAGTGCCTCATGGCCGGCCGGTCACGAACCAGTCGAGAGCCGCGGTCAGTTCTGCCGGCTTCTCCACCGGGAGTTCGTGGCCGGCGTCCACGATCCGGACCACCGCGTCCGGGTAGGCCTTCGCCATCCGCAGCATCTGCGAGACGGGCAGTTGGATGTCGTGGTAGCCGTGCACCAGCAGGGTGGGCGTGCGGATCTCGCCGACCCGGTCGAGGACGTCGAAGGCCCGCATGGCGGCGTAGCACGTCATGACCACCTCCTGCGGCGTGGCCGCGGACGCCCGTATGTGCTCCCGGACCTCCTCGCGCGGGTAAGCCGGGGCGAAGGCCCGCTGGATGTTGGCGGCGACGAACAGCTTGAACGGCACCCGCGTGGACGCCGCCATCAGCAGGCCCCGCCCCCGGCTGTAGGTCATCCGGCTGATCGAGTTCACCAGCACCATGCGCTCCACCCGCTCGGGATGGGAGAGGGTGATGGTCTGCGAGATCATCCCGCCCATGGAGTGGCCGACGAGGACGAAGCGCTCGACCTTCAGATGGTCGAGGAGAGCGAGGACGTCCGTCGCCAGGTCCCTGATCGTCCGCGCCCCCGCCCCGCTGCTCTCGCCGTGACCGCGCAGGTCGAGCCGTATCACCCGCCGCTTCTCGGCGAAGTGCGCCATCTGGTGGTCCCAGCGGTGCCGGTTCGCCGTCCAGCCGTGGACGAACACCAGGGGCACACCGTCACCGTCGCGGGGGCCCTCGTCGTCGTACGTCAGTGCTGCGCCGTCGACTTCGAGCTGCGGCATGGGTCGTCGCCTCCTGGAATGCGATCTGGTTACTGACGGGTACGGTAGTCGGCCGCCAGGGAATCCGTCACCGTCGCCTGCCAAGGAAGTCGAGAATGTGACCGAACACGTCGAGGGCGGCGCCCCTGCCGAGGAACGTGTCCAGGTGACCGTAGCCGGGAATCTCGGTGTAGGCGACGTCCAACTGGGGCCGGCGGTGGGCGAGAACCTCGTGGCAGAGCTTCTGCGAGTCCAGCCAGAGCCCGTTCTCACTGCCGGCGAGCAGCAGGACGGGGGTGTCGATGCGGCCGGCCGCGTCCAGCGCGTTGGGCGGCAGGGCCCGGTAGCGGTGGTCGGTGTCGTGCCATCGCACCACACTGCGGGCCAGCTCGATGCGGCGCAGGTGCGGCAGGATCCACAGCGGTGCGGGGCCGAGCAGCTCCGCGAGCCGGTTGTGGGTGGCCTCGGACAGGTGCTCGTGCACGAACAGCGAGGCGCCCGTGCCCCACGCCGAGTTGTGCAGGATCTGGCAGGTCGGGTCCGGGCAGCTCGCTTTCCGGGAGGCCAGCGCGAACAGCGGGGTGTACTTCGACCAGAGACCCACCGTGCGGAAATCGACCGGTATGTGGTCGATCCGGGACCTCAGCAGCTCCCCGGCCACCGTCATCCGCAGCGAGGTGCGGCCCGCGAGCTTCGGTGTCAGGAACACACCCTGCGACACCACGCCCGCGAGGCCCGGCACCAGTCCGGCCGCCATGCTCATCGACAACGTGAGCGAGCCGATGCAGTGGGCCACCACGAACAGCGGCCGGTCGCCGATGCGCTGCCGGATGCGGGAGACGGCCTCGGGGATGTCGTACAGGGCGACGTCGTCGTACGTGTACTTCTGGCCGGTCTCGTTGTACGGCAGCCGGCAGCTGCCCCGCCAGTCGAGCAGCCACGGCTCGTAGCCGTCGTCGAGCAGGACGTCGACCAGGTTGCGGGTCTCCGGCAGCAGGAACATGTCGGCGGACGCGGTGTGCCCGTGCAGGAGCAGCACGGCGGGGCGGTCCGCCTCGCCGGTGTCGATGCGGGTCAGGCCGAGCCGTACGCCGTCCCCCGCCCGGAAGGGGATCTCCTCGACGGCCGCCGCGTCGAGGCGGTGGCGGAGGGGACGCAGGGCCGTGGTGGTCCTGACCTTGCGGATCGCCGGCCTGGTCCGGGAGTTGGTCGCCTTGAACATCATCGGTTGTGCTCCGTGGGGGTCTGGGTGCGGCGAAGGTCGAGCAGGTCGGCGGCGGCCCGGGCGAAGGGGCCCAGCAGACCGCGGCCCATCTCCAGGCCGAACCAGGCGAGCCAGGTCAGTTTGGCGGCGCGCTTCTCCTGGCCGGTCAGGCGCGGGTCGACCTTGATGCCGTCGATCTGGTCGCGTACGTAGCTGTCCGCGGGCACGACGACCTCACCCGCCAGGGCGGCCGGTTCGCCCTCGCGGCCGATCTCCACCGTCAGCGCGCGGGTCTGCCGCCACACGTCGCGCCGGGCCCGGGCGTACTTGCGGCCCTCCAGCCACCAGCGCCCGCCGTCGGTGTCGCGCAACCACAGCCGATAGCGGAGGAGTTGGTGCCGCAGACCGTGCTGCTCGGGGATCCCCTCCTCGGGGCGGATCCAGACGTCGCCGCGTTCCACGACCAGCGGCTCGGGGTGCACCGCCACGCACACCAGCTCGCCCCTGACGTCCACCCGGCGTTCCTTCACCAGCTGGTACATGCTCGCGATGGAGAGGGTGAGCGCCATCGAGCAGGGAGTGCCGGCGCCTGCGCCGACCGGGCCCACGCTGCCCTCGGTCGTCTCGGAGAACCACAGGTACGGCTGGTCGTCCTTGTGCGGCAGCCGGGCGAGGCCGTCACGGGTGAGGCGCTCGAACGTCCTGAGCTGCGCCTGGGCGTCGTAGCGGGCCGCGCGCGGAAGCCCGAGTGCCCCGACGAGCACGTTGGTGCGCTCCATGGTGGCCGCCGGGCCCTTCAGCGTCGCCTCGCACAGTTTGAGGGCGGTGGGGCTCTGCAACACCCTGATCAGGAAGGCCAGTTCGGGCACCGGGTCGGCCTCCAGGCGGGCCAGGACGTCGGTGCGCCACTCGTCCCAGTCCTGTACGCGCACGTGCATGCCGCCGAGCGCCATGTCCCGTACGACGTCGTCGAGGGTGTTGGGCACGCCGGTCAGGTTGTAGTCGTAGCCCCAGGCGTCGGGTTCGCAGATGACGCCGACCGCGACCCGGCTCACCCAGTCCACCGGGGCCGCGTTCAGGTAGCGGAAGGCGGGCACGGTGCGGAAGCGGCCGAAGGCCGAGATGAGGCCGCTGCTGAGGTCCTGGGGGTTGTAGGCGCCGGTCCTGGAGTGGCCGCCGATGCCTCCCGGACGCATCGCCGTGACCACCAGGCCGTGGTCTCGGGCCCGCCGCAGCGCGACTTCAGCGGCCCATTTGGTCTGGTCGTAGCCCGCGATGAGGCGGTCGGCGTGGGCGAGCGGATCGTCCTCGCCCATGGAGGTGATGCCGACCTCGTTGAAGACCGCGATCGAGGAGATGTGGTGCAGCGGCTTGGGCCGGCCCGTCGCCGCCAGTTCGGCCAGTGTCAGCGCACCGAGGACATTGCTCTGCCGCAGCGACTGGTAGCCGCGCAGGAAGTCCACGGCCGCCGCCACGCCGACGACGCTGTCCAACTCGTGCGCGAGCGTGTTCCACAGGTCCTCGGACAGGCCGAGGCGCGGGCGCCTGATGTCGCCCGCAAGCACGGTCACCCGGCGGCGGATCTCCGACGACCAGGGCAGCTCGTAGCTCCGCAGCGCCTCACCGAGCCTGGCGACTGCCGCTTCCTCGTCGGCTGCGCGGACCAGGCAGTGGACGTGGGCGTCGCTGTGCCGCAGCAGGTCGAGGAGCAGGTGGCTGCCGAGGAAGCCGGTGGCGCCGGTCAGCAGGATCCGGCGGGGCGGCAGCGGCTCGGGCGGGCCGGTCCAGGGCAGGCGGTCGGCAAGGGAGAGATCGGCCAGGATCTGCTCGAGGTCCTCGCGGCGGGCTGTGGAGTACGGAGTGACGGGGGTGGCCGTCAACGGCGTTGGGGTGCGGGGGGACGGGACGGGGAGGGCGGCCGGTGTCGGTGCGGCGTCGGTCGGCGGGGTGGCCGAAGGGGTCGGGGCCGAGGGAGCGGTCTCACGGTCGGTCCGGCGGATCTTGCTCGGCTGATCCACCGGACGCCCCCTGGCCCCGGTGGCCGCGGGATCGAGCGAGGTCCCGGCGCTCGACAACCAGCGCCGCGCGAGGCTGATCGGGCGGGCGTCGGCGAACACGTCGTCCAGGCCGATCTCCATGCCCAGCTCGCCCTCCAGCTCCGCGACGAGTTCCACGGCCTGGATGGAGGAGCCCCCGGCGTCGAAGAAGTCGGCGTCGGCCGACAGATGACCCCCGGGCAGATGGCGGCCCGCCGCGGCGGCGATGGCGGCGGCCAGGCCGTCCACGTCCAGGGCCGGGGCGGTACCGGCGTCGGCCTGAGCGGTGGCGTCGGCCTGAGCGGAAGCCTGAGCGGTGGCGCCGGCCGTCATGACCTTGGCCAGCAGGTCGGTCACGCCGAGCCCGCCGCCGCCCCGCTCGATCGACTCGGCGGTCGCCCGCTGTGCGGCGTACGCCGGCACGTCCTCGTTCACGTCACGCATGAGACCCCTCCACGATGTGCCATGTCCTTTCCCCCACTGCCCCGGAGGCCGCAGCCCGCCCGGTCACTGCTGCTTCCAGGAGCGGAACGCCCGCAGGTGTTCCGGCGTGACCACGCTCTCCAGGCGCTCGTCGTCCTGGTCGCCGCCGCCGAGCGCGGCGAGGAGACGACGGGCCGGTACGTTGCGCGGGGTGCGCTCCGCCGTCAGCCGGACCTTCGTGCAGCCCAGCTCCTCGGCGCGGTCGGCGAGCCATTGCAACAGGCGTTCCTCGACACCCCGGCCGAGCGCCCGGCAGCTCAGCATCCAGGCGATCACATCGAGTTGGTCGCCCTCCGGGCGGAGGGCGAGCAGGCCGATCTGGCCGTAGTCACCGAATCGGTCCCGGGCCGCGGCCGTCCACACCTCGCCGCACTCCCGCCACCGGGCGAGGTCGCCGCCGTCGGCCGACCGGGAGCGGAGGGTGAACTGGTTCGTACGGCGGACGAGTTGTCCGGCCCGCTCGACGTCGGCCTCGGAGAGGGCCTGAATGTCGACCTCCAGTTCCAGCCGGGCGAGGAAGTCCTCGAATCCTGCCTGTTCGCGGATGGCGTCGCGTTCCCGCTCCTGCTCGTAGAACCGTGCCCGCAGCGTGTCCTCGGCCGTCGCCGCCGCCGGCACCAGCGGCCACAACCGGCCCAGGAATTCCTCCAGTTCAGCCGTCGGCGGGCAGGTCACCGACAGCACCTGCGGCAATGCCGACCGCATCCTGGCGATCTCGGCCGGGTTGTCGTCCAGGAACAGGAAGCTGTCCACACCGAGATTGAGCGTGCGCGCCGCGTCTGCCAGACGGCCCGGCTTCGGGCCCCAGGCGGCGGAGAGCACGCTGAAGTGCTCCGCCTTCAGCAGGCTGTCCGGACGATCCAGGACGGCCCGGACCGTGTTCTCGTCGTTGTTGCTGACCAGCGCCAGCAGCGCGCCCGCGGCACGCCACTGCAACATCCTCCGCGCGAGCAGGGCACGCGGACCGGTCAGGTCCACCGCCTCCGGGCCGATCTCCCCGGCCACCCCGCCCCACAGGGTCTCGTCGCCGTCCACCGCGATCACCTTCGGTGCGGGGCGCCGCACCGCCCGTACGACCTCGGCCAGTCGTAGCGCCACGGCGGCCTGGAAGTGCGGGGTGAACGGGAGGTGGGCCAGCTGCTCGGTCCGCTCGTCGAAGCGTTCCTCGACAGCGTGGTGCCGGGTCCAGTCGTCGGGGCCGAGCACCGCGATGCCGGGCAGCTCGGCCAGTTCGGCCGCAACCTCTCGCTCCCACCGCCCGAAGCGGTCGTCGACGCGCGAGGTGGGCAGGAAGCCGACGATCAGCGGCTTGCGGGTCCGCTCGGACAGGGCTCGCAGCGCGGCCGGGTACTCGGTGCGCAGCTCGGCGAGCAGCGTGTCGTCCACCGGGCCGAAACGTTCCAGGTCCACCGCCCGCAGCAGCACGACCCCCACCGCCGCGCCCGGGTGGGCGAAGACGCCGGAGGGGTCGCGCAGGCCGGCGAGCACCTGGTGGTACGGGGCTTCCGCGACGGTCACGCTGCCGTCCCCGGCGCCCTCGTTGACCGCCGTCTCGCACATGAGCGGCATGTTGCCGAGGGCGAAGGTGGCGGCGAGGGCGAGGGACCGGCACGGGGCGGCCGCGGCTTCCTGGGCCCGGTGCGGCGCGGCCGGGCCTTCTTGCGTGGCCGGTTCGGCCCCGACCGTCGTGGGCGCCGGACGGACCGGTGCCGTCGGAGCCTCGGCCGTCTCCGCGAGCAGCCGCAGGAACTCCTCACCCAGTTCGGTGACGGTCGCCGCGTCCATGATGTCGACGTTGTGGTCGAGCCGGATCCGCCCCGCGTCCGGGGTCATGGTGATCATCAGGTCGAGGTCGGACCAGCCAGTCCCGGCCGGCAGCACCTCCAGGTTGGCGAGCGGGCCGGCCGAGGAGCGCACGTAGTTGAAGTACACCTCGACGAGTGGCGCGTTCGCCCGGTACAGCCCCTCCTGGGCCAGCGTCGACAGCACGTCCGAGAACATGGCGCCCTTCGCGAGGACCCGGTCGAGGCGGCCGTCGGTGCGGCGCAGCACCTCCTCGATCCGCTCGCCCGCCCCGGCCTCGGCCGGGAACGGCACCGGCACCCCGAAGAAGCCCACCGCGTCGTACGCGTCGGTGTGGATGCGCGTGTCCACAGGTACGGCGAGTACGAACCGCTCGCGCTCCCGCTTGCGTGCCAGCAGCACGGTCAGCGCGCCGAGACAGAAGGCGGCCGGCGTGATGGCGAGCCTGCTCGCGGCTGCCGACACCCGCTCCATGAGCCCGTCGGGGATCGTCACGGTCACACTGCCCGCCCGGTACGACCGCGCCGCGGGGCGCGGACGGGCCAGCTCCAGGTCGAGACGGGCACTGCCGTGGAATGCCTCGCGCCACTCGTCCGCGCCGGCGCCGGGCCCGTCGCCGACCTGCTGGGCCTCCATCAGCAGATCGATGTCGCGGTTGGTGACGGCGTCGCCGAGCGAGGTGCCGGACAGCTCGGCGTCGATCTCTCCTGCCACGAGCAGCAGGGACTGCAGATCGCTCACGGCGTGATGGGCGCCGAACACCAGGATCTGGCCCTGCGTGCCGCCGTCGAGCAGTTCGAACCGCCACAGCGGCGGGTTCGCCGGCTCGAACGGCGGCTCCAGCAGCTGACGCAGCCGGTCCGCGGCGTCGATCGCGGCGCCGGATGCGGAGCCGGAGCCGGAGCCGGAGTCGGCGGCCATGGCGGTCCAGCGCAGCACCGGCTGCGCCAACTCCCGGTCCACGCGCAGCTGCCGCTCGCCCCCGACGGTGACGATCGCGGTGCGCAGGGCCGCGTGCCTTCCGGCGAGCCGGACGAGGATGTCGGTGAGGGCCTCGCGGGTGGTCGGCGAGGTGAGCCGCACGGCCAGGCCGATGGTGTGCGCCGCCTCCGGCATTCCCGGCTGGGCGCTGCGCAGCAGCCGTACGACGTCGCGGGTCGCCGGCCGCAGCTCGGTCCCGGGCGCCTCCACGGTGATGTCGGCGTGCTGCTGCTCCTGTGCCTGTACCACGGTGTCCCGCTCGGGCAGGGCCGTGCCGAGTGCCTGTGCGAGGCCCCGGATGTCGGATGCCGAGAACACCTCGGCGGCCGGGAGTTCGACACCCAGATCGCGGGCGAACGCGTTGCGCAGCCGCACGAGCATGAGGGAGTCGAGGCCCATTTCCTTCAGGACGGTGGTCGCGGACACGTCCACGACACCCCCGGACACCTCGCCGACCCTGGCCCGTACGTACGCTTCGAGCCATGCGGCGCGGTCGTGGTCGGTCGTCGCCGCGAACACCTTCTTGACGAGGTCGTCCGAGGCCGCCGTACCCGTCGGGGCGGTGACCAGGTCGCCCAGGATCGGGCGGGTCCGCGTCGCCTCCGGGTCGAGCGCCAGCATCTCCCAGTCCAGGGCCATCGGCGCGAGCTGACGACGGGTCGTGGCCAGTACCCGCTCGAACAGCCCACCGCCCTCGTGCGGGGAGAAGGCGACCAGACCCGACCGGCTGGTCCCGGCGGCCCGGGTGCCGGACTCGGAAACCATGCCCACGCCGGCCCAGGCGCCCCAGTCGAGGCTCAGCGCCCGGCGGTCGCTACGGGAGAGGTGGTGCGCCCAGGCATCGAGGAAGGCGTTCGCCGCCGAGTACGGGCTCTGTCCGGCCGAGCCGAGGAGACCGGCCGCCGAGGCGAACAGGACCAGGTTGTCGGCTTCCGGGATCAGCTCGGTGAGCAGGGCGGTGCCCAGGACCTTGGGGGCGAGCACACGCAGGACTCGGTCGTCCGTCAGGTTAGCCACGGTGGCGTCGTCGAGCACACCGGCGGCATGGACGATTCCGGCGATCGGGCCGGCTTCTCGTCGTACGGCGTCCAGGGCGGCCGTCAGGGCGTCCCGGTCGGCGACGTCGGCGCGGGCGAGGTGCACGGTGACACCGCGCTCTTCGAGATCCTGGATCCAGCGCGCGGCCTCCCTGCCGGGCGTGCCCCGGCTCATCAGGGCCAGCCGGCGGACACCGCGTCGGACCAGTCGCTCGGCGACGACGCGGCCGAGGCCGCCCAGACCACCGGTGATCAGGTACACACCGTCCGGGGTGATCTTGCCCTGACCGCCGTCGTCCGGGCGGGTGCGGGCCAGGCGCGGCACCAGACGGCCCGACTCCCTCAGCGCGACCAGCCGTTCGTCGTCCGCGTGCCGGAGCTGCGTCCACAAGGCGTCGACGCCGTCCGTGGACGGCAGGTCGATCAGCGTGGTCGACAGCTCCGGGTACTCCTGCGCCACGGCGAGCGAGAAGCCCCAGGCGAGCGCCTGCTGAGGGTGCGTCACCTGCGTGCTGTCACCGGCCGCCTGGCTGCCCCGGACCACCACGAACAGGCGGGGAGCCCGGCCACCCCGCAGACGCTCGGCGAGCGTCCGCACCAGGTGCAGGGTGCTCAGGCAGCACAGCCGCGCCGCCTCCTCAGCCGTACCGGCATCCGCGATCGCCGGAGCATCGAGCGCGGACAGCTGGACCACCCGCTCGGGCAACCCGTCCGCGAACGCCGCATCGAGCAGCCGGGCCAGATGCTGCGGATCGGCCGGATCGAGGACGTAGCGGCCCGGGCCCTCGGCGCCGAACGACTCACCCCGGCGGGCGATCACACACGGCACCGAGGAGCCGAGCCGCTCACCGAGTTCGGCGGCCACCCCCGACCCGTCGGACAGGATCAGCCAGCTGCCGTCGCCGGCGGGCGGCTCCTGCGCGACCGGGCGCGGCTGCCAGCGCGTCTCGAAGAGCGCTCCGTCCAGCGGGGAGAGCGCGGCCAGCTCGAACTCCTGGGCTTCCAGGACCAGTTGTTCGCTCTCGTCGAAGAGCCGCAGGTCCAGGATCGCGGTGTCGCCGTTCACGGAACGCAGATGACAGGTCACCCACACGGGCGTGGTGCGCCGCCCGGTGAACCGCAGCCGTCCGAACCCGGCGGGTACGAACGCCCGGCCTTCGGGTGCGTCGCCCGGCAGGGCGGCCGTGTGGAAGGCGGCGTCGAGGACCGCGGGGTGCAGCAGATGACCGGCGGCGTGCCGGTCGGCCAGCCGGCCGAGCGCCGCGGTGCCCGTGCGGTGGCCCGCCTCCAGGCCCCGGAAGGCGGGACCGTATTCGATGCCGAGCGCGGCGAGCTGGGCGTGGACGGCGGGCAGGTCCACCTCCTCCACGCACCGCTCGCGCAGCGCACTGACCTCCTCGCCCGCATCGCCCGCATCGGCCGCGTCGGCCGCATCGACCGCTGGTTCGGCCGGGGTGACGGCGACCCGTCCGCTGACGTGCCGTTCCCACCGCGTGCCACGCCCACCGGTGGCCGCCGAGGCGATGGTGAAGTCCCGGAAGCCGTCCTCGACGGGCCGCAGGACGAGTTGCAGCCGTACGGGCCTCTCCTCGTCCAGGCGCAGCGGCTGGACGAACCTGACGTCGGCCAGCCGCACGTCGCCGTCGTCCTGCAGTGCGGACGCGCCCGCCAACGCCATGTCGAGGAAGGCGGCGCCGGGCAGCCAGACCTCGCCGGTGACCCGATGGTCGGTCAGGTAGGCGAAGCGGCTGTCGCGCAGGTCGATTTCGCTCTGGAAGATGTGCCGGTCGGGTTCGTCGCTGGCCTCGACGTGCGTACCGAGGAGCGGCGAGGCGCCCGTGGCGGTGGCGGGTGCGGGGGCGAGCCAGTGGCGTTTGCGTGCGAAGGCGTACGTGGGCAGGGCGACTCGGCGGCCCTCCGGGAACAGCACACGCCAGTCGGGCGTGTGCCCGGCCGCGTACAACTCTGCCAGCCTGCCCAGCAGAACGCCGCGCCCGTCCTGCTGCCGACGCAGCGAGCCGACGCCGACCGCGTCGATCCCGGCCTCGGCCGCCACCGCCTCGATCGATGCGGTGAGCGACGGGTGCGGGCTCAGCTCCACGAAGTAGCGGTAGCCGTCGTCCAGCATCCGTCGGATCGTCTCCGCGAAACGGACCGGTTGCCGGAGGTTGGCGTACCAGTGCTCGGCATCCAGCCGGTCACCGGGCACGGGTTCGGCCGGGACCGCCGAGTACAGCGCGATCGGCGTCCGTGTTCCCCGGATACCGGAGAACCGCTCGAGCAGTTCCTCGCGGAGCGGGGCCATCAAAGGGGTGTGCGAGGCGAACGGCGTCGACAGCCGTCGTGCGGTGATCTGCTGCTCGTCGAGGTTGCGGCGCAGCTCGGCCAGCGCGTCGGCGTCGCCGGAGACGGCCGTGGAGTGCGCGCTGTTGACCGCCGCCACGAACAGCCGCTCCGCGTACGGCGCGAGCAGCTCCTCGACCTGAGCGCGCGGCAGCTCCACGGCCAGCATGCCGCCCTGTCCGACCAGCGGTACGACCGCCTGGGCGCGCCCGGTCACCACGGCCACGGCGTCGTCCAGGGTGAGAGCGCCCGCACTGTAGGCGGCGGCGATCTCGCCCAGGCTGTGCCCGACCACGGCGTCCGGGGCGATGCCGAGCGCACGCCAGGCGGCGGCCAGCGCCGCGTTGACGGCGAACAGCACCGGCTGCAGGAACTCGGTCCGGCCGAGAGGGGAGAATTCTTCCGGCGCCCGCAGCACGTTGAGCACCGACCAGCCGACGTGCCGACCAACCGCCTCGTCGATGCGGGCCAGCTCCTCGCGGAACGCCTCGGAGTCGGCCATCAACCCCATGCCCATGCCCGGCCATTGACCGCCGTGCCCGGCGAAGACGAAGGCGACCTTGCCCGTCTGCTCCTCGCGGGGCGGCGCCAGCGGTGCCCGTCCGGTCGCCAACGCGTCGAGCTGGGACAGCAGTTCGTCCCGGTCGCCCGCCACGATCCCCACGCGCCGCTCGAAGTGGCTGCGGTGCCGTGCCAGGGTGTGGGCGACGTCCAGCAGGGGGGTGTCCTCGGTCACGCACCGGGCCAGCCGCGCGGCCTGCCCCCGCACGGCGGCCTCACTGCGCCCGGACAGGGCGAACAGCCGCTTGTCCCGGGTGACGTCGCCCATCGGCGCCGCCTCGACCGGTGGGGCCTCGACAGGCTCCGCCTCGACCGCCGGGGCCTCCTCCACGATCACATGCGCGTTGGTCCCGCTGATCCCGAAGGCGCTCACTCCGGCACGGCGTACGCGCTCCGGCGATGACGGCCAGGCCGCCGCCTCCTGCAGCAGCTGCAGCCCGCTGTCGTCCCAGTCGACGTGCCGGCTGGGCGCGCCGGCATGCAGCGTGGCCGGCAGGGTCCGGTGATGCAATGACTGCACCACCTTGATCAGCCCGGCCACGCCCGAAGCCGCTTGTGCGTGCCCGATGTTGGACTTCAGCGAGCCCAGGTACAGCGGACGGTCCTGCGGACGCGAGGCGCCGAAGACCTCCGACAGGGCGTTCGCCTCGATCGGGTCGCCCAGCGTCGTCCCCGTCCCGTGCGCCTCCACGTAGTCGATGTCGGCGGGCTCGACCCCGGACAGCTCCAGCGCCCGCCGGATCACCTGCTCCTGAGCCGGACCGTTCGGCGCGGACAACCCCTGACTGCGGCCGTCCTGGTTGACGGCCGTGCCGCGCAGCACCGCCAGCACCTCGTCCCCGTCGCGCCGCGCATCGCTCAGCCGCTTCAGTACGACCATGCCCGCGCCCTCGGCCCAGATGGCTCCGTCGGCGTCGTCGGAGAAGGAACGGCAGCGGCCCGTCGGGGACAGCCCCCGCAGACGGCTGAACTCCACGAAGGTCTGCGGCGTCACCATCAGCGTCACGCCCCCGGCGAGCGCGAGGTCGCACTCGCCCGACCTCAGCGCCTGCGCCGCCAGGTGCGTCGCCACCAGCGACGACGAGCACGCCGTGTCCACCGTCAGCGCCGGGCCGTGCAGCCCCAGCGCGTACGCGAGCCGGCCCGAGGCCACGCTCAGCGCCGACCCCGTACCGACGTACCCGTCCAACTGGTCGAGCCGGGAGCCCGCCAGGTAGTCGCTGCCGAACATGCCGACATACACGCCGGTGGTGCTCCCCGCCAGCCCGGCGGGCACGATCCCGGCGCGCTCCAGCGCCTCCCACGCCGTCTCCAGCAGCAACCGCTGCTGCGGGTCCATGGCTGCCGCCTCCGTCGGAGTGATCCCGAAGAAGCCCGCGTCGAAGGACTCGATGTCATCCAGGAAACCGCCCTCCCGGGCGTACGACTTGCCCCGGGCCTCCGGGTCGGGGTCGTACAGCGACTCCACGTCCCAGCGTCCCGCCGGGAACGGGCCCACCGCGTCACGGCCCTCCGCGACCAGGCGCCACAGGCCCTCCGGATCGCTCACTCCGCCCGGCAGGCGGCAGGCCATGGCCACCACGGCCACCGGCTCGTGGGGCGCCGGCTCCGCCGACGTGGCCGCGCGGGTCCGCTGCGTGGCGGGCGCGGTCCGAGGGGTCGTACGGTCGCCCGTCGCGAGTGCGGTGGTCAGCAGGTACTCGGCGAGCCGGGCCGCGGTGGGGTGGTCGAAGAGCAGGGTGGCGGGGAGTTTGGCGCCGATGCGGGCGGCGATGCGGTTGCGCAGTTCGACCGCCGTCACCGAGTCCATGCCGAGATCGCGCAGCGGCTGGTCGGGGCGGACGGACTCCGCCGAGCGGAGCCCGAGGGCGCGGGAGACCTCCTCGCGGACCAGGGCCAGTACGCGTTCGGCGCGTTCCGCCTCGGTCAGCCGGGCCAGGCGGCCGGCCAGGCCGCCGCCGTCATGGCCGGTGCGGGGCGCGGGCAGCAGCGAGCGCCACAGCGCCGCGGCAGTGCCGCCTCCGGCCGCCGCGGTATCGCGCAGGCGGGGCAGGTCCAGAGCCCAGGCAACCAGGTGCGGCGCGCCGCGCCGCAGGGAGAGTTCGACGAGTTCGCGGCCCTGGCCGGGGCTGAGGGCCCGGTGGCCGAGACGGGCCATCCGCTCCAGGTCGGCGTGTTCGGCGGCGAGGCCCTCGCCCTCCCACGCGCCGAAGGAGACCGAGACGCCGGGCAGGCCCAAGGCGCGCCGGTGGTAGGCGAGTTGGTCGAGAAAGACGTTGGCCGCCGCGTAGTTGCCCTGGCCCGCGCTGCCGACGACGCCGGCGGCCGAGGAGACCAGCAGGAAGAGGTCGAGCGGCGCGTCGGCGGTGAGCCGGTGCAGATGGGCGGCGCCGTCGACCTTCGGACGCAGCACCTGCGTGAGGCGTTCGGGCGTCAGCTCGGCGACCACCCCGTCGGCCAGGATGCCCGCGCAGTGCACGACGCCGCGCGGCGGCAACGTGTCGCCGATCCCGTCCAGTACGCCGGCCACGGCCGCCGCGTCCGCGACGTCGCACGCGGCAACCCCGACCTCGGCTCCGAGCGCGGTCAGTTCCGCGGTCACCTCGGCGGTGCGCGGGTCGTCGGCGCCCCGCCGCGAGGTCAGCAGCAGGCGCGGGACGCCGTGCTCGGCGAGGAGCCCGGCGATGTGCCGGCCGATCGCGCCCAGACCGCCGGTGATCAGCACCGTGCCGTCGGTGGGGACCAGGGTGGGGCGGCCGGCCAGGTCCAGTACGACGGGGCCGCCGGACGCGATCCGTCGCCGTATCGCCTCGCGGGCGGCGGTGACGGGCAGGACCTGGGGAGGCGCGGGACGCGCCTGTCCGGCGGCGACCGATGCGACGGCCGCGCGCAGGGCCGCACCGAGCTGTTCGCGGCCGGGCCCGGCCGGGTCGACGACGGCGTCCGCGAGGGGCAGGGAGGCCGGGGTGGTGAAGGGCAGGCCGTCCGGGAGCGGCGCGACCAGCCGCGCGTCGGCGACCGCCTCGGAGCCGGGCGCACTGTCGGCGAGGGCGACGACTCGCAGGCCGGGGGAGAGTCCCTCGACTCCGGCGCCGACCTCGGTGAGCACACCGGCGCATGCGGCGAGCGGCGCCTCGTCACCGGGGACGAGGGCCGCAGCGGGGAGCAGACCGACCGCGTGCACCTCGATCCTCACCTGGCCGGAGGCCAGGGCCTGGGGCGCCACCGGGCGCAGGGTCACATCCGCCGGGAGGCCGGCCGGCTGGTAGTGGTCCCCGGGCGGGACCCGCACCTCGTCTGCGGCACGGGCACGCACCAGCCGGGGGACGAGCAACGTGCCGGTGCGGACGGCGAGTTCCGGCTCCCCGTCGTACGCGACGACGGCCGGAAGATCAGCCGCACCCTCGGATCCCTCGATGTCGAGCAGGGTCAGCCCGAGATCCGGGTGTTCCGTGCGGGCGCTGCGGGCCAGGCCCCACAGCACCGACTGGGCCAGGCCGGGCACCGTGTCCCCGTCGCCGGCCGCGACGGCGCCACGGGTCACCCACACGGTGCGGGCGGGCGCCTCGTCCTGGGGAAGGCCGATGAGCGCGTGCAGCTCGGCCAGTGCCGTGGCCGCCAACTCCTGTGCCACAGCGGCCGGTTCGCTGTCGGTTGCCGGGCGCGGCCAGAACCGTACGAGGACGTCGGCACCCGTCTCGCGGACCTGGATACCCGCCGCCTCGAGGCCGCGCAGGGCAGCCGCGACATCCGGGTCCGACCGGTCGCCGAGTACCGTCCAGGTGGTGCCCGGCACCCCCGCGGGCTCTTGGGAGGGGGCCGTCCACACCACCTCGTACAGGTGCCTTCCGTTCTCCGAGCGGCCCTGCAGGTCCGCCGGGTCCGCGGCGCGCAGCCGTACGCCCTCAAGACGGCCTGCCGGGAGACCGTCGGCGTCCCACAGCTTCACGTCCAGCGTGAGGTCCGTTCCCGTGCCGCCCGTCCGGCGTACGGACGCGGTGAGGTCCGTCGCGCCGCCGGGCGGCAGGACACAGCGGCCCACCGCGACCGGCAGCAGCACCCGGCCGCCGGACGCGTCGCACGTATCGAACACAGCGGCCACGTGCAGCGCGGCGTCCAGCAGCGCCGGGTGAACCGGGTACGGGTCGGCCGCGTCGCGGGCCACGGACGGCAGCGAGAGGCGGGCCAGCAGCTTGTCGTCGCCGATGGTCACCGCCTCCCGTACGCCCTGGAAGGCCGGGCCGTAGCCGAGGCCCAGTCCGGTCAGCCGCTCGTACGTCTCCTCGCTCCAGGCCGGCTCGGCCGCCTCCGGCCACACCGGCGGCTGCCCCGCTGCCACCGGGGCGGAATCCTCCGCGGACGCGGTGGCGTGCAAGGTCCAGCCCGTGGCCTCCTCACCGCGCGGACGGCTGTGCACGGTGATCTCCGGTACCGGGCCGGTGGTGACCACCTCGACGGACACCTCCACGGTTCCGGAGGCGGGAAGCGTGAGGGGCGCAAGCAGGAGCAGGTCGGCGACGTCACCCGGTTCGTCCGGACGGGCCACGGCCAGCGCGGCGCGGCACAGCTCCATCAGGGTCGTGCCCGATACCACGGTCCGCCCGAACACGGCGTGGTCGGGCAGCCAGTCGGCGGTGGTCGGGGACCACTCGTTGCGGAAGGTCCAGCGGGCCTCGTCCGCCGACTGCAGCTGGATGCCGAGCAGCGGGTGCGCGGCGCGGTCGAAGAGACCGGGGGCGCCGGCGGCGGACTCGGGCTCGATCCAGTAGCGCTGCGGGTCCCAGGCGTACGTCGGCAGGTCCGTCAATTCTGCCTCGGGGACCAGGCGGCGCCAGTCGATCTGCCGTCCGTGCACGTGGAGTTCGGCGGCGGCCCGGTCCAGGCAGGCGGGCCCGTCCTCGTCGCGGCGCAGCGATCCGACGGCGACCACGTCGCGGGCGGTGTCATCGGTGTCTTCCGCGACCGTGCGTACGGCGGTGAGCAGGGACGGGTGGGGGCTGAGCTCGACGAAGTAACGGTAGCCGTCGGCCGCCATGCGCTCCACGGTCGGCGCGAAGCGGACGGGTTCGCGCAGGTTGGTGTACCAGTAGTCGGCTTGCAGCTCCTCGGTGACCGGCTCGCCGGTGACCGAGGAGTACCAGGTGACGGACGTCGGGTAGGTGGCGACGCCGTCGAGTTCGTCGAGGATGGTCGCGCGCAGCGGCTCGACCTGGGCGCTGTGGGAGGCGTAGTCGACGTCGAGGCGGCGGACGAACACCTGCTGCCGGTCGAGCTCGGCGAGCAGGGCCTCCAGTGGCTCCACGTCACCGGCGATCACCGTCGACCGGCCGCTGTTCACGGCGGCGACGGACACCCGGCCGCCGAGTCCGGCGAGGCGGGCCTCGACCTCGGTGTGCGGCAGGGCGACGACGGCCATGGTGCCGGTGCCGGACAGCTCGGTCAGGGCCTGGCTGCGCAGGGCGACCACCGCCGCCGCGTCGTTGAGGCCGAGCGCCCCGGCGACGCAGGCCGCGGCGACCTCGCCCTGGCTGTGCCCGATCACGGCGTCCGGCCGCACGCCCCGGGCCCGCCATACGGCGGCCAGGGACACCATCACGGCGAAGAGGACCGGCTGGACGACGTCCACGCGCTCCAGGGACGGGGCGCCCGAGTCGCCGCGCAGGACGGCCGCCACCGACCAGGCGGTGAACGGGCGCAGGGCGGCGTCGCAGCGGTCGAGTTCGTCCGCGAACACCGGGGAGCGGTCCAGCAGATCGCGGGCCATGCCCGCCCACTGGGCGCCCTGGCCGGGAAAGACGAAGGCCACCTTGCCCGGGGCGAGGGTCTGTTGGGGGCCGACGACCGGGCCGACGACCGGGCCGACGACCGGGCCGGCGTCCGGCTGTCCCTCGGCGAGCAGGCGCAGCGCGGTCAGCAGTTCATCGCGGTTGCCCGCCTGGACGACGGCTCGGTGCTCGAAGTGCGTGCGGTGGTGGGTGAGCGTTCCGGCCACGTCGGGCAGCGGCAACCGAGGCTGCGCCGAGAGCGCTTCAAGCAGGCGGGCTGCCTGTCCCTGGAGGGCAGGGAGGGTGCGGGCGGACAGCGGGAAGAGGGACATTCCGGGCAGTTCTGCGGTGGGCTCTTCGGCGGTCGGCTGCCGGTCGGGGTTCGGCTCGCCGGTCGGCTGCCGGTCGGTCGGCTGCGGGGCGGTCGGCTGCGGGTCGGTCGGCTGCGGGGCGGGCGCCGGCGCGCCGGCCGGCCGCGCGAGGTCCTCGGGTGCCTCCTCCAGCACCACATGCGCGTTCGTGCCACTGATCCCGAACGCGCTCACTCCGGCGCGCCGGACCCGGTCGCCGCCCCGCGGCCACGCCCGGGCGCCGCTGTGCACGCGCAGGCCGCCGCCCGCCCAGTCGACGTGCTCGGTCGGGGTTTCGGCGTGCAGCGATGCAGGGAGCACCTCATGACCGAGGGCCAGTACCGTCTTGATGACGCCGCCGATGCCGGCCGCGGCCTGCGTATGGCCGATGTTGGATTTGAGAGAGCCGACGCCGAGCGGCCGGCCGGCCGGGCGGCCCGGTCCGAAAACCGCCGCCAGCGCCCGGCCCTCGATGGGGTCGCCGAGCCGCGTGCCTGTGCCGTGCGCCTCCACGTAGTCCAGGTCGTCCGGCCGGAGCCCGGCGGCGTCCAGCGCGGCGCGCAGCACCCGCTCCTGCGCCGGGCCGCTCGGGGCGCTCAGGCCCTGGCTGCGGCCGTCCTGGTTGATCGCCGACCCCTTGACGACCGCGAGGACCCGGTCGCCGTCCCGCCGTGCGTCCGCGAGCCGCTTGAGCAGCACCAGACCGCAGCCCTCGGCCCACACCACGCCGTCCGCGTCGGTCGAGAACGGGCTGCACCGCCCGGACGGCGACAGCGCGCGCAGCCTGCTGAACTCGACGTGTCCGCGCGGTGTCACCAGCAGCGTCGCGCCGCCCGCGAGCGCCAGGTCGCATTCGCCGCTCGCCAGCGCCCGCGCCGCCAGGTGCAGGGCGACGAGAGAGGAGGAGCAGGCCGTGTCGACGGTCACCGCCGGGCCCTGGAGGCCCAGGGTGTAGGCGATGCGCCCGGAGGCCACGCTGGACGCCGAGCCCGTGCCGACGTGCCCGTCGAGCCGGCCGAGTCCGGCCGCGGCCTGGTACCCGCTGTCGTACAGGCCGATGTAGACGCCTGTGGAGCTGCCGTTCAGCGTCCGCGGGACGATCCCGGCGCGCTCGGTCGCCTCCCAGGCGGTCTGCAGCAGCAGCCGCTGCTGGGGGTCCATGGCGGCGGCCTCGCGCGGGGAGATGCCGAAGAAGGCCGCGTCGAAACGGTCTGTGCCGGCCAGGAAGCCGCCGCGCAGCGTGTACGCCTTGCCGGCGGCCTCCGGATCGGGATCGTAGAGCCCTTGGGTGTCCCAACGACCCTCGGGCACCTCGGAGATGGCGTCCTCGCCCGCGGCCAGCAGCCGCCACAGCGCCTCGGGGTCGTCGGCGCCGCCGGGGAAGCGGCAGGCGATGGAGATGATCGCGATGTCGTCGTCCGCTCGTACGGGCGTGTGCGCCGGCGCCGGGTCCACCGCCATCGCGGCGGCGGGCCGTTCGAAGACCGCCTCGGCGAGCGCGGCGATCGTGGGGTGGTCGAAGACGAGGGACGGCTCCAGGGGCCGGCCGATCCGCGTGGAGAGTTCGGCGGCCAGGGTCACCAACTGGCGTGAGCCCAGCCCGAATTCGGCGATCGGCCGCTCGGGGCCGACGGCCAGCGGGTCGAGCCCGGCAGCCTCGGCGACGGCCGTCGTCAGCCAGGCCCGCACACCCTCCAAGGTCGTGACGGACGTCTCGGGGAACTGCTTCGGGGGCTCGTTCGCAGGCATCAAGACAGGTGTCCTCGTGAACTCGGGCTCAGGCGATGGCAGGTACGGCCGATACGGCTGGTACGCCCGGTGTACGGCTGATGCGGCCGGCGCACGGCGGCGTGCGGCGCATGCGCAAGACGTACGGCCGGGGGCACCCGGGCTGTGCCCCGTACGGCCGTCGTGCCGCCGCCGACGCGGACGATCGCGTCGACGGCGGGCGATGTCATCCCGTGGCGGCCGCTCCGACCACGGAGAGGGCGCCGTCGAGGTACGCCGCCCGGGAGGCCCCGCGCTGGATCTTCCCGCTGGACGTCTTGGGGATGGTGCCGGGGTGGACCAGCACGACGTCGTGCACCGACAGTCCGTGGGCCTCGCCGATCGCGCTGCGGATCAGGTCGGTGATCTCCTCGGACCCGCCCGGCGCGTCCGGGTCCGTCTCGGCGACGATGACGGTCTGCTCGCCCTCGACTCCGCTGTCCACGGAGAACGCGGCGGTGCAGCCCGGCCGCAGCGCCGGGTGGGACATCTCGGCGGACAGCTCCAGGTCCTGCGGGTAGTGGTTGCGCCCGTCGATGACCATCAGGTCCTTGAGGCGTCCGGTGACGAACAGTTCGCCGTCACGCAGGAATCCGAGGTCGCCGGTCCGCAGAAAGCGGACGTTGTCGGCCTCGGGGCCCTTGAGGGTGGCCCGGAAGGTCTCGCGGGTGGCGACAGCGTTGCGCCAGTAGCCCTTGGCGACGCTCGCGCCGCCGACCCAGATCTCGCCGACCTCGCCCTCGGGCAGCTCCTCCTGCCGCTCGGGGTCGGCGATCACCACGGTCACGCCGGGGCCGGGCCGGCCGGAGCCGACCGCCGCAGCGTCCGCCGCGCCGGCGTGCGGCCCGGTCCCGGCGGCCTCGATCAGGGTGGCCGGGGCCTCCACCGAGCTGCCGGTGACCATCAGGGTGGCCTCGGCCAGGCCGTAGCACGGGTAGAGGGCCTCGGGGCGGAAGCCGGCCGCGCCGAAGGTCGCGGTGAACCGCCGAAGGGTGGCGGCCCGCACCGGTTCGGCGCCGTTGAACGCGACCTCCCACCGGCTCAGATCGAGGCCGTCGAGCAAGTCGGGCGTGGCGTGCTTCAGACACAGCTCGTAGGCGAAGTTGGGGCCGCCGCTGGTGTGCGGGCGGTAGCGACTGAGGGCGGTCAGCCAGCGCTGGGGCTGCTGCAGGAAGTGCAGCGGCGAGAAGAGAGTGGCGGTCGCGCCGAGGTAGAGCGTGTTCAGGACCGGGCCGATGAGGCCCATGTCGTGGTACACGGGCAGCCAGCTGACGAACAGTTCGTGGTCGTACTCCGCGATCGCGTCCGGGGTGTGGCCCATCCGCTCCGTGATGACCCGCTCGTTGTCCAGCAGGTTCCCGTGGGTCACCATCACGCCGCGGGGGGCGGCGGTGGAGCCGGAGGTGTACTGGAGGAAGGCGACCGAGTCGGCGATGAGGCCGGGTTCGCGCCAGGAACCGGCCGCCTCGTCGGGGATGTCCTCGGTGGCGACGCAGGTGATCCCGTCCAGTTCGGGCAGGTGCTCCGCCATGGTGCCCAGGGTGGAGATCACCTCACGGCCGCCCAGGATCACCTTGGCGTCCGCGTCGGCGATGAGGCGCTTCATCCGGGTCAGGGCGCGGTGGATCTGCGATCGCCCTTGCGGGGGCACGCCCGGCACGGCGACGACCCCGGCCGAGAGACAGCCCAGGTAGCCACAGATGAACTCGAGGCCGGGCGGGTACAACAGCATGGCGCGGGAACCGGCCAGGCCGTGCTCCTGCAGCCAGGCGGCGATGGCCTGGGACCGGCGGGCCAGCCGCCCGTACGAGATGTCCTGGACCTCTCCGTCGCAGTCGCCGGTGACGAGGTAGCGGTACGCGGTCCGGTCGGGCTGTTGCGCGGCGTGCGTGGTCAGTAAGTCGACCAGGGAACGAGCCATGTGACGAGTCTCACCTGTCTGGATAGGTGGGCGAGGAAACGGGAGTTCGAGGGCCGCGTGGTGCGTACGCGCAGAAAGCCGTGGCGGCCTGGCTTCCTTGCCAGACCCGCCGTCTCGACCACCCACCCGAGGGGCGTGGCGAGGCCCCCACCGACCCTCGCGCCCCCGTGCAGCTTGCTACCGGTGAGTAACAGAATAGCAAGTACCACCTGCCCGGCAGGCCAAACCGATGTAAACCCTGGGTATCAAACGGAATTGGGCGATCTGATGCCCCGTAGCAGAAAAGCACCACCGGCCGGCCACTCCCGGGACGGCGGGGACCGGCCCTTCGCACCTGGTCGGAGGCATCGGCCGCGGTCGCACCGTCGCGCGGGGGACCGCAGGGTGGGCGACGGGGCGTCGTGGACACCCCGCCGTTCACCTCGCCGGCACCGGCCGAGGCGGCGGTAGCGGCTCTCCGCGGGGCCTACTGGGGCGGATTGCCGTGCTTGCGGCTCGGCAGGGCGGCGGACTTGGCGCCGAGCATGGCCACGGCGCGGCTGAGCACCCGCCGTGTGTCGCGCGGGTCGATGACGTCGTCGACGAGCCCTCGTTCGGCCGCGTAGTAGGGGTGGACCAGCTCGCTTCTGTACTCCTCGACCCTGTCCCGGCGCATGGCCCCGGGGTCGTCGGCCGCCGCGATCTCACGGCGGAAGACCACGTTGGCCGCGCCCTCGGCGCCCATCACGGCGATCTCGTTGGTGGGCCAGGCAAGCGCGATGTCCGCGCCGATGGACCGGGAGTCCATGACGATGTACGCGCCTCCGTACGCCTTGCGGAGGACCACCGAGACACGGGGCACCGTGGCGTTGCAGTACGCGTACAGCAGCTTCGCGCCGCGCCGGATGATGCCCTCGTGCTCCTGGTCGATGCCCGGCAGGAAGCCCGGTACGTCGACCAGAGTGACCAGCGGGATGTTGAACGAGTCGCAGAACTGCACGAACCGCGCGCCCTTCTCGCTCGCCTTGATGTCCAGGACCCCGGCCAGCGACTGCGGCTGGTTGGCGACGATGCCGACCACATGGCCGTCGAGGCGGGCCAGCGCACAAATGATGTTGGTGGCCCACGTGGCGTGGACCTCCATGACGTCACCGTTGTCGACGATCTCCTCGATCACCTCCAGCATGTCGTACGGGCGGTTGCCGTCGACCGGGACGAGGTCGAGCAGGGCGTCACCGGACCGGTCGGCCGGATCGCCGCTCGGTACGGCCGGCGGCAGTTCACGGTTGTTGGAAGGCAGAAGGGAGAGCAGATAACGCACCTCGGCGAGGCACGTCTCCTCGTCGTCGTAGACGAAGTGGGCCACTCCGGAGACACCCGCGTGCACATCGGCGCCGCCCAGGCCGTTCTGGGTGATCTCCTCGCCCGTGACCGCCCTGACCACGTCCGGGCCGGTGATGAACATCTGTGAGATGTCCCGTACGGCGAAGACGAAGTCCGTCAGGGCCGGGCTGTAGGCCGCACCGCCCGCGCACGGCCCGAGCATCACCGAGATCTGCGGGATGACGCCGGACGCCTTGGTGTTGCGCTGGAAGATGCCGCCGTATCCGGCGAGGGCGCTCACTCCCTCCTGAATGCGCGCGCCGGCGCCGTCGTTGAGCGAGACGAGCGGTGCGCCCGCTGCGATGGCCATGTCCATCAGTTTGTGGATCTTCTGGGCATGCGCTTCGCCCAGCGCACCACCGAAGATCCGGAAGTCGTGCGCGTACACGAAGACCGTGCGTCCTTCGACGGTGCCCCAGCCCGTGATCACACCGTCCGTGTAGGGCCTCTTCGATTCGAGGCCGAAGCCGGTCGCCCGGTGCCGCCGCAGCGCCTCGACCTCGGTGAAGCTCCCTTCGTCCAGCAGCAGTTCGATACGCTCACGCGCGGTCAGCTTGCCCTTCGTGTGCTGGCGCTCGGTGGCCCTCGGATCGGGTCCCGCAAGGACCAGATCCTTGATCTTCCTCAACTCGTCGAGCCGGTCCAGGGACTGGGCCGGAGCATGCGTGCCGGTCATGGTGTTCCCTCTCCCTCTCGTCACTCTCGCTCTCTCGGTTCTCATGTCCGGCCGTGTGCCGGCCGCGGCTCGTGCACCCGCAACACCGTCCGCGCCCAAGCCCCCGCGCCGGCGATACGGCCGGCCGGGTCCTTGGCGTGCAGCCAGTCGGCGGGCAGTGAGCGGATGACCGCGAGGCAGTCCTCGTCGAGGGGCAGCGCGGCCGCGGCGACATGACCCGGGCCCGCGGGCAGATTGCGCACCAGCCAGCCCGGTGGCCGTTCGCCGGCCGAGTACTCGCCCAGGTAGTCGGTGCCGGCCCCGCGAGTGAGTCCGGTGCCGAGCCCCTTCAGATACGCCTCCTTGCGCACCCACAGCCGCGCGAAGGCCACGTTCCGGTCCTGCGCCGGAAGCCGGCGCAGTTCGAGCCGTTCCGCCGGATGCAACGCAGGCAGGCACAGTTCGGTGGTCTGCGTCGACGGGACCTTCTGGACGTCGGCCCCGACCCGGACGGCCGCCACCGCGATCAGGGCCAGGCCGTGGCTGTGCGAGAGCGAGAACTGCGGCGCGCCCGGCGCGTCGCGAAGGACGGGGCGGCCGTGCGGGGCACCGCAGCCGGGGCAGGGCTCCCGGCCCAGGGACAGCCGGGCCGGAGCGATTCCCGTGTACGCGGCCATGATCCGGCGCAGCCCGATGTGTGCCGCCACGTACAGCAGCCGGTCGGACGTCCTGCGGAGCGCGGCGGCCCGTCGTGTCTCGTTCGCGTCGAGTTCACCGGTGGGCAGCTCGCGTACCGAGCCCGGAGGACGCAGCAGCCACAGATGCAGCTCCGCGGCCCCGACCGCGAGAGCGGTGAGGGTCGTCATGGCGGGCTTCCCGCGGTCGACCGGGGCGGGACGTGCACGTCCGCCGGCGCCGAGGCGGTGCGCTTGTGCCTGGGGCCTGTCCGGGGGCGGTCGGCCGCTGCGGCGGCGAGGGCCGCCGTCAGCGAGATCAGGCCGCCCACGTAGAGCCCGGAGCGCGCGCCCAGGTGCTCGGCCAGCAGGCCGACGAAGAGCGCGCCGAGCGGCACCGAGCCCTGCAGGATCAGCGTGTAGAGGGCCATGACCCGGCCCCGGTACCGGGGATCGCTGCCGAGCTGGATCCGGTGGTTGGCGGCCTGCGCGAAGTACATCGAGGCGAAGCCGGTGAGGGCCAGGAGCACCAGCGCCGACGCGAAGCCGGGCGCCCATCCGGCCGCCGTCTCGAGAAGGCCGAACGCGCAGGCGGAAGCCGTCACCGCGCGGGCGGACGGGCGGCCCCGCCGGGCGGTGCCCGCGAAGGCCGCGAGCAGCGAACCCGCGGCGAGCGCGGTGGTGAGCAGGCCGAAGGAGGCCGCGTCGGTGCGGAACACCGTCTTTGCCATGAGCGGCAGGGTGAGTTGCAGGTTGAGGCCGAACAGACCGACCACCGCCACGAGGGCGAGCGTCAGCACAAGGTCCGGCCGGGTCCTCAGATGCGTCAGCCCGTCGACGACGCGGAGGTGTGTGGCAGGGCGTGTGCTTCGCCGTAGTTCAGCCACCCGCATTCCGCGCAGCCCCGCGACCGTCGCCAGATAGCTCGCCGCGTTGAGCAGCATGACCGGTCCGGTGCCGGCCACGCTGATGAGCAGCCCGGCCAGGGCCGGGCCGAGGACCCGGGCGACATTGAAGTACGCGGCGCTCAGGGCCGAGGCGTTGGGCAGCAGCTCGGCGCCGACGAGCTCGCTGATGAAGGCCATCCGGGTCGGGACCTCCACCGCGTTGACGATGCCGAGAGCCAGCGCGAACCCGTACAGATGCCACAGCCCGGCCGTGCCGGTGAGGACCAGCAGCGCGAGCGCGAGGGCGAGCAGCCCGGAGACGAGGTTGGCGGCGGTGAGCAGGGCGCGCTTGTCATGGCGGTCCGCAAGCCCTCCGCCGTACAGGGTGAGCAGGAGCAGGGGAGTGAACTGCATGGCGGTCACCGTGGCCAGGGCCGCGCTCGAATCCCCGGTCAGCTCCAGGACGAGCCAGTCCTGGGCCACGACCATCATCCAGGTACCCGTCACGGACGCGATCTGCCCGGTCGCGAAGAGCCGGAAGTTGCGCACGGACAGGGAGCGGAGGGTGAGGGCGAACGTCTTGCGCACGAACCCGGTCCTGCGCAGGAACCCGGGGGTCACGTTCCGTCCCGCCGCAGCAGGCATTCCTCCAGGAAGCCGAGAGCCCGCAGATGGTACGAGCGCGCTGCCCAGCCCAGGCTGATGTTGTGGCCGGCGTCCGGCTGCCGGTCGACGATCGTGCGCGGTGCGGACGTCAGCCTCGCCGTGAGGTCGGCGAGGGCGGGACGGTCGTGGCACCACCAGTGCTCGTGCTCGGCGAAGGTGAACCGGACGGGCGCCTGGATCCGCGGCGCGAGTTCGTCGAACGCCTCCGGCCAGCGCTCGGCGGCCCACCGCTCACGTGGCGGCACGGGGGCGACCAGCGCGCTGCTGGACCGGAACGTGTCGGGCGGATAGAGATCCAGCCGGCCCCAGTGCCGCTTCCAGTGCGTGCGTACGAGTGCGTCGGGCAGCTCTTCCGGCCGTACGGCGTACCGATGGCCGCAACCCGAGATGTCGAGGCCGAGCAGACGGGGCCAGGACTCGTCCGCCGCGCCGGTCAGGGCGAGTTTGCCGCCGAAGGAGTGGGCGAGCAGATACAGGCCCTGGCCCGTGGCGTACCGGGAGCTGAAGTCCTCCAGCGCCGCGCGTAGCGTGCGGGCCTGCTCCGCGAGGGTCTGGCCCTCGCGGAGCAGGGCGGCGGAGTGCCCGTAGCCCGGACGGTCCACCGCGAGGACCGTGAAGCCGAGCCGGGCGCCGAGCGTGAGCAGCGAAAGATCGGGATGAGCCCGGCCGTCGAAGTACCCGGCGCTCATGCCCGCCCCGTGCAGGGCCACCACGGTCGCACGCGCGGGCATGTGCTCCGGCTCGTGGAGGAGGGCGGACAGCGTGGTACCGGCCGCGTCCAGGGCGATGGGGCGTACCCGGTGGGACAGAGCCTGTGTCGCCGTGGCCATCGGCGCTAGACCGCCACCGGCGCGCCGAACCAGCGTCGCAGCGCCGCCTCCAGCCCGTCGGGATCGCCGGACGGGCCGCTCGGCGAGTCGTCGGCCGGACCGGCAGCCGCCCAGACCACGTATCCGTCGGGCCGGACCAGCAGCGCCCGCGTCCCCGCGAAGGCACCGTCCGCCTCCGGCGCCGCGGTCGCGACGACGACACGGTCCTTCCAGCCCGCCGCGGTGGCCCGCACCCCGGCGTCGTCGGTGAGGTCGAGCAGCACGCCCTGAGCCCGGTGCAGCAGCTGCATCGTGCCGGTCGCACCCGTCACACCGCGCAGTCGGCGGGGCGGAACGCGGCGCCCGAGCAGCGGGTTGCCGCCGGGGCCGACGTCGTAGCGGATGTCGAGGCCGCTGACGACACCGGCGAGATGTCGTTTGACGTCGTCGAGGGCGATCAGCTCGGTGAACAGCTCGCGCAGCGGATCTGCCTCGACGCCGCCGAGGAACACCTGGCCCTGGGCGCGGGTGTTCATCAGCAGCCGCGCGCCGACCGGGTGCCGCTCGCTGTGGTACGTGTCCAGCAGACCGTCCGGTGCCCAGCCCTGGATCACGGCTGCGAGCTTCCAGCCGAGATTGACCGCGTCCTGTACGCCGGTACTCAACCCCTGGCCTCCGGCCGGGAGATGGATGTGGGCCGCGTCCCCCGCGAGCAGCACGCGCCCCCGGCGGTACGCGCCGACCTGGCGGGTCGCGTCGGTGAACGAGCTGACCCACTCGGCGCCCCCACCGTGGATGGACTCGCCGGTGATGCGCTCCCAGGCGTCGGCGACCTCGCCGAAGCTCACGGACTCGGCGCGCTCGGCCGCCGGAGTGCCGTGCGGGCAGACGATGATGCGGTCCACGCCCTCACCCAGCGGAGCGGCCATCACCATGCCGCCGGGCAGCCGCTCGCCCAGGAAGCGAGGGCGGAGGCCGCAGCCCACGACGTCGGCGAGGTACATCGTGCGGGTGGCCGGGGTCCCGGGGAAGCCGAACCCCGCCGCCTTGCGGACCGTGCTCTGCCCGCCGTCGCAGCCCACGAGGTAGGCGGCTCGCAGCCGCCGGCCGCCCGCCTCGGTGACCGCGGTGATCTCGACGCCGTCGCCGTCGTCGGTCAGCTCCACGAGCTCCCAGCCGCGCCGTATGTCCACCCCCAGGCCGGTCGCCCACTGCTCCAGAACCGCTTCCGTCAGGGACTGCGGGACACCGCGGGCACCGAAGTGGGCGTCCTCCAGGACGGTGTAGTCGAACTGAACACCACCGAAGTGACCCAACGGACTCGTCTCCAGGCCGCCGAACTTCGGCAGCAGACCACGCTGGTCGAACACTTCCATGGCGCGCGCCGTGAAACCCAGCCCGCGGGACTGTCCGGTGGGTTCGCTCAGGCGCTCCACCACCACGACGCGGGCTCCGCCGAGGCGCAGTTCCCCGGCGAGCATCAGACCGGTCGGGCCCGCGCCGGCAACGATCACATCCGTATCCACAACTCTCCCTCTCTCTTCTGCCTCCGGAGGCCGGGCCTCCGCGTCTGGGAACTGATCCGCCGGACCGGCCCTAGAGGCCCGGCTCGGGCGGGCCGAACCAGCGCACCAGAGCGCGGCGTACGCCGTACTGCTGGGAGCCGATCCAAGCGATGTAGCCGTCCGGCCGGACCAGAACGGCGTCGATGTCCCGCAGCGGACCGTCGGGGTCGGCGCGGGCGACGACGGTGGTGACACGGTCGGCCCAGAGCCTGGCCAGCCACCGCAGATGCGCGTTCGACACCGGGGCGAGGTCGAGCAGGACGCCCCGCCCGGAGCGCAGCAGAGCCGCCGTGGTGACCGCTCCCTCCGGTGTGTCCAGCTCCAGATGCGGGAGCCGGGAGCCGAGCAGCGGATGGGTGCCGTATCCGACCGGGTAGCGGACGGCCAGTCCGGTGATCAGGCCGGCCAGGTGTTCGCGGGTGGCGTCCGACGTGATGAGCTCGCCGAGCAGTGCACGTACCGGTTCGACCTCTTCGCCACCGAGCAGCAGCTCGGTCTGCGTCCGGATGTTGGCCAGTACCCGGCTTCCGACCTCGTGCCGTTCGCTGTGGTAGCTGTCGAGCAGGCCTTTGGGAGGTCTGGGACCGACCTGGAGCGCGAGCTTCCAGCCGAGATTGGCCGCGTCCTGGAGGCCCAGATTGAGGGCCTGGCCACCACTCGGCATCTGCTGGTGCGCGGCGTCCCCGGCGAACAGGACGCGCCCCTGGCGGTAGCGGGACAGCTGCCGGTTGGCATCGCCGAAGGCATTGACCCACAACGGGGTTCCGCCACTGAGGTCCTCGCCGGTCACCCGCTTCCAGCAGTCGATGACCTCGGCGAACTCCGGTGCGGCGGTGCGCTGCTCCGCAGGCCTGCCGAACTCGTGCACCATCACCCGCGTCACACCGTCCGCGCGGCGGGCGGCGATGGCGAGCCCGCGGTCCAGCCTCTCGAAGCGCCGGCCCGGAATGTCGACGCCCGCCACGTCCGCCCGCAGCAGCTCACGGCGGGCCGGCTGACCGGGGAACGCGACCCCCGTCAGCCGGCGCACGGTGCTCTCCTCCCCGTCGCAGCCGACCACATACGCTGCCCGCAGTCGCCGGACGCCCGTCGAGGTCCTGGCCGTCACCTCCACGTACGCGCCGTGGTCGGACAGTCCGACCAGCTCCCAGCCGCGCATGAGCCGCGCCCCCGACGCCACCGCCCGCTCCTGCAGCAGCGCCTCGGTCCGGGTCTGCGGGACCTTCCACTGGCCCGGGTAGCGGCTGGGCATCGTCAGATCCATGGGGATGCCGCCGAAGTGGCCTCGCGGCTCGTCGGGCGGGGTGCCGAGAGCCGGCAGCAGACCGCGGCTGTCGAAGAGTTCCATGGTGCGCGCGTGCAGGGTGGAGGCCCTCGACTCCGTGGTGGGCGTCTCCCGGCGTTCGAGTACGGTCACCTCGGCCCCGCCGAGGCGCAGTTCGCCGGCGAGGAAAAGACCGACCGGGCCTGCTCCGACGACGACGACCTGCGTGTCCAGGGTTGTCGGGGCCGTCGGGGCCGTCGGGGCCGTCGGGGCCGTGCGGGAGAGCGGCAGGTCAGGGCTGCCCGGCCCGTACCCGCCGGCCTTGCTGCCCTCGCTGCCCTCGCTGCCCTCGCTGCCCTCGCTGTCCACGGACATGGTCAGCGGGACTTCTCGGCGTAGGCCTTGGCGTGCGCCAAGGTGGCTTTGCTGTTGGTGCTGAGCGCACCGTGGACGTACTGCCGGGCATCAGCGACGGTGGCATCGGCACCGAGGATCCGGGAGATGTGCCCGGGGTTCAGTACCACCGTGTGCTGCGAGCGGGCAGCCACGCCGCTGTCGCTCTCCTCGAAGGTCCAGTAACCGGTGTGCAGGGTCATCAGGGCCGGGAGAGTCACCTGCTTGTAGGCGATCCCCCGGTGCGGGAAGGTCACCCGGTACGACTTGGTGGTGTGGGTGGAGCCGTCCTTGGCGCGGGTGTCCATCTCCAGGGTCTGCAGGCCCGGGGTGTCCTCGTCGAGACGGACCCTGACCACGTGCGGCAGCCGTTCGGACCACAGATGCGCCTCGTTGATGAAGTCGTAAACATCCTTGGCCGAGCCGTCGATGTGCACCGTGTCCTCGAACGAGAAGGTCAACTCGCGTGAAGCATGGGCCAGTTCGACGTTGTGCTTCAGAGCGCCCAGCTCGGAGCGCGAGTTGCGGTCCACTGCCTTGTCGATCCAGTCCAGCCCCTCCGCGCTGTCGTCGACGGCCCGGAACTCGTGCAGCAGGCGCACCCGGGACTCGCTGTCCGACAGCGCCTCGACGACCCACGCGCCGCCCATCGAGGCGACCGGCGGGGCGGAGACCTCCTGCTGGAAGTTGATCCGGAGCTTCGAAGGCTCCAGCAGACGACGGGAGGACCAGCTCTTGGCCTCGCCGTTGGCGGTGGCCCAGATGCGTATGCGCTCCTCGCGCTCCCCCTTCTCGATGTGGTCGGCGTAGATGGTCGGCGGGAAGATCTGCGGCCAGTTCTGTACGTCGGCGATCAGCAGGTAGACGGAATCGGCGGGGGCCGAGACGGTGATCTCGTGCTCGACCTGGCGCAGGCCCGGTTGCGACATGATCGGACTCCTCGTCCGGGATGGGGGTTCGGGATCAGAACGTGCCGAGGCTCAGAAATTGCCGAGGCCACCGCAGACGTTGATCGCCTGGGCGGTGACGGAGGCGGCGGTGTCGGAGGCCAGATAACCGACCATTCCGGCGACCTCGTCGGGGGTGGAGTAACGTCCGAGCGGGATCTTCGCCCGGAACTTCTCGAGGATCGCGTCCTCGCTCGTGTCGTAGGCGGCCGCGTACCCCTGGCGGACCCGCTGCGCCATCGGGGTCTCGACGTACCCGGGGCACACGGCGTTGACGGTGATCCCGGTCGGGGCGAGCTCGTTGCCGAGCGCCTTGGTGAAACCGACGACGCCGTGCTTCGACGCGGAGTACGGAGCACCGAGGACGACGCCCTGCTTGCCGGCCGTGGAGGCGATGCTGATGATCCGGCCCCAGCTCTTGTCCCGCATGCCGCCGGTGTTGAGTACCTCACGGGTCGTGCGGAAGACACTGTTGAGGTTGGTGTCGATGACGTCGTGCCACAGCTCGTCGGCGATGTCGGCGGTGACGCCGCCACCACTGCGGCCGGCATTGTTGACCAGGACATCGATGGTTCCGAACCGGTCCACGGCGGCCACGACGAACGCGTGAACCGCCTCGATGGAGCGGACGTCGACGGCGGTTCCGTCGACCCCCAGCCCTTCCTCCTGCAACTGCTTGACGGTCGAGGCGACGTTGTCGGCGTCGCGGGCGCCGATGAAGACCTGGTGGCCCTGTGCGGCCAGGCGCCGTGCTGTCGCCAGGCCGATCCCGCTGGTGGCCCCGGTGACCAGGGCGACCCGCTGCTCCTGCTGCGGCATTTCTCTCTCCTGTCAGGTGGACGGTGCCGGGCGGATGCCGACTGCCGGGTGGGGGATCCCGGCAGCCGGCAGCATGAGGTCAGGCAACGGCGTCGGCGGTCGCTGCCAGCTGGGCGTTGACGGCCTCGATCAGGGACCGGGGCGTGGGGGTGTCGGCGAGCGCGTCGTCGTCGAGCGTGATGCCGTACTCGCGCTCGATGCGGCCACCCGTCTCGAGCAGGGCGAGCGACTCGTAACCGAGTTCCTCGAAGCCCGTGTCGAGAATGTCGCCGTCGAGGTCCACGCCCTCTTCCGCGCCGGCGCCCTCGAGCAGGATGCGCTTGAGATCGTCGAGGGTGAACTGCTGGGGTTCCACGTGGGGTCCTTTCCTTCGTCGTGCCTTGTGTGCACTGGTTCACCGGGTGCTCGGTGAGCACGCCGCCCCTCAGGCGCGGCGCTGGGACCGGTCGTCGGCCCGGACCACGACGGCCGAGTTGAACCCGCCCTGGCCCCGGGCCAGGACGAGGGCCGTTCGTACGTCGGCCTCGCGGGGCCGGTCGACGACCAGGTCCAGGCCGTACTCGGGAGCCGGTTCGACGTTCACGGTCGGCGGTATCACGCCCTCGCCCATGGCCAGGAAGGCGGCGGCCAGATCGAGGGGGGCGGCGCCCGAATAGAGACGGCCGGTCATGGTCTTGGGGGCGGTGACGGGAACGCCCCCGGCGCCGAACACATCGGTGATCGCCTGAGCCTCGACACGGTCGAGTTCGGGGACGGCCGCCGCGTCCGCGAACACCACGTCGATCCCGTCCGGTCGCACGCGCGCATCGTCCAGGGCCAGTTGAATCGCTCTGCGCAGGCCCGGTCCGCGTGCGCTGCCCGGCTTCGGGTCGAAGGTCGCGCCGTACCCTGCGATTTCTCCGTAGATCCGCGCCCCACGGGTCAGTGCCGACTCGGCGGACTCCAGTACGAGCAGCGCGCCGCCCTCGCCCGGCACATGTCCCCGTGCCGCGCTGTCGAAGGGCAGATAGGCGCGGGTCGGCTCGTCGCTGGTGCTGAGCCGGTCGCCTGCCAGCTGGGCGACCCAGCCCCAGGGGCAGATCGAGGCGTCGACGGCACCGGAGACGATCAGGCCGGTCCCCTTGCGGATCTGCCGGCGGGCCTGGGCCACGGCGTCGAGCCCGCCCGCCTGGTCGGTGACGACCACGCTGCTGGGACCCTTCATGCCGTTCCGGATGGAGATCTGGCCGCTGTTGACCGCGTAGAACCAGGCGAAGGACTGGTACGCGCTGACGTACTGGCTGCCCCGGCTCCACAGGTTCTCCAGTTCTCCCTGGCCGAACTCGAAGCCGCCCGAGGAGCTCGCGGTGACCACGCCCATCTCGAACTCCGGGAGCTCCGCGGGGCGTACGCCCGCATCCCGCAGAGCCCAGTCCGCGGCCACCAGCGCGAGGCGGGTCATCCGGTCGGTCTGGGGGAGCAGCCGGCTCGGCAGGTGCTCCTCGGCCGTGAATCCGGGGATCTCGCCCGCGAGCCTGGCCGGGTACTGCTCGGGTGCGAAGCGGGTGATGCGGCCGATGCCGCTCTTGCCGCCGAGCGTCGCCGTCCAGTAGTCCTGGGTTCCCAGGCCGTTGGGCGCGGTCACGCCCAGTCCCGTCACCACCACCGAGGTGGTCATGCCATGCTCCTCTCCGGCCGGGCCAGCACCATCGCGCTCTGGAATCCGCCGAAACCGCTGCCCACCGACAGGACCGCGTCGGTGAGCTGGTCGCGGGCGGTGAGGGGTACGTAGTCGAGGTCGCAGTCCGGGTCCGGTGTGTGCAGGTTCGCCGTGGGCGGTACCACGTTGTTCTCCATGGCCAGGGCGGATGCGGCGATCTCGATGGAACCGATGGCCCCCAGCGAGTGACCGACCATCGACTTGATGGAGCTCACCGGTGTCCGGTAGGCGTGGTCGCCCAGGCTCTTCTTGAAGGCCGCGGTCTCGTGCCGGTCGTTCTGCTTGGTGCCGGAGCCGTGGGCGTTGATGTAGTCGATGACCTCGACGTTCATCCGTGCTTCGTCGAGCGCCACCCGGATCGCCTCGGCCATCTCCGCACCGTCGGGCCGCAGCCCGGTCATGTGGTACGCGTTGCTGCGCGTGGCGTAGCCGGCGATCTCGGCGTAGATGTGGGCGCCTCGCTGCTGGGCGCTCTCCAGCTCTTCCAGGACGAACACCGCGGCGCCCTCGCCGAGGACGAACCCGTTGCGGGTTCCGTCGAACGGCCGTGAGGCGTGCTCCGGGTCGTCGTGCCGGGGTGTGGTCGCCTTGATCGCGTCGAAGCACGCCATGGTGATGGGGGAGATCGGGGCGTCGGAGGAACCGGCGATCATGATGTCGGCCGAGCCCTCCCGGATCAGATCGACCGCGTAGCCGACGGAGTCGATGCCGGAGGTGCAGCCGGTCGACACCACGGTGCTCGGGCCTTCCGCGCCGACCGCCCAGGCCACCTCGGCCGCGAAGGAACTGGGAACCAGGTAGTTGTACAGGTGCGGCACGGCGTACTCGTGGTCCACCAGGTGGAGGCGGCCCCCGTCGCTGACGATCCGGTACTCCTGGTCGAGCCCCATCGTCGCGCCGACCGCGCTGCCGACGGTGACGCCCACGCGGTGCGGGTCGAACGTGCTCAGGTCGATGCCGCTGTCGGCGACGGCGCCGCGCGCGGCGACCACGGCGAACTGGGCGGCCCGGTCCATCCGCCTGACTTCCTGCGGTGTCAGGCCGTATGCCTCGGGGTCGAAGTCGATCTCGGCGGCCACCTGGGAGCGGAAGGGGCTGGGGTCGAAGAAGGTGATCCTGCGCGTAGCGGTACGGCCTTCGCTGATCAGGTTCCAGAACTCCTCCCTGTCGGCGCCACCGGGTGCGAGAACCTCGATGCCCGTGATGACGACTCGACGGCCGCTCATATGGAGGCCTCCCAGGTGTAGAAGCGGGTCGCCATCGCGTCGGCCGGCGAGCGCCATGTCGCGGGGTCGTACGCCTGGATGAACGGCTTCAGGTCTTCGCTGATCCTGATGAAGCGTTCGTCCGTCTTGGCCCGTTCGATGAGCTCGCCGCCGTTGTCCACGTCGAAGTCCTGCAGATGGAAGTAGAGCCCCTGGTAGTGGAAGAGCTGGCGGCGTCGCGTGCCCATGAGGTGAGGCATCCGGGTGTCGTCGAAGTCGGCGAAGAGTTTGGCGACATCGGCATGCGATCCGGGGTTCATCCGCGCCACGATCAAGGTGCTGTGCATGAGGTTTCTCTCCTTCGGAGTGGAATGGCCACCGGGGCTCGGACAGTTCGTTCTGTTCGGCACGCGACGCATCGCACGACGCCTGTGCATGACGTTGTGTCAGTTCTTGATTTCGCAGATCACGGCGCCGGAGGTGAGGGAGGCGCCGGCTTCGGCTGACAGGCCCTTGACGGTGCCGGAGCGGTGCGCGTTGAGCGGTTGCTCCATCTTCATCGCTTCGAGGACGACGACGAGGTCGCCCTCGTTGACCTGCTGGCC
>NZ_JBWKDT010000020.1:0-143716 GCF_056435785.1 Streptomyces sp. NPDC043870
GGATGATTCGTTCTTCGACCTGGGTGGGCATTCCCTGCTGGTGACGCGGCTGGTCAGCCGGATCCGTACCGTCCTCGGCGCCGAACTCCCCATCCGGCAGGTGTTCGAGAACACCACGGTCGCGGAGCTGTCCGCCCTGCTCGACACCGCCGCCACGGCACGCACCCCGGTCACCCGGTCGCAGCCCCGGCCCGACCGCATACCGCTCTCCCTCGCCCAGGAACGCCTCTGGTTCCTGCACCGCTTCGAGGGACCGGCAGCCACCTACAACCTGCCCATGACGCTGCGGCTCTCCGGCCGGCTCGACCAGGAGGCGCTGCGCGCCGCCCTTGCGGACGTCCTCGAACGCCACGAGCCGCTGCGTACCGTCTTCGCCGAGGACGCCGACGGCGCACACCAGGTGGTGCGTGACGGCGCCGTACCCGAGCTGACCGTCGTCCCCGTCGACGCCGGGCAGCTCGACGAGGAACTCGCGCTCGCCGCCCGCCACCCCTTCGACCTCACCGCCGAACTACCCGCCCGCGCCTGGCTGTTCGAGGTGGCGGAGGAGGAGCACGTTCTGCTCTTCCTGGTGCACCACATCGCGGCGGACGGCTGGTCCGTACGCGTCCTCGCCGGCGACCTGGCGGCCGCCTACACCGCCCGCTGCTCCGGAACGGCCCCCCAGTGGACCGAGCTGCCGCTGAACTACGCCGATCATGCGTTGTGGCAGCGGGAGGTGCTGGGGTCGGGGGACGATCCGGACTCGCTGCTCGGTGGCCAGCTGGCGTACTGGCGGGAGGCTTTGGCGGGGCTGCCGGAGGAGTTGGCGCTGCCGGTGGACCGGCCGCGTCCGGCGGTGGCGTCGTACCGGGGTGAACGGTTGGAGTTCGAGGTGCCGGCCGGGCTGCACGCGCGGGTGGCGGAGGTGGCGCGGCAGCACCGGGTGAGTGTGTTCATGGTGGTGCAGGCCGCGCTGGCTGCGCTGTTGTCGAGGCTTGGTGCGGGGACCGATGTGCCGATCGGTACGCCGGTGGCCGGGCGTACGGACGATGCGGTGGAGCGGCTGGTGGGCTGCTTCGTGAACACGCTGGTGCTGCGGACCGACGTGTCGGGCGATCCGACGTTCGCGGAGCTGCTGGACCGGGTCCGCGACACCGACCTCGCGGCCTACGACCACCAGGACGTCCCCTTCGAGCGGCTGGTCGAGGAACTCAACCCCGAACGCTCCCTCGCCCGGCACCCCCTCTTCCAGATCATGCTGGCCTCCGCGGACGGCGCGGCCCGGGACCTGACCGGGCTGCCCGGACTGACCGCGCGACCGGTCCCGGTCGGCACCAGCACCGCCCAGTTCGACCTGTACCTCACCATCCAGGAGCAGCGCGGAACCGAGGACGCGAGCCCCCAGGGCATCGGCTGCTCCCTGGAGTTCGGCACCGATCTGTACGACCGCGGCACCGCGCGCAGCCTGGCCGACCGCCTGGTGCGGCTCCTGGCGGCGGCGACGGAAGCCCCCGACACCGCGGTCGCGGACCTCGACCTCCTGGACCCCGCCGAACGCGACCAGGCTTTGTCCCGCTGGAACGACACCGCGGCCGCGCTGCCCGCGGCCTCGCCGGTCGAGCTGTTCGAACAGCAGGCCGGGCGCACCCCGGACGCGGTCGCGGTCGAGCACGAGGGCCGGGCCCTCACCTACCGCGAGTTGAACACGGCCGCCAACCGGCTGGCCCACCACCTCATCGACCGGGGCTGCGGCCCCGAGCGGTATGTGGCCCTCGCCCTGCCCCGCACCGAGCAGCTGATCGTGGCCATGCTTGCCGTGCTCAAAACGGGCGCGGCCTACCTCCCGGTCGATCTCGACTTCCCGTCCGACCGGATCGCGCTGATGCTCGCGGAGGCCTCGCCGGCCCTGACGCTGACCATGGCCGACGTGGCCGGCCCCCTCCCGCTGCCGGACTCCGGCCGGATCGTACGGCTCGACGCGGCGGCCACCCGGGCGGCCGTCGGCCAACGACCCGACCACAACCCGACGGACACCGACCGCACGGCACCCGCGCACCCCGCCCACCCGGCGTACGTCATCTACACCTCCGGCTCCACGGGGCGCCCCAAGGGAGTCGTCGTGCCGCGCGGTGGACTGGTCAACTTCCTGCGGGACATGGGCCACCGGGTCGCCCTGAGCCCCGGCGACCGGCTGCTCGCCGTGACCACCGTCGGGTTCGACATCGCGGCCCTGGAGATCTTCGGCCCGCTGCTGAACGGTTCCACCGTCGTGCTCGCCGACGGCGACACCGTGCGCGACCCGGCCGCCCTGCGCGCGCTCCTCACCGGCCGCGGCATCACCGTCATGCAGGCCACCCCCAGCCTGTGGCACGCGCTCACCGGCGACGGTGGCGACACCGACCTGCGGGGCGTGCGCGTACTGACCGGCGGCGAGCCGCTCCCGGCGGACCTGGCCCGCACACTGCGCCGGCACGCCCCCGCCGTGCTCAACCTGTACGGACCGACCGAGACCACCGTCTGGTCCACCGCGGCCGCCGTCGACGAGCGCGCCGAACGATCCCCGGACATCGGCACCCCGATCGCCAACACCCGCACTTATGTACTCGACCGCGCTCTGCGGCCGGTGCCCGCGGGCGTGGCGGGCGAGCTGTACATCGCCGGAGCGGGCGTCGTCCGCGGCTACCTCGCCCGGCAGGACCTCACGTCGGAACGGTTCGTCGCCGACCCCTACGGCGCCCTGCACGGCGACGCCGGGGCCCGTATGTACCGCACCGGCGACCTGGCACGCTGGACCACCGACGGGCGTCTCCGCTTCGTCGCCCGCGCCGACGACCAGGTCAAACTGCGCGGCTTCCGGATCGAGCTGGGCGAGGTCGAGACCGCCCTCGGCAGCCACCCGGACGTCCTCCGGGCCGCTGCCGCGGTCCGCGAGGACCGCCCCGGCGACAAGCGCCTGGTGGCCTATGTCGTCCCGGTGGACGGACGGGTTCCGCAGGCCTCCCGGCTGCGCGAGCACGCCGCCGCAACCCTGCCGGACTACATGGTGCCCTCGGCGTTCGTGACGCTGGAGGCGCTGCCGCTCACGCCGAACGGCAAGCTCGACCGCAAGGCGCTGCCCGCGCCCGTCCACGGCGGTACGGACGGCGGCGGACGGGCCCCGCGCTCCCCCCGCGAGGAAATCCTCTGCGCGCTCTTCGCCGAGGTGCTGGGTGTACCCGACGTGACGATCGACGACGACTTCTTCGCCCTCGGCGGGCACTCCCTGCTCGCCACCCGCCTTGTCAGCCGGGTCCGCGCCACCCTCGGCGCGGAACTGCCGCTGCGCGCCCTGTTCGAGGCATCCACCGTCGCCCGGCTGGCGCCCCGGCTGGACTCCGCGGACCGCGCGCGCCAAGCCGTGACGGCGGGCCCCCGGCCCGACCGGCTGCCCCTGTCGTACGCGCAGCAGCGGCTGTGGTTCCTCAACCGCTACGAGGGGCCCTCCGCGACCTACAACATGCCGCTCGCGCTGCGCCTCACCGGCAGGCTGGACGAGCAGGCCATGCGGGCCGCGCTGACCGACCTCGTCACCCGGCACGAGCCGCTGCGCACCGTCTTCGCGGAGGACGAGCACGGCCCGTACCAGATCGTGCGGAGCGCCGCCCCCCTCGAGCCGGAGACCGTGGCCACCCTCCCCGGGGAGCTGGACGCGCGCCTCGCCGAGGCCGCGCGGTACGGGTTCGACCTGTCCGCCGAACCCCCCGTCCGTGCCTGGCTGTTCCAGCTTCCCGAGCCGGAGGGCCCGGCGGAGCGGGAGCAGGTGCTGCTCCTCCTGGTGCACCACATCGCGGCGGACGGCTGGTCCCTCCCGGTGCTCTCCCGCGACCTGAACCTCGCCTACACCGCCCGTTGCGCCGGGCGGCTGCCCGACTGGCGGCCCCTGCCCGTCGGGTACGCGGACTACGCACTGTGGCAGCGACGGGTCCTCGGCGCCGAAGACGTCGCCGACACGCCCGTCGGCAGGCAGCTCGACCACTGGCGGACCGCCCTGGACGGCCTCCCCGAGGAGATCGCCCTCCCCGCGGACCGGCCCCGGCCCGCCACCCCCACCCACCGCGGCGACCGGATCGACTTCGCGATTCCCGCCGCTCTCCACGCCGAGCTGGCGCGGTTGGCCCGCGAGAACCACTGCAGCCTGTTCATGGCGCTGCAGGCCGCCGTGGCCACGCTGTTCTCCCGCCTCGGCGCGGGCACCGACATCCCGTTGGGCAGCCCTGTCGCGGGTCGCAGCGACGAGGCCGTCGAGGATCTGGTCGGCTGCTTCGTCAACACGCTCGTCCTGCGGACCGACCTGTCCGGCGACCCGACGTTCGCCGAACTGCTGGCGCGGGTGCGGGAGACCGGCCTCGCCGCGTACGCCCACCAGGACGTGCCCTTCGAGCGGCTGGTCGAGGAGCTCAACCCGGAGCGCTCCCCCTCGCGTCACCCCCTGTTCCAGGTCCTGCTCGTCCTCAACAACGCCGTACGGGACGGTGGTGTGCGCCCGCTGCCCGGCGTCACCGCCACCGCCCAGCAGGTGGACACCGGCGTGGCCCGCTTCGACCTGCTGCTGTCCTTCACCGAGCGGCGTGACCCGGACGGCGCCCCGGCCGGGATGGACGCGGCGCTGGAGTTCAGCACCGACCTGTTCGACCGCGCCACCGCCGACGCGATGACCGGCCGCCTCCTGCGCCTGATCGAGACCGTGACCGCCGGCCAGGACCAGCCGGTACACGCCATCGACGTGCTCGGGCCCGAGGAACGCGAGCGGGTGCTGGAAGGCTGGAACGACACCGCTCGCGAGGTGCCCGCCGTCACCCTGCCCGGCCTCTTCGAGCGGCAGGCGGCGCTCACCCCCGACGCACCCGCCGTCGTGGCAGCGGACGCCACGCTGACGTACCGGGAGCTCAACACCCGGGCCAACCGGCTGGCACGCCATCTGATCAGCCGTGGAGCGGGGCCGGAACGGTGCGTGGCCCTCGCGATGCGCCGGTCCGAACGGTGGATCGTCGCGCTGCTCGCGGTCCTCAAGGCTGGTGCGGCATGGCTGCCCATCGCCCCCGAGCAGCCCGCCGAGCGCACCGAGTTCATGCTGGCCGACAGTCGTCCGGTCCTGGTCCTCGGCGGAGACGAGCCGGAACTGGCCGATGACTTCGGCCGGTCCCCGCGACCGGCGGACGACGACGTCACCGACGCCGAACGCATCACACCACTGCTCCCGGGCCACCCGGCGTACATCATCTACACCTCGGGCTCCACGGGCCGCCCCAAGGCCGTCGTCATGCCGTCCGAAGCCCTGGTGAACCTGCTGACCTGGCACGACGACGCCCTGCAGGGTGGCTGCGGCACCGTCACCGCGCAGTTCACCGCGATCAGCTTCGACGTGTCCGCGCAGGAGATCCTCTCCACGCTGCTGTACGGCAAGACTCTCGCCCTCTGCCCCGAGGACGTACGCCGTGACCCCGACGCGCTGGCCGCCTGGCTCGACCGGCACCGGGTGGAGGAGCTGTACGCGCCGAACCTGGTGGTGGACGCCGTCTGCCGGGCCGCCGACGAGCAGGGGCTCGAACTGGCCGAACTGCGCCACATCGCCCAGGCGGGCGAGGCCCTCACGCCGCGCGGCGCCATCCAGCGCTTCCACGCCCGCAGGCCGGGCCACCGGCTGCACAACCACTACGGCCCGACCGAGACCCATGTCGTCACCGCCCACACCATGCCGGAGGACGCCGCCGGGTGGCCCGAATCCGCCCCCATCGGGCGCCCGGTCGCCAACACCCGCGCCTATGTCCTCGACGGCCGTCTGCGTCCGGTCCCGTCCGGCTCCGCGGGTGAGCTCTACATCGCCGGCACCGGCCTGGCCCGCGGCTACTGGGACCGCCCGGCGCTGACCGCGGAGCGGTTTGTGGCGTGCCCCTACGGCACGCCGGGGGAGCGGATGTACCGGACCGGTGACCTGGCACGGTGGAACAGGGACGGAGAGCTGGAGTACCTGGGCCGGGCCGACGACCAGGTGAAGATCCGCGGCTTCCGCATCGAGCTGGGCGAGGTGGAGGCCTGCCTGGGGCGCCACGCGGACGTGGCCCGCGCCGCCGTGATCGTGCGCGAGGACACCCCGGGGGACAAGCGGCTCGTCGCCTACGTCGTACCGGAGGACGGAGTGGTCCTGGACACCGCGGCCCTGCGCACGTACGCGGCGGGCACACTGCCCGACTACATGGTGCCGTCCGCGGTCGTGGCCCTTGCCGGACTGCCGCTGACGCTCAACGGCAAGCTCGACCGCCGGGCGCTGCCCGCGCCGCAGTACGGGCCCGACGGCGGCGGGCGCGCACCGCGCTCGCCGCGCGAGGAGATCCTTTGCGGTCTGTTCGCCGAGGTGCTGGGCGTGTCCGAGGTCTCCGTCGACGACGACTTCTTCGCCCTGGGTGGTCACTCCCTGCTCGTCACCCGGCTCGTGAACCGTGTCCGCGCGAACCTGTCGGCCGAGATCTCGGTACGGCAGGTCTTCGAGTCGCCCACGGTCGCGGCGCTGAGTGCCGCCCTCGACGGTGCGGACCGGGGCCGTACCGCGGTCGCCGCCGTCACACCCCGCCCGGCGCGGCTGCCACTGTCGTTCGCCCAGCAGCGGCTGTGGTTCCTGGAACGCCTCCAGGGCCCGAGCCCCACCTACACCATCCCCGCGGCGGTCAGGATCTCGGGCCGGATCGACACCGACGCGCTGCGGCAGGCGCTCGCGGACACGGTGGGCCGGCACGAGGCGCTGCGCACCGTGTACGCCGAGGACGCCGAGGGACCGCACCAGGTGGTGCTGGGCGTCGGCGCGGCACCGGAACTGCACGTGGTGGCCACCACGGAGGAGGAGCTGGACCAGCGCGTGGGCGAGGCCGTGCGGCGGCCCTTCGACATCCGCGCCGAACTCCCGGTGCGCGGTCATCTGCTGGCCCTGGCGGAGGACGATCACGTCCTGCTGCTGCTCATGCACCACATCGCCGGGGACGGCTGGTCGATGCCGGTCATCGGCCGTGACCTCGGCGCGGCCTACGCGGCGCGGTGCGCCGGACAGCGGCCCGACTGGCAGCCGCTGCCGGTGCAGTACGCGGACTACGCCCTGTGGCAGCGTGCGGTCCTCGGCGACGAGAGCGACCCCGACAGTGTGCAGGCGCGCCAGCTCGACCACTGGCGCGAGGCGCTGAGCGGCGTTCCGCAGGAGCTGGCGCTGCCCACCGACCGCCCCCGCCCGGCGGCCACCGCCCACCACGGAGATCTGGTCGGCTTCGAGATACCCGCCGAGCTGTACACGCGGCTGCGACGCGTGGCTGGGCAGAGCCGCTCCAGCCTCTTCATGGTGCTGCAGGCGGGCCTCGCCGCCCTGCTGACACGGCTCGGGGCGGGGACGGACATACCCGTGGGCGCCCCTGTCGCGGGCCGCGCGGACGACGCCGTGGGCGAGGTGGTCGGTGTCTTCGTCAACACCCTCGTCCTGCGCACCGACACCTCAGGTGACCCCACCTTCGCCGAGCTGATCGAGCGGGTGCGGGAGACGGACCTGGCCGCCTACGCCAACCAGGACATCCCGTTCGAACGTCTGGTGGAGGCCATCGCACCCGAGCGTTCCCTCGCCCGCCACCCGCTCTTCCAGGTCGCGCTCGCGCTCAACAACACCGCGGGGTCCGGTGTCACGGAGGCACTGGCGCTGCCGGGCACGAGCATCGCACCGTACGAGGTGAGCACGGCCACGGCCAAGGTCGACCTCGCCTTCGCCCTGCACGAGCGGCCGGAGGCGCACCGGGACGGGCTGCGTGGCGTTCTGGAGTTCAGCACCGACCTGTTCGACCGGCACACGGCCGCGGAGCTGGCCGAGCGCTATGTGCGCCTGCTGGACTCGGTGTCCGCCGCACCCGGCCGCCGTATCGGCGCGGCCGAGGTGCTGGACGCCGGCGAACTGCGCCGCGTCCTGGAGCGGTGGAGCTCGACCGGACACGCCCTGCCGCCGCGCACCCTGCACGCCATGCTCGAGGAGCAGGTGGCCCGTACGCCGGGACACATAGCCGTGGAGAGCGGCGGACAGCGGCTCTCGTACGCGGAGCTGAACGCGCGGGCGAACCGGCTGGCCCGCTTCCTGGTGGCCGAAGGGGCCGGTCCCGAGAGTCTGGTGGCGCTGGTCCTGCCCCGTGGTGAGGCATGGGTCGTGGCGATGCTGGCCGTCGTCAAGGCCGGGGCCGCGTGGGTGCCGGTCGACCCCGACTACCCGGCCGACCGCATCGCGTACATGATCGACGACGCCGCGCCCGTCCTGGTGCTCGCCGATTCCGGTACCCGGGACGTGGCGACCGAGGCCCTCGGCGCCGCCGGCACCGAGCGGCTCGTCGACCTCGACGCACCGGCGGTGCGCACGCGGGTCGACGCGCTGGCGCACAGCGATCTGGCGGACGGCGAACGCGCGGGCGCGTCGCGCCCGGCGAACACCGCTTACGTCATCTACACCTCGGGTTCCACCGGTCGTCCCAAGGGCGTGGCCGTCTCCCACCACGGGCTCGACTCGCTGCTCACCAGCCACATCGAGAACCTGGCGATGGACACGTCGAGCCGGGTGCTGCAAATGGTGTCGCTCAGCTTCGACGCCGCCGTGGCCGACGTCACCCAGGCGCTGGTCTCCGGAGCGACGCTGGTGCTCGGCCCCGCCGACGGCAGGCTTTCCGGTGACGAGCTCGCGGACCTGATGACCGAGCGGGCCGCCACCCACGTACTGCTGCCACCGCCGCTCCTGGCCACCGTGCCCGAGCACCGCGCCGCGACCATCCGGACCGTCATGACCGGCGGTGAGGCGTTCGGACCCGAACTCGCCCGGCGCTGGACGCGCGGTGGGCGCAGGGTCATCGACGCGTACGGCCCGACGGAGGCCACGGTCACCGCCACCATGAGCAGGCCGCTCGCCGAGGGCGAGGCCCCGCACATCGGGCGGCCCGTGGCCGGCACCCGGGTGTACGTCCTCGACCAGGGGCTGCGGCCCGTGCCCCCGGGCGTCGGCGGCGAGCTGTACATCGGCGGCGCGGGTCTCGCCCGCGGCTATGTGCGGCGCGCGGCGCTGACCGCGGAGCGGTTCGTGGCCTGCCCCTTCGGCGCACCGGGAGAGCGGATGTACCGCACCGGCGACCTGGTGCGCTGGCGCCGCGACGGCACTCTGGAGTTCGTGGGCCGGGCCGACGACCAGGTCAAGGTACGCGGTGTCCGCATCGAGCCGGGCGAGATCCGGACCGCCGTCGCGGGCCTGCCCGGGGTCGCGACGGCCGAGGTGCTGGTGCGCGAGGACCGCCCCGGCGACCGGCGGCTGGTCGCCTACGTGGTCCCGGCCGACGGCGCCTCGCCGACCCCCGCGGAGCTGCGCGGGGACCTCGCCCGGACGCTCCCCGACCATCTGGTCCCCTCGGCGTTCGTGCTGCTCGAAGCCGTGCCCCTGACCCCCAATGGCAAGCTCGACCGAAAGGCACTCCCGGCACCCGACCACACGGCGGCAGGTACGGGGCAGGGCCCGCGCTCCCCCCGTGAGGAGATCCTGTGCGGGCTGTTCGCCGAAGTGCTCGGCGTGGAGCGGGTGTCCATCGACGACTCCTTCTTCGACCTCGGCGGACACTCGCTGCTGGCCACGCGGCTCGTCAGCCGCATCCGGACCGTCCTGCGCACGGAGGTCGGCATCCGTACCCTCTTCGACTCCCCGACCGTCACCGGCCTCGTCGCCGCCCTCGACGGCGGCACCGGCACCCGGGTCCGTGTCACGGCCGGGCCCCGGCCGGATCGCACGCTCCTGTCGTACGGACAACGACGGCTGTGGTTCCTCAACCGATTCGAAGGACCCAGCGCCGGCTACAACATGCCGCTGTCCCTGCGCCTCTCCGGAGCGCTGGACCGCGCTGCCCTGGCCGCGGCGCTCCGTGACGTCGTGGCCCGGCACGAGCCGCTGCGCACCGCCTTCGGAGAGGACGACCAGGGGCCCTACCAGCGGGTGCTCACCGCCCAGGAGTCGGACACCGGCCTGCTCGTGGTGCCCGTCACCGAGGAGGAACTGGACGACCGGCTGGCGAAGGAGGCCCGGCACCCGTTCGACCTGAGCACCGAACTGCCGCTGCGGGCCCGCCTGTTCGCCCTGGCGGAGGACGATCACGTCCTCCTGCTGCTCATGCACCACATCGCCGCGGACGGCTGGTCGATACCGCTGCTGGCCCGTGACCTGACCCGCGCCTACACCGCGCGGCTGGAGGGCGAGGAGCCCGACTGGCCCGCCCTCCCGGTGACCTACACCGACTACACGCGCTGGCAGCGCGAGCTGCTCGGCTCGGAGGACGACCCGGACAGCGAGATCGGCGCCCAGCTCGCCCACTGGACCCGCACGCTGCGCGGGCTGCCGGAAGAGCTGACGCTGCCCACCGACCGCCCCCGGCCGGCGACCCCCTCGTACCAGGGAGACCGCTTCGAGATCGACGTCCCGGCCGCGCTCCACGCCCGGCTGCGGGAGGTGGCGCAGGCGCACGACGCCAGCGTCTTCATCGTGCTGCAGGCGGCCCTGGCCACCCTGCTGTACCGCATGGGCGGCGGCAGCGACATCCCGGTCGGCTCCCCGATCGCCGGACGCACCGACGACGCGCTCGACGACCTCGTGGGCTTCTTCGTCAACACCCTCGTGCTGCGCACGGACGTCTCCGGCAGCCCCACCTTCGCCGAGCTGCTCGGCCGGGTCCGGGAGACCGTACTGAGCGCCTATGCCCATCAGGACGTGCCGTTCGAACGGCTCGTGGACGCCCTCAGCCCCGAACGCACCCTGGCCCGGCACCCGCTCTTCCAGGTGGTGCTCTCGCTCAACAACACCGACCGGGTGGTGCCCGGACGCGCGGCCGGGCGCCACGGCCTGCGGGTCGCCGGCCACCCCGTCGGCACCGGCACGGCCGGCTTCGATCTCCTCTTCGGCTTCGGTGAGATCCCCGCCGCGGACGGCACTCCGGGCGGTATGTACTGCTCGGTGGAGTACAGCACCGATCTCTTCGACGAGGGCACCGTGCGGGCCATCGCCGACCGCTACCTGCGCCTGCTGGACGCCGTGGTGGCCGACCCGGGCCAGTCGGTGGACCGGATCGACGTGCTGGAACCGGCCGAACGCGACCTCGTCCTCGGCACCTGGAACGACACCGCACTGGACCTGCCGCGGCAGACCTGGCCCCGGCTGTTCGAGGCGCAGGCCGGACGCACACCGCACGGCACCGCCGTCGAGTACGAGGGCACGGCCGTGTCGTACGAGGAACTCAACGCACGGGCGAACCGGCTCGCGCACCACCTCATAGACCTGGGGGTGGGGCCCGAGCAGTTCGTGGCCGTGGCGCTGCCCCGCACCGACGAGCTCGTCGTGGCGCTGGTCGCCCTGCTCAAGGCCGGCGCCGGCTATCTGCCCATCGACCCCAACTACCCCGCCGACCGCATCGCGTTCATGCTCGGCCAGGCCCGTCCGGCACTGCTCGTGACCACCTCCGAAACGGCCGGCGCCCTGCCCGTCGGGGACGCGCCGCGGCTCCTGCTCGACGAACCGGAGACCCGTGCCGCCGTCGCCGCCCGGCCGGCCCACAACCCGGAGGACCGCGACCGCGTGGCGCCCCTGCGGCTCGACGGCGCGGCGTACGCGATCTACACCTCCGGCTCGACCGGCCGCCCGAAGGGTGTCGTCGTGCCCCACACGGGCCTGGCGTCGCTCGCGGCCGCCCACGCCGACAAGCTGGCCCTGGACGACGGCAGCCGGGTGCTGCAGCTGGTGTCGCCCAACTTCGACGCCGCCATCGGCGATTTCGTGATGACGCTGCTCACCGGGGCCACGATGGTCCTCGGACCGGTGTCCGGCCTCGTCGGAGGGGACGAACTGGCCGAGCTGATCACCCGCGAGCGGGTGACGCACACGGCGCTTCCGCCGACCTTGCTGGCCACCCTCGACCCCGAACGGGCACGCACGCTGCGGGGTGTGCTGATGGGCGGTGAGTCCTTCTCCGCCGAACTGGCCCAGCGCTGGTGGCAGGCAGGGGTACGGGTCATCAACGTCTACGGCGCGACCGAGTCGACGGTACTGACGACCATGAGCGACCCGCTGCGCGGCGACACCGTGCCGGACGCCGGCAGCCCCGTCCCCAACGACCGTCTCTACGTCCTGGACGGTGCGCTCAACCCGGTGCCGCCGGGCGTGACGGGCGAGGCGTACCTCGCGGGCGAGGGAGTGGCCCGGGGCTACCTGAACCGGCCCGACCTCAGCGCCGAGCGGTTCGTGGCCGATCCGTTCGGGCCTTCCGGCGCTCGCATGTACCGGACCGGCGACCTGGTGCGCTGGACCGCCGACGGTTCGGTGGTGTTCGTCGGCCGCGCCGACGAACAGGTCAAGATCCGCGGCTTCCGCGTCGAACTCAGCGAGATCGAGGCCGTACTGGCCCAGCACGCGTCGGTGGCCCAGGGCATGGTGACGGTACGCGAGGACCGGTCGGGCGACCGGCGACTGGTGGCCTACCTCGTGGGCGCCGCCGGAGCGGTCGACCCGGGCGAGATCCGCGCCCACCTCACCCGCAGCCTGCCCGACTACATGATCCCCGCCGCCCTGGTCGGGCTGGAGGAGTTCCCGCTCACCCCCAACGGCAAGATCGACCGCACGGCGCTGCCCGCACCCGAGTTCGGCACCGGTTCGCCGGGCGGTGATCCGCGGGACGAGCGCGAGCGGCTGCTGTGCGAGCTGTTCGCCGAGGTCCTCGGCCTCGAACAGGTCGGTGTGGAGCAGGAGTTCTTCGCGCTGGGCGGCGACAGCATCATGTCCATCCAGCTGGCCAGCCGGGCGCGCAGGCGGGGCCTGGTGATCTCGGCGAAGGACGTCTTCGAGCACAAGACCGCCGCCGCGCTCGCCCGCGTCGCCACCGAGACCGACGGCGCGAGCGTCGAGGAGGAGGGCGCCGGCATCGGTCCCGTCCCGCCGACACCGATCGTGCACTGGTTCGCCGAACTGGGCGGCCCCGTCGACGAGCTCCATCAGTGGCGGGTGCTCCAGGCGCCGGAGGGCTGTGACCGGGATCGGCTGGTGGCCACCGTGCAGGCCCTGCTCGACCACCACGACGCCCTGCGGCTTCGGCTCGCCACCGATCCCGGCGAGCCGCGCGAGGGGCGCGGCGCGGGCGACGGATGGCAGCTGGAGGTCACCGAACCCGGTACCGTCCCGGCCGAGCGCATCGTGCGGCGAGTCGACTGCGAGGGACTGGACGAGGACGCGTACCTCAAGCTGATGGCCGAGCACGCGCACGCCGCGCGGAACCGGCTGTCCCTGGAGGCGGGCAGTCTGGTGCAGGTCGTCTGGTTCGACCGGGGCCCGGGCGAGCCCGGCCGGATCTACCTGAGCGTGCACCACATCGCCGTCGACGGCGTGTCCTGGCGCATCCTGCTGCCGGACCTCGAAGAGGCCTGGCAGGCGGTGGCCGGGGGAACGCGGCCCGCGCTGCAGCCGGTCGGCACCTCCCTGCGCGGCTGGGCCCGGCGGCTCGCCGACTGGGCACAGGACCCGGCCCGGGAGACCGAACTCGCCCACTGGCAGGAGGTGCTGGCGCAGGACGAGCCGCTGCTCGGGCAGCGGCCGCTGGACCCGGACCGGGATGTGAACGAGCGCGCCGCGACCCTGGCCCGTACCCTGCCCCCCGACCTCACCGAAGCCGTACTGACCACCGTCCCGGACACCTTCCGCACCGGTGTCGACGATGTCCTCCTCACCGCGCTGGCCATGGCCGTCGCCGAGCTGCGGGGCGACGGGAATACGGGGCTCCTCGTGGACCTGGAGGGCCACGGCCGCGAGGAACAGGTGCTGCCCGGCACCGAACTGTCGCGGACCGTCGGGTGGTTCACCAACATGTACCCGGTGCGCCTGGACCCCGGCACCTACGACCGGGCCGAGGCGATGGCCGGTGGGTTCGCGGCGGGCCAGGTGCTCAAGCGGATCAAGGAGCAGCTGCGGGCCGTGCCGGACAACGGGCTCGGTTACGGCGCCCTGCGCTACCTCAACCCCCGTACGGCTCCCCGGCTCGCCGGACGGCCCGGACCCCAGATCGGCTTCAACTACCTGGGCCGGTTCAACGAGACGGAGACCTCCGGGGCGTCGACCGACTGGTCGGTGCTCGCCGACCTCAGCGGCGTCGGCGGGCAGGCGCCCGGAATGCGGCTGCCGCACGCCGTCGACCTTGCCGCCGTCACCCGGGACGGCGCGCGCGGGCCGGAGCTGACGGCCCATTGGCTGTACGCGAAGCACGTGCTCTCCCACGACGAGGTCCGTCGCCTTGCCGACGCGTGGTTCAGAGCCCTGGAGGCGCTGGTGGAGCACGCCCGGAAGCCGGACACCGGCGGCTACACCCCCTCGGACATGCCTCTGGTGGAGCTGAGCCAGAGCGAAATCGATCTGCTGGAAGACGACTGGAGGATGTCGGAATGAGTCAGTCGGGGCTGGAGGAGATCCTGCCGCTGTCACCGCTGCAGGAAGGGATCTTCTTCCACAGCGTGTACGACGAGAGCGCACCGGACCTGTACGCCGTGCAACTGGTCGTCGACCTCGAAGGCCCGCTGGACCGCGTGGCGCTCAGGGCAGCGGCGGACGGCCTGCTGCGCCGTCATGCGAATCTCCGTGCGAGCTTCCGCTACGAAGGGGTCAACCGCCCTCTGCAGATCGTCCACCGCGAGGTGCCGGTGCCCTGGCACGACGTGGACCTCACCTCGTCGAAGGAGGAGGACCGCGCCGCCGAAGCCGATCGCGTCGTCGCCGAGGACCGGGCCCGCCGCCTCGACCTGGCCAAGCCGCCCCTGATGCGCTTCACCCTCGTCCGGCTCGGGGACGTCCGCCATCGACTCGTCCTGACGTTCCATCACGTACTGCTCGACGGCTGGTCGCTGCCGGTCCTGTGGCGGGAGCTGTTCGCCCTCTACACCGGCAAGGGTGACGCCTCGAAGCTGCCGGCGGCCCGCCCGTACCGCGACTATCTCGCCTGGCTCCAGGGGCAGGACCGCGTCGCCGCCGAGAACGCCTGGAGGGAGACGCTGGCGGACCTGGAGGGACCGACGCTGGTCGCGCCCGGCGCGGGCACGGTGTCGATGGTGCCCGGACAGGTCAACGTCCAGCTGTCCCGGCACGTGACGGAGGCACTCACCGACTGGGCCCGCGACCAGGGCCTGACCATGGGCACCATCCTGCAGGGCGTCTGGGCGCTGGTGCTCTCCCGGCTCACCGGCCGCGACGACGTGGTGGCCGGGGTCACGGTCTCGGGACGGCCGTCCGAGATCGACGGCGTCGAGAGCATGATCGGCCTGTTCATCAACACGGTACCCATGCGCGCCCGGCTGCGGCCGGGCGAACCGATGGCCGCGTTCCTCAGGCGCCTCCAGGAGGCGCAGACCCGGCTGCTGTCACACCAGCACATCGGACTGGCCGACATCCGCAAGGCCATCGGGGCCGAGGGACGCGACGGACTCTTCGACACGCTCACCGTGTTCGAGAACTACCCCGGCGGAGGAGGCGGCGGGGGCGCGTCCGCCGCGGCCCTGAAAGTGACCCGGGTCGACAGCCAGGACGCCAACCACTACCCGCTGTCGCTGATCGGCGCGCCGGGCGAGCGCATCTGGTTACGCCTGGACCACCGCCCCGACCTGTACGACGAGTCCGCGGCGCGGCAGATCATGGACCGGGTGGTGCGGGCCCTGGAAGCGGTGGCGGCCGCCCCCGAGAGCCCGGTCGCCCGGATCACCGCCGCCTCCGAACCGGGCGGTGGCCACACGCTTCCCCCGGGCACGGAGGGCGCCGAGCGGGCCGTCCCCGACGCCTCGCTCGTCCGGCTCTTCCAGGACCAGGTCCGGCGTGTGCCCGACGCCCCGGCGGTGGTCCACGACGGGGGGACGGTCACCTACACCGAGCTGAACGAGCGCGCCAACCGGCTTGCGCACCACCTGATCGACGAGGGCGTACGTCCCGAGTCCCCGGTCGTGTTGCTGCTGGAGCGCTCGCCCGAGGTACCGGTCGCGGTGCTGGGCATCCTCAAGGCAGGCGGCCATTACGTTCCCCTGCACCACAGTTACCCGCTGGAGCGGATGCGCCAGGCCGTCGCCGATGTCGGTGCGCAGGTGGTCGTCACCGACCGGGCCACGGCCCCGCGCGCCGATGAACTCGGCCTGCGCACGGTCGTCGTCGACGCGCAGGGCCCGCAGCCGTGGCCGGCCACCGACCCGGGCGTACCCGTGACCGCGGACCAGGCGGCGTACGTCATGTTCACCTCCGGCTCCACCGGCAGGCCCAAGGGCGTGGTGGTGACCCAGCGGGGCGTCGCCGAGCTGGCCTTGGACGGCCGCTGGCACACCGGCGCCCACGAGCGGGTCCTGATGAACGCCACGCTCGCCTTCGACGCGTCCACGTACGAGCTGTGGATACCGCTGCTGGCCGGGCACCGGATCGTCGTCGTCCCGCCCGGTGAGGTGGACGTGGACGCCGTGGAACGGGTCGTCACCCGGTACAAGGTCACCGGCGCGCTGCTGACCACCGCGCTGTTCAACCTGCTCGCGGAGGAACGCCCCGGCGTCTTCGCCGGCATGCGGGAGGTCACCACGGGCGGCGACGCGGCCTCGGCGCCGGCGTTCCGCAGGGTGCTGGAGCACTGCCCCGGCGTCACGGTGACGAACCTGTACGGCCCGACCGAGATCACCATGAACGCCACCCACCACGCCGTCACCGACGCCGGCTCGCTCAGGTCCGTGGTTCCCATCGGCGGACCCATGGACAGCACCCGGCTGTACGTGCTGGACGCGAACCTGCTGTCCGTGCCCGACGGGGTGCCCGGGGAGCTCTACGTCGCGGGCGCGGGCCTGGCACGCGGTTACGCGGGCCGCTCGGCCCTGACCGCGGAGCGGTTCGTCGCCGACCCGTTCGGGCCGGCGGGCTCCCGCATGTACCGCACCGGCGATCTGGTGCGCCGCACCTCGGACGGTGTCCTGGAGTTCGCCGGCCGTGCCGACCACCAGGTCAAGATCCGCGGTTTCCGGATCGAGCCCGGCGAGGTGGAGGCCACCGTCGCCAGGCATCCCTTCGTCGGGCAGACGGTGGTCCTCCCGCGCCTCGACCGGGCCGACGAGAAGCGCCTGGTGGCCTATGTGGTGCCCGCGGCCGGCGGTGACGCGGACGCTCTGGACACGGAGGAGCTGCGCGCGCACACCGCGCAGACCCTGCCGGGTTACATGGTGCCCACGGCGTTCGTGTCGCTCGCGTCGCTGCCGGTCCTGCCCAACGGCAAGGTGAACCGCAAGGCCCTGCCCGAGCCCGACTGGGACACCGCCGTACTCGGCCGCGGGCCCCGCAGCCCCCGCGAGGAGATCCTGTGCGGCCTGTTCGCCGAGGTGCTCGGCGTCGCCCGGGTCGGCATCGACGACGACCTCTTCGAGTCGGGCGGCAACTCCCTCCTGGCGACCCGCCTGGTGAGCCGCATCCGGTCCACGCTCAAGACCGAACTGGCCATCCGTGAACTGTTCGAGGCACCGACAGTGGCCGCGCTCTCCGCGGTACTGGACCGTACCCACGGCGGTCGCCCCGGCATCTCCGCCATCTCCCCGCGCCCGCCGCGCGTTCCGCTGTCCTTCGCACAGCAGCGCCTGTGGTTCCTCCACAGCGTCGAGGGGGCGAGCCCCACCTACAACCTCCCCGTCCCGCTGCGGCTCAGCGGACGGCTCGACCACGCCGCCCTGCACGCCGCGCTCGCCGATGTAGTGGCACGCCACGAGCCCCTGCGCACCGTTTTCGCGGAGGACGCCACCGGCCCGTACCAGAAGGTGCTGCCCGCCGCACCCGTCGGCATGGAGGTCGTGCGGACCACCGACGACCGGCTGCGCGGCCTGCTCGACGAGGCCGTGGAGCACCGCTTCGACCTGAGCGGCGAACCGCCCCTGAAGGTATGGCTGTTCCAGCTGTCCGAGACCGAACACGTGCTGCTGCTGCTCATGCACCACATCGCCGCCGACGGCTGGTCCATGCCGCTGCTGCGGCGTGATCTGACCGTGGCGTACGCGGCACGCGGCGCCGGCCACGCCCCGCAGTGGCAGCCCCTGCTGGTGAACTACGCCGACTACGCCGTCTGGCAGCGGGAGATGCTGGGTTCCGAGGACGACCCTGACTCGGCCATGTCCCGCCAGCTCGCCCACTGGACAGAGCGACTCGCCGGTCTGCCGGAGGAGCTGGAGCTGCCCGCCGACCGCGAGCGTCCGATGGTGTCCAGCGGCGACGGCGGCATGCTGGTCTTCGACGTGCCCGAGCGGACGCACGCCGGACTGGCGCGGCTCGCCCGCGACACCCGCTCGACGATGTTCATGGCCGTCCAGGCAGGGCTCGCCGCCCTGCTGTCCCGGCTCGGCGCGGGGACGGACATCCCCATCGGCACGCCCGTCGCCGGACGCACCGACGACGCCATCGGGGAACTGGTCGGCTTCTTCGTCAACTCCCTGGTCCTGCGCACCGACGTGTCGGGCGACCCCACGTTCAAGGAACTCATCGCCCGGGTCCGCGACACCGATCTGGCCGCCTACGCCCACCAGGAGGTTCCCTTCGAGCGCCTGGTCGAGGTGCTCAACCCCGAGCGGTCGCTGGCCCGTCACCCGCTCTACCAGGTCCAGTTGGCCTTCAACAACAACGACCAGCAGGCCGCCGCGAGCGTGCAGGGCCGGCTGCCCGGGCTGACCGTCTCCAACGAGCCGGTCACCGTCAACACGGCAAAGTTCGACCTGCTGTTCTCCTTCGCGGAGCGGCGCGATGCCGACGGCACGCCCGCCGGAATGCAGGCCTCACTGGAGTACAGCCGTGATCTGTTCGACGACCGCACGGCCCAGTCTCTGGTGGACGGCCTGCTCAGGCTGCTCGCCGTGGTCGTGGAGAATCCCGCCGCGCGGGTGGGGCGCATTGACGTCCTGTCCGCCGAGGAGCGCGACCAGGTCCTCACTGTATGGAACGACACCGAGCGAGAGCTGCCGTGGCGAAGCCTGCCGGAGCTGTTCCAGGCGCGGGCCGCGCTCATTCCCGACACCTTCGCCGTGGTGCACGAGGAGATGACGGACGACGGCACGCCGGGACGGGTCGAGCGGCTGTCCTACGCCGAGCTGAACGCGCGCGCCAACCGGCTCGCCCGGCTGTTGATCGACCGCGGCGTCGGGCCGGAGACGTACGTGGCCATCGCCATGCCCCGCTCCCCGCTGCAGGTCACCGCCGTATGGGCGATCCTGAAGACCGGTGCCGCGTACGTGCCGGTCGACCCCGCCCACCCGGCCGAGCGCATCGCCTACATGCTCTCGGACGCCGACCCGGCCGTAGTGCTCACCACCGCCCCGGTCGCGGCCGGCCTGCCCGGTGAGCCTGCCGGCACCCTCCTGCTCGACGACCCGGCCGTCCGCGACGCACTCGCGGCATACCCCGGCACTGATGTCACCGATGCCGAACGGCCGTCGCCGCTGCTGCCCGACCACCCGCTGTACGTCATCTACACCTCGGGTTCGACCGGCCGCCCCAAGCCCGTCGTGATGCGGGCCGGTGGCCCGGCGAACCTGATCGTCTGGCAGGACGCGCTGCTCCCGCAGGGCAGGATCACCGCCCAGTTCGCCCCCATCGGCTTCGACGTGTCCGTTCAGGAGATCCTCTCCGCGCTGGTGTACGGCAAGACCCTGGTGCAGTGCCCCGAGGACGTACGGCGCGACTCCGATCGCCTGGTGGCCTGGCTGGACCGCCACCAGGTGCAGGAACTGTTCGTGCCCAACCTCGTCGTGGAGGGCATCGCCGACGCCGCCCGCGAACGCGGCATGGACCTCCCGGCGCTCTGCGACATCGTGCAGTCCGGCGAGGCTCTGGTCCCCAGCGAGTCCATCCGGGCCTTCCACGCGCGTGTGCCCGGCCGCCGCATGCACAACCAGTACGGCCCCACCGAGACCCATGTGATGACGGGCTGGGTGCTGCCCGAGGACGTTGCACAGTGGCACTCCGCGCCGTCGATGGGCGGTCCCATCGCCAACGCCCGGCTGTACGTGCTCGACGAGGCGCTCCGCCCGGTCGCACCGGGCCGCTCCGGCGAGCTGTACCTCGCCGGAGCGGGCCTGGGCCGCGGCTACCTCAACCGCCCGGGCATGACGGCCGAGCGTTTCGTGGCCGACCCGTTCGGCGCACCGGGCCGGCGGATGTACCGCACCGGGGACGTGGTCCGCTGGACGCCGGAGGGCCGGGTCCGCTACGTCGGCCGCGCCGACTTCCAGGTGAAGATCCGCGGCTTCCGCATCGAACCCGGCGAGGTGGAGGCGGTGCTGGCCCGCCATCAGGCCGTGGCCAAGGCCGCGGTACTCGCCCGCGAGGACGTTCCGGGCGAGAAGCGGCTGGTCGCCTATGTGGTGCCGGACGGGTCCGGGCGGGAGCCCGGGGGAGAGGCGGCCGACGAGGAGGCCCTCGCCGCGCACGTCCGGCGGAGTCTGCCGGACTACATGGTCCCTTCGGCCTTCGTGACCGTGGACTCCTTCCCGTTGACCCGCAATGGGAAGCTGGACCGCCGCGCGCTGCCCGCCCCGCTGCCCCGGCCCGCGTCCCTCGCCCATCCCCGCACACCCGAGGAGAAGATCCTCGCGGACCTCTTCGCCGAGTTGCTGGAGGTGCCGGCGGTCGGTGTCCACGACGACTTCTTCCGGCTCGGCGGCCACTCCTTCCTGGCGACGCGGCTCGTGCGCCGGATGCGCTCGGACCTCGGGGTGGAGATGTCCGTACGCACCGTCTTCGAGGCGCCGACCGTGGCCGGGCTGGCCCGGGAACTGGGCTCGGACACGTCACGGGACCCGCTCGCTCCGCTGCTGCCGCTGCGCCCCCGGGGCGGTCGCCCCGCGCTGTTCTGCGTCCACCCCGGCTCCGGCACGAGCTGGTCGTTCTCCGGCCTCCTGGCACACCTGGACACCGACCAGCCCGTCTACGGGCTCCAGGCCCGTGGACTGACCGAGCCGGACCGGATGCCCGCGTCGGTCAAGGAGATGGCCGCCGACTACATCGAGCGGATGCGCACGGTGCAGCCGGCCGGGCCGTACGCGGTCCTCGGCTGGTCGTTCGGCGGTCTGGTCGCCCACGCCATCGCCGTCCAACTGGAGGAACAGGGCGAAGAGGTGAGCGTGCTCGGCATCATGGACACGTTTCCGCCCGACCTGGAGGCGGAGGCGCCCGACTGGGCCGACCACGAGATCATCGCGCCCCTGCTGGCGTCGGGCTTCGCCTTCGACATGGAGGAGCTGGCCAGGGATCGCGAAGCCGTTCTCGCCCGCTACGCGGCCTATCTCGACGAGGAGAACAACCGGCTGGCCGCCCTGGGCGAGCAGGGGCTGGTGAAGAGCATGAACGCCTACGTCCACAACAACCGTCTGATGGGGACCTTCGAACCGGGCGTCTTCGGCGGGGATCTGCTGTTCTTCACCGCCACCCGCCCCACCCCCGGGGTCAGCCACCCCGAGGAGGTCAGGAACAAGCTGGTGCCCGAGGCATGGCGGCCGTACGTCAAGGGCGCCATCACCAACCACGAGGTGGACGCCACGCACGGCGGGATGCTCTCCCACTCCGAAGCCGTCGCCGTCATCGGCAGGGCACTCGCCCGGGCGCTGTGAAACAGCTGGAATGATGGTGGGTCATTTGGCTGCCGCTTAATGACGGTGCCCCCGTCGACGGCCGGTGCTAGCTTCGGTACGTCGGCCGTCGACGGAAAGACCCAACACCACGACGAACGAGGTAATCCGCGGCATGACGGAAGTAATGCAGGGTGTAGACCTGGCCGACCCGCAGACCTTCAACGACCGTGACCTCACGGAATTCTGGCAGCGGCTCAGGTCGGAGAGTCCGGTCTCCTGGCACCCGCCGCTGGGAGGGAATCAGGGCTTCTGGGTGATCAGTCGGTACGCCGACATCATGGCCGTCTACCGCGACAACGTGAACTTCACGTCGGAGCGCGGAAACCTGCTGGTCACCCTCCTGGCCGGAGGGGACTCGGCAGCCGGTCAGATGCTCGCCGTCACCGACGGCCACCGGCACCGCGAACTCCGGAAGATCATACTGAGGGCCTTTTCCCCGCGCGCCCTGGAGCGAATATCGGACCGGGTTCGGGAGAATACCAGGAGGCTGGTGGCCGGGGCGGTCGAGCGCGGCACCTGTGATTTCGCCGCGGACATTGCCAGCCATATCCCCATGGGTACCATCGCGGATCTTCTGGGTGTTCCCGCTGCCGACCGCGAATTCCTGCTCTCCTTGACGAAGTCCGCCCTGAGCTCCGATGCCGCCGACGCCCAGGAAATGGACGCGCTCATGGCGCGCAACGAAATCCTGCTGTACTTCGGCGAGCTGGTCGAAGAGCGGCGCCGCTCTCCGGGCGACGACGTGATCAGCGTGCTGGCCGGCGGCGAGATCGACGGGCGGGCCCTGACCGAGGACGAGATGGTCCTCAACTGCTACAGCCTCATCATCGGAGGCGACGAGACGAGCCGGCTCTCGATGATCGACTCGGTGTACACGCTGTCGCACCACCCACAGCAGTGGCAGCTGCTGCGAGACGGCGAAGTGAGCCTCGGCACCGCGGTGGAGGAAGTGCTGCGCTGGGCCACGCCCGCCATGCACTTCGGGCGCACCTGTCTGAACGACACCGAGGTGGGCGGCGTGCGGATCGCGGCGGGGGACATCGTCACCCTGTGGCACAGCTCGGGCAACCGCGACGAGGCCGTCTTCGAGGATCCTGGGACCTTCGCTCTGGGCCGTACACCCAACAAGCACATCACCTTCGGATACGGGCCGCACTTCTGCCTCGGCGCCTATCTGGCCCGCGTCGAGGTATCCGAACTTCTGTCCGCGCTGCGGACCTTCACCCAGGGGTTCGAGGTCACCGGCCCGGCACAGCGGATCCACTCCAACTTCCTGACCGGATTCAGCGGGCTGCCCGTGCGGTTCGACCCGGATCCGGCGGGACTCGCCCAGTACGAAGAGACGCGTGGCGCGAGCGTGTGATCGCGGCACCAGCTGAGGAGGAACACAGATGAGCACCAACCCGTTCGAGGACGCCGACGGCACGTACCTGGTCCTGGTCAACGACGAAGGCCAGCACTCGCTGTGGCCGTCCTTCGTGGAGGTACCCGCGGGGTGGGAGGTCGTACTGAAGGAGACCGACCGGCAGTCGGCGCTCGACTACGTCAACGAGAACTGGACCGACATGCGGCCCAAGAGCCTGATCGAGGCCATGGAGAAGGCCGACGCCGCCTGATCCGGACGGCCCCGCCCCCGTACCCCCGCCCTCGATGACGGGCGTACCCGACAGGACCGACACAGAAAGGGGGCCTCACGCATGCCGCGCGTGACCCGGCTGCCCGAACGAACCCGCAGGGCGGTGACCTCTCTGGTGGCCGGGATCACGCTGGTGGGACTCGCCGCCGCGCCCGCCTCCACCACACCGGCCGCCGATACGACCGTCCACGACCGCCGTGCCGTGATCCAGTACACCGAATACGGCGTACCGCACATCACGGCCGCCGGCTACCCGGGGCTCGGCTACGGCTACGGGTACGCGTCGGCCAAGGACAACGTGTGCGTCCTCGCCGACGCGTACCTCACGGTCAACGCCGAGCGCTCCCGCCACTTCGGCGCCGACGCCCCCGCCAACCCGGGACTGGGCGCGGCGGCCGACAGCCTCACCAGCGACGTGTACTTCCAGCGGCTCAAGGACTCCGGCACCGTCGAGCGACTCGTCGGCCAGCCGCCGCCCGTCGGCCCGGAACCTGAGGTCGCGCAGCTGGTGCGCGGCTACGTTCAGGGCTACAACCGCTATGTGGCCGAGGCCACGGCGAAGGGTGTCGCCGACCCCGCCTGCCGCGGTAAGGCGTGGGTGCGTCCCATCGCCCCCATCGACGTGTACCGGCACATCCACGCGGTCACCACGATGACCGGGGCCGGCTCCTTCATGGACGGCATCGCAGGCGCCCGCCCGCCCGCCGGAAAGGGCCCGGCCCCCGAGCCGCCCGCGGACGCGGCGGCCGGACTGGGCGCCGCGGTCCGCTCCGCCCGTGGCGATGGCGAACTGGGCAGCAACGCCCTCGCGATCGGCACCGACGGTACGAGCGGCAGCCGCAGCGTGCTGCTCGCCAACCCGCACTTCCCCTGGCACGGCGCGCGCCGCCTCTGGCAGAGCCACCTGACCATACCCGGCCGACTGGACGTCTCCGGCGCCTCGTTGCTCGGATTCCCCGCCGTGCTCATCGGCCACAACCACAATGTCGCGTGGACCCATACCGTCTCCACCGCCACCACCTACGGGCTGTACGAAGTACCGCTCGTACCCGGCGAGCCGACCCGGTACGTCGTCGACGGCGTACCCGAGGCGATGAAGAGCCACCGCGTCCGCGTCCAGGTCCGCCAGAAGGACGGGAAGACCGGCACGGTCGAGCGGACGCTGTGGGAGACCCGCTACGGGCCGGTGATCAGCGCAGGACCGGGAGGGTTTCCGCTGCCCTGGGGCAACGGCACTGCCTACACGCTGCGGGACGCCAACGCCACCAACCTGCGGGCCCTGAACACCTGGCTCGGCCTCGGGCGGGCGAGGGACACCGACGAGGTGCGGCGGGTGCAGTCCCGTTCACAGGGCCTGCCGTGGGTCAACACCGTGGCGGTGGACCGCGGGGGCAGCGCGTACTACTCCGACATCCAGGTCGTGCCGCACGTCACCGACGACCTGGCGAAGAAGTGCTCCACCCCCCTGGGACAGCGACTGTTCGCCACCAACGGCGTCCCCGTACTCGACGGCGCGCGCGGTGCCTGCGCCTGGGGAAGCGACCCGGACGCGGTGGAGCCCGGCCTGCTCGGACCCGGCCGGCTCCCGCGGCTGGTCCGCGACGACTACGTCACCAACTCCAACAACAGCCCCTGGCTGGCCAACCCGCAGGCACCGCTGACCGGTTACCCCCGCATCGTCGGCGACGTCGGCACTCCGCGCTCACTGCGTACCCAGGAAGGCATCCTCTCCGTGCAGCGACGGCTGGCCGGCACGGACGGGCTGCCGGGCAGGGGCTTCTCGCGCACGACGATGGAGCGGATGCTCTTCAGGGACCACAGCAGGGCCGCCGAACTGGCCGCCGCCGACACCGTCACGATGTGCCGGTCGTTCCCCGGCGGAGCGGCACCGTCGTCCCACGGACCCGTCGACGTGTCGACAGCCTGCCGGGCACTGGCCGACTGGGACGGCAGCTACAGCCGCCACAGCCGCGGCTCGCTGCTCTTCGCGCGCTTTGTGACGAAGTCCGCCACCGTGACGGGCGGGCCGTGGAAGGCGCCCTTCGACCCCGCCGACCCGCTGCGTACGCCCCACACCCTGGCGGTGGACCACCCAGAGGTGCGGCGGGCGTTCGGCGACGCGGCCGCGGAGCTCCGTACGGCCGGCATCCCCCTGGACGCCCCACTCGGCGACCACCAGTACGTGGTCCGGGGCGGCGAGCGCATCCCCCTCCACGGCGGCCCGCACCAACTCGGCGTGCTCAATGTGATCACGCCCCAATGGGACCCCGGGGCGGGCAACACCGAGGTGGTGTCCGGATCCAGCTTCCTGCAGGTGACGGAGTTCCCCGACGGGGGCGCGCCCCGCACCTCGTCGCTGCTCGCCTACGCGCAGTCCGGCGACCCCACCTCCCCGCACCACGCCGACCAGACACGGCTCTACGCCACGGGCACCTGGGTCCGTGAGCGGTTCACCCAGCGGGAGATCCTCGCCTCACCACAGCTGCGGACCCGCATTCTGACCGGGAAATAGGAGAACCATGCCCCTCGTGACCGTCAACGGCATCCGTCTCAACTACGAGGACAGCGGCTCCGGTGAACCCATCGTCATGATCATGGGTTCGGGAAGCGGGGGCCGTGCCTGGCACATGCACCAGGTGCCGGCACTGACGGCAGCCGGCTACCGCGTGATCACCTTCGACAACCGCGGCATCCCGCCCACCGATGTGTGCGCCGACGGCTTCACCGTCCAGGACATGGTGGCGGACGTCGTCGCGCTGATCGGCACACTGCGTCTGGGCCCGGTCCGGGTCGTGGGCACCTCCATGGGCGCGTACGTCGCCCAGGAGCTCGCCCTGACCCGCCCCGATCTGGTGCGCCAGGCCGTGCTGATGGCCGGCCGGGCCCGAAGCGACGCGCTGCGCGCGGCCCTGGCCCGGGCCGAACGGGAGCTGCACGACGAGCGGGTCTCGCTCCCCGCTCGCTACCGGGCGGTGGTCCAGGCGATGCAGAGCCTCGCTCCCCGGACACTCGACGACGAGCAGGCCATCGTCGACTGGCTGGACGTGATGGAGATGTCACCCCAGGACGAAGCGGGACGCGGCGCCCAGCTCGCCCTGGAGCCGATGCCCGACCGCCGCCGTGCGTACACCGGCATCCGCGTCCCCTGCCACGTCATCTCGTTCGCCGACGATCTGGTCACCCCGCCGCGCGCCGGGGAGGAGCTGGCGGCCACGATCCCGGGCGCCGGCTTCGAAGTCATCCCGGACGCCGGGCACTACGGCTATCTCGAGAACCCCGAACCGGTGAACAAGAGCATCCTGGAGTTCTTCCGCGCCGGCATCGCCGACGCCCCTGCCGGCACGGCGGGCTGACACACCCGGTCGCGAAGGCGGGGCGGTCGCCACGGCGACCGCCCCGCCTTCGCGTGCGGTGGTTCCCGCTCTCACCTCACTCGGCGGTCAGCAGCCACAGCCAGGTCGACGGAGCGCCGAGCGGCTCCCGCCGCTCGACCCGCAGCCCCGCTCCGGCGAAGGCGCTCTCGTAGGTCGTCCGGTTCATGATGGGCGTGTCCATGAACGCGTGAACCAGTTCGAAGCCCACCGAGAACACCGGCAGCGGCGCCCGGTGCTGCTCCCAGTCCTGGGCCACGGTGTCGCCGATCAGGAACCGCTTGGCGTCCGGGAACACCCGGCGCAGCGTGCGCATGACCCCGACCGGATCCCCCGTGGCATCGAACAGGTCGTGCATCATCAGGAAGCTGGAAACCAGGTCGACCCCGGGGAACGTGCGGTCGGAGAAGCCCAGGATGTCGCCGTGCACGATCTCGATGCGATCGGACAGCCCCGCCTCGGCGACCCGTTCGGTCGCCTGCACGCAGGCCGCCTCATTGATCTCGATGCCGGTGCCGCGCCGGGCCGCGTCCCCGCCGCAGAGCCGCAGCAGCCGGGTGGCGTCCCCGCAGCCGAGGTCGGCGACCGTGCCGAAACCGACCGTGGTCAGCACCTCCTCCTCCAGCGGCAGCATGAGCTCGCGTCCCACCTCGCCCGAGCCCACGGCGACCATCCCGCCGTCGCGGTCGATGTCCCCCTCGAAGACCGAGGTGCCCAGGGCGAGACCGGACAGTCCGCGCAGGACGTCGTGGTAGCCGCCGACGCCCCAGGTGAAGAAGCCCCTCAGCCGTACGAGTTGCCGGCCGGCCGGCGTCAGGGCGACGGTGTGGGTGTCGCCGGTCCGTAGTTCGACGTATCCCAGCAGGGCAGCCACGCGCAGCATCGCCATCAGCCCGGTGGCGTCGGAGCCCGAGGAGGCGGTGAGCGAGTCGAGCGTGCACACGGGCCGCGCGGACAGCTGCTCCCACACACCCAGCCTTGTCAGCGCGAACACCACGTGGGCACCGACGTAACCGTTGAAGAGGTCCTCCGGGGCGACGGCGTCCAGGGTCGGCACGGCGATCACGTCCCGTGCGGCTCCCAGGCCGTGGCCGCGCGCGGCATGCGAGCGCGGAGAGGCGAGCAGCTTGTCGAGCGCCTCACAGAACCGGTCGGTGTCCTCGGCGGTACCCACGGTGACCCGCACATGGCCCGGATGCCCGAAGTGCGTCAGGTCGCGTACGAGTATTCCGTGCTCATCGGCGAGCCGTGCAGCGAACCGGGTGCTGTCCCCGGGCGCTTTGGCCATGACGAAGTTGGTGACCGAGGGCACGAACCCCACGCCGAGGCGTTCCAGGCCCCGGCACAGCCGCTCCCGTTCCTCGGCGGTGCGCTCGCGGACCTCCGCGATGTGGTCCGTGCTGTCGAGGGCGGCCACGGCTGCCTGCTGCGCCAGCCTGTTCATGCTGAACGGCAGCGCCCGGCGGACGTCCTGGATGCCCGCGATGAGGTCCGCCGGGCCGACGGCGTACCCGGCGCGCAGGGAGGCCAGTCCCCACGCTTTGGAGAAGGTCCGCAGCACCAGCAGTCGCCGGCCCGCGCGCACCGCCTCCATGGCGTGGTCGAAACCGGGCCCGGCGAACTCCATGTACGCCTCGTCGAAGACCGGTATCACTCCGGCGCGTTCGGCGGCGCCAAGGATCTCCTCGACGGCGGCCGGGGCGAGCACGGTGCCCGTCGGGTTGTGCGGATTGCAGACGAAGACGAGACGGGCGCCCTCGCCGAGGGCCTCCGACAGCGCCGCGGCCGGGACTCGGTTGTCGATCAGCGGGACCGTACGGACCGTCGCCCCGGCCACGGCCGCCGAGGTGGCGTACCCGGGGAACGTCGACTCCGTGACGACGACGGTCTCGCCGGGGCCGGCCGACGCCAGCGTGATGAGCAGCACGAGCTCGTCGGCACCGTTGCCCACCGCCACCATGTCCGCGGTGACGGCGACATGCTCGGCCAACCGCTCCCGCAGCACGGTCGCGTCGCTGTCCGGGTAGGTGGCGCACCGGCCTTCGAGCTCCTTGGTGACCGAGGCGATCACCCCCGGTGGGGGGCCGTACGGGTTCTCGTTGCAGTGCAGTCGCAGCATCCCGTCCCCCCTCTCGTGCTCGCGGTGGAGGGAGTGCACTGTCGGTGGGCGGCTCACGGTGTCTCCTTTGGCTGGGAAGTGCCTGTGTGCGGCGTGCGCGCGCCCGGCTGTCCGGTCCGCCGGCCGCAATTACCGGCCGAGGCTGACGCCGGGCGACTGGAAGGCGGGCCCCAGGACGGTCCTCGCGCCCTCCGCCGAGGGGATGGCGAACAACTTCTTGGCCTCTACCTGCACTTGGAACATCAGCCCCACGGCGTCGTCCAGCTCCTCCGGGTGGCCGTTGAACACCCGGTTCAGGCCTTTGAGAAGGTTGGTGTAGGACGCGTCGCAGCGCAGTGACTCGCGCCGCCCGAGGGAGTCCGCGGGCAGCCGGTACGTGTCGGGGTCGTCGATCACCGGGTGGACCCCGTCGGGATCGAAGGGGATCGTCGGGCCGGTGTGACTCCACTTGCCGCTACTGTCGCGCGCGAGCTGCCGGCCCTCGACGATCTCCGCGAACATGTAGTAGTGGCCCAGTTCCTCCGGATCGCCCAGACCGTCGCCGTCCAGGTCGTGCGGAGAGCCCTCGCCCTGTTCCACGATCTGGTGGACGGCGAGGAGGGCGGAGCGACTGTCGGTGACCTTGTACAGCGTTCCCGGGGCATCGGGCCATCCGACCTGACGGGCGGGGTCCCCGCTGAACAGCTTGCCGTCCTCATCAAGGCGGATGATGGCGCGGGCGATGCGGTTGTAGAGCCACGCGATGGTCTGCGGCTCGTACTCGGCCTTGGAGAACCAGGCCTTGAGCGTGTCGACGGCGTCGTCGTCCACGTGGCGCACCTCGCCGTCGCGGGTGACGCGCACACTCTTCGGGGAGATGACGTGGCCCTTGAACGGCTTGCCGTCCACCATCGGGTGCTGCGGCTGCTCGATGGCCATGAAGACGTCCCGTACGTGCTCCAGCGACAGCTTGCGCAGCCTGACCTGGAGGTCGGGAAGGACACCGGCGGGCAGCGCGCCCGGATAGGTCGGCACGAACCCGGGGCGGCCGATCCGCGGCTGCCCGCCGACGGCGTTCAGCAGATTGCACACCTGCGCCATGTGCTGCATCTCCTCCAGCACGACGGCCCGTATCAGCTGTGCGATCTTCACGTTGCGGCCGGGCTTGATGGACATCAGCGCGGCCAGATAGGGCGGGACGGTCGCCAGTTCCACGAGCATCGCCTGTTGCAGTACGTCCCTGAGCTCGTCGACGGTGCCGATGTCGAGCAGCGGCGGCCGGGGGCCGCTGTCCAGCCAGCTCACGATCATGTCTCGCTTTCCTGGGGAGAGATCCCGGGTGACCGGCATGTGGTTGGGGGAGTCGGGGGACGCGAGCAGGGTCCGTCTGATGTAGGTGCGGTGCCGCAGGACGTCGTTGTAGTTGCCCAGGTCCAGCACGTCCCGCATCACCGGGTAGAGGTTCGCGTACTGCTGGAGGACGGGCTGTACGTCACGAAGCCACGTGGGGCGGGCGGGCGCCCGGTAGGCGTCGAAGACGCGGATGGAGAGCTTGCCTTCCGGTTCGCCCCGGCGGTGCAGCGGCCCGTACGAGACCTCGGTGAGGGCGCCGTCGATCGTCCTGCGGGGATTGCCGGGGTTCGTGCCCGTGAACGCCACCACGGCGCGGCCCCGGGCGTCGGTGACCGCCTCTTCCGGGACGGTCAGGGGCCGGGGGCCCTTGCCGGCGTCCAGGAACAGCCGCATCCCCGTGGCCGGGCGCCCGAAACGCGTCGCGTACAGCGTCGTGGAAGCCATCTCGCGCGGGCTGTCGGGGTGGAGACGGAAGACGAAACCGTCGGCATGCACCCATGAGGCGTCGGCGTTCTCGGTCAGCAGGGCGACGGGCGGGTCCGCCGCGCGGACCACGGCGATGCGGCGCCGCGAGATCAGCGCGAGCTGCTGCCGGGTCAGTCGCGCGGTGGCGATCCCCGCGTCGCGTTCGTAGAAACCTCGGTCGATGCCCGCGAGCGGGGCGAGCGTTTCGGGCTCGGCGTCCTCGTCCAGTACGGCGAGAGCGAGCGGACCGACGTCCTCGAGCGGGCCGCCGCGCCCGGTGGCCCGGATGCTGTTTCCCAGGTCGACGAAGACGGTGGCCGACCGCTCGTCGACCCGGCACGGCGCGTGGAACAACGGGCTCTTGTCATCGGCCTTGCGCAGTCTGCGCCCGGCGAGGAAGCGCTGGGGCTCCCCCGAGAAGTAGGGCCCGATGGAGCCGACGATGCGCCCGAAGGTGATGTTGTCCGGCCAGTGCTCGATGCCGTCCTCGACGGCGTCCATGGTGACCTTGACCGAGAGCATGCCGTCCTGGGTGAGCGCCCGCAGGGCGCGGAGGAAGGGGGACGCGGATGTGGGCGCCCAGGCCAGGCCGGTGAGGACGGAGTGGTACACCCCGGATATGTCAGGACGGCCGGAGGGAAGGACGGCGCGCGGCCACAGGTCCTCGACGGCGGAGGGGAGGAAGTGGCCCCGCAGTACCTCCTGGCCGTCCTTGTCCAGCAGGCGCGGCCGCCAGCCGTAGATCTCCGGCACCATCTGGTTGTGCGGGTCGAGGTCGACCATCTTGCCGTTGGTCCGCAGGTCGTCGTCGACCAGTCGGCCGCCCACGACAGGGTCCTCGCGCCGGTCGGTGACCTGTCGGCCGTCCGGGAAGCAGACGCTGGTCACGGACACGTCGGCCAGCCGCAGCGTGCCAGGTCCGCGCGGATTCCACAGCCCGTTGACGTCCGGCAGGTTCATCCGCCACTGGTAGCGCGGTTCGAAGAGGTCGTTGTCGAAGTACTGCGGCACGTTGTTGGCCGTGGCCACGTCGGTCTGGATGGTGCCCGCGAAGTTCAGCCTGGGGAACCCGAGGTAGGACACGGTGCTCTCCTCTCCTGCGGACTAGCGGCTCACGGAGCGGGCCCAGCGGACGTCCACCGGGAGCTTGGCGGGCGCGAGGTTCACCCGGGGCGCCGGATACTCCAGCGGGATGCTCCGGGAGACGGCGACGCTCGAACAGCGGTCCAGGAGCAGGGACATGGCGTTCTCGGCCACGACCCGGGCCAGCGGAGCGCCGAGGCAGAAGTGCATGCCGTGCCCGAAGCCCAGATGGCGGTTGGGCGTGCGGCGGACGTCGAAGCGGTCCGGGTGGGCGAACTGGGTCTCGTCCCAGTTCGCCGACGCCGTCCAGACGGCGACGGGAGCACCGGCGGGCACGATGTGCTCGCCGATCCGGCATTCCTCGGTCGCCAGCCGCAGGGCGCGCGGCAGCGGCCCGCGGTAGCGGAAGACCTCTTCGATGGCCGAGGGGATCAGGGTGCGGTCGGCACGTATCGCGGCCGCGGCGGCCGGGTTCTCGTCCAGGCACACGACGAGGTTCGCCAGCAGCATGGTCGTGGTGTTGTGGCCGGCGAGAAGCATGACCGCGGCCAGGCTCACGACGTCATCGGCCGTCAGCTGCTCGCCGTCGACCTCGGCCGTGGCCAGCCGGCTGAGCAGGTCCGTGCCTGGCTCCTCGCGGCGCCGGCGGACCAGTTCGTGGAGGTACTGCTCCAACTGCTCGAGTCCGTCCCCGAGTTGGCCGCCACCGGCCGCGGCCTGCGCTGCCGGGTCGGTCAGGATGGCCGCCCAGCTCTGGAAGGCGCGCCGGTCGTCGTGGGGCACCCCCAGCAGCTCACACAGCACGATCATCGGCAGGGGGTAGGCGAACCGGTCGAGCAGATCGAAGTGCTCCAGGCCGTCGAGCTCGTCCAGGATGCCGGTGGCCGTCTCGGCGACCCTGGGTGTCAGCCGGTTCACCAGACGCCGGGAGAACGCCTGGCTCACCAGGCCGCGGAACGAGCGGTGGGTGGCCGGATCCATGGTGAAGAAACTGGCAGAGGTCAGCCGCTCGATGACCGGCGGAACGAAGGTGTCAATTCCGGCGGCCCGGCTCGCCGCGCGCATGTCGGCCGAGAAGGAAGGGTCGGACAGCACCTTCTGTGCCTCGTCGTAACCGAATACCTGCCAGGCGCGGATGGACTCGTCGTATCCCACTGGACCGGTATGACGCATGTGCGTCAGCCACGAATAGAATTCCGCCACCTCCTTGTCCAGAGGACGGGCCGCGTTATCGTTGATTTCTGGCCCAGAAGACAGCATGAGACTCCACCAGAGGCAATTGACGGCTGACGGGCAACTGGAGACTAACGCAGCTCCGTTGCCCTGTCAGTGTCGATCGTTCTGCTATTGGGCGGAGTTGGCGGGCATTGCTCGTGAGAATATGGTCCCCGCCAGTTTCTTTTCATCACCGCTTAATCAGCATTCCCTCGGGGCTGGAGTCCCGGGCCCCCCGGGGGATGTAGGGGCCCGGGACGACGGGGGCGCCCCGTGCGGGGCGGGCGTGCCTTCAGGCGTCGCGGGTGCGCAGCACCCAGTACCCGGCCGTGTTGGCGGCCAGGGCCCAGAAGGCCAGCAGCGCGACGGCCGCGGGGGCACCGTACGTGTCGTTCTCGGAGACACCCATGAGCGCCATGCCGGCCGGGCCGGGCAGGTAGTCGGCGGCCTTCGCGAGGAACTCCACCGAGATGGACTGCAGGGTCATGGGCAGCACCAGCAGCACCAGGAACCCCACGGTGAGGGTGCCCGCGACACTGCGTACCGCCGCACCGATCCCGATGATGATCACGCCGACCGCGCCGAGGTAGCCGCCGACGGCCAGCGCTTGGCGGACGGTCGCGCCAAGGTTCACCGGATCCGCGACATCGCCCAGCGACGCGATCGCCGAGCCCAGCGCCACCGGTGTGAGCACCAGGCCGGTCACGAACAGCACCGGGAACAGCACCAGGCCCTTGGCCAGGAGCATGCGGTGCCGCACCGGCACCCACTGCAGGGTGGACCGGATGCTGCCGGTCGCGTACTCGGCCGCGATGACCATGGTCGCCATGGCGAGCACGGCGAACTGCCCCATGAACATGACGCCGGTGCCGATGTTGTCCAGCGGCGCGGTCGGCAGTCCGCCGCCCGAGGCCGCCTGCGTCGAGGACCGGGCGGAGACCCCCACGATGACGGTGTACGCGATGAGGAGCGCGGCCGTGGAGGCCAGACAGACCCATGTGGAGCGTACGGTCCACAGCTTGGTCCACTCGGCGGCGGCGGCGCCCGGCAGTCCGCCACGGCCGTGGGCCACCGCCACGGGAGCGGTCGTCGTCTTGTCGTTCATGCGTCCAACCCGTCTGTTCGGTTCGCGCTCCGGGATGTGCCGTACTCGACGCTCTCGGAGGTCAGTTCCATGTACGCCTCTTCAAGTGAGGGCTCCTGCATGCGCAGTTCATGCAGTCGGGCACCGGCCTCGTGCGCCAGGTCACCCACCCGCTCGGCCGTCGCACCGCGCACGATCAGCACGTCGTCCCCTGAGCGGTCCGCGGTGAAGCCCGCCGACGCGATGCGCAGCGCCAGCTCCTCGCGGCTGCGTGGCTCCGGGACCCGCGCCCGCACCGTGCCCAGGCCACTGCGCTCGATCAGCTCCAGGATCGGCGTGTCGGCGATCAGCTTGCCCTTGCCGATGACGACGACCTGGTCCGCGGTCTGCTGCATCTCGCTCATCAGGTGACTGGAGAGGAAGACCGTCCGGCCCTCCTCGGCCAGCGAGCGGGCGATCCGGCGGACCCAGCGCACCCCGTCGGGGTCGAGGCCGTTCACCGGCTCGTCGAAGATCAGCACCCCCGGATCGCCGAGCAGCGCTCCGGCGATGCCCAGGCGCTGTCCCATGCCGAGGGAGAAGAGCCCGACCCGCCGCCCCGCGACCGATGTCAGGCCGACCACCTCGAGCACCTCGTCGACCCGCCGGCGCGGGATGCCGTTGCTGCGGGCCATGGCCAGCAGGTGGCTCCTCGCGGTCCGTCCGGGATGCAGTGCCTTGGCGTCCAGGAGGGCGCCGACCTCCCGCAGGGGGTGGCGCAGTTCCTCGTACGGCTTGCCGTTGACCAGCGCCTCGCCGGCGGTGGGACGGTCCAGGCCGAGGATCATCCGCATGGTGGTGGACTTCCCGGCGCCGTTGGGGCCGAGGAAGCCGGTCACACGGCCCGGCTTGATCTCGAGGCTCAAGCCGTCCACCGCGGTGACCGTACCGTAGCGCTTCGTAAGCCCGCTGAGGCTGATCATGCATGCTCCCTGTTGGTGCGCCGATGTCCACCACCCTAGAAATCGGGGCGCGTCGGCACATCCGACGATGGGAATCGGCTGTCTGCCACTTTCGTAGGGGGCGGGCCGCGGCTTCCGGCGGTCCGTCGACGAGCCCCTGGGGGAGTATTTTTCGTCGGGGACTTAAGAACGGTGACTGTCTCTTGCCCCAGTTGTAGGGTCCAGTTGCCGGTGCGGTAATGGGTTGGCGCCTGAACCAGTATTTCGCGGCGGAATCACCGGCAAACAGGAAGGAAGACGTTCGGTGAATGCCCTCTCCACGTTGGCGGAGCAGGTCGGGCGCATCCGCGCAATGGACCCGTACACACTGGACCTTGTCGGGCGTGAGGCACTGACGGTGCCCGGAAGCCTGGCGACGGAGTACGGCGAGTATCAGAGCGGCGGCTGGAAAACGCTGTCTCTCTACAACGACAGCGGCGATCCGACGGACGCCACGATCCGGGACTGCGAGGCCAAGGAGACCACGCTCCTGGAGGAGATGCCGGCCACCCGGGAACTGCTCCGGTCGTTCGGCCTGAGCTACATGTGGGTCCGGATAGCCCGCCTGCAGCCCAACTCCTTCCTGTGGGAGCACAAGGACTACAACGAGCTCTCCGAGGAAAAGCACCACCGACTGCACATCCCGCTGCAGACGAACTGCTCCAGTGCCCTGGTCATCGGCGGAGCGCGGGTCCACATGGCGTACGGCGCCATGTGGTGGCTCATGCCGACGCATGCGCACGGCGCGTGCAATCTCACCGGCCCGGACCGTCTTCACATCATCATGGACTGCTACGGCGACGAGGCCTTCGACGAACTGACGGCGGACATGGGCCTCCACGGCGCGGCCGTCGACCTGCTGCCCGAGCCGTCCAAGAAGGAACTCGCCGACCATCTCGACCGGGCCGTCATGCTGGCCGGGATGGGATACCACGCCGCCGCAGAGCACTCGCTGTTGCGGCTCTTCTACCGCTATTCCATGCCGGACGGGACGGTCTACGACCTCATCGTCAGTACGTACCAGCGCCTCGGCGACGAGGAGCGGGCCGACGCCTGGGCGGCGAAGAAGAACGTCATGCTCTGCCTCGACTGAACCGCCCCGACCATCCCTGCCCCGAGTCCCGCCATCGCGAGGAGCCACCATGCCCGCATCACTCGTCATGGACCTGGCCGAGGCCGGCCGATCCGCACTTGTCGCGCTGCTGGACCACGTCGTGGACAAGGTGGGCGGGAGCCCGTCGGTGTGCCGCGTGCACGCCGCCCTGCCCACGGCCGAGGAGGCCGGGGGCGGCGAACTGTTCCTGGTGGCCGAGGTGCGCGGCGACCGGCTCGGCGACTTCTGGAACGTACTGGACACGCTGATGCAGAGCCAGGTCGGTACGGTCCTGCCGGGCTGGTGCGACCTGTCGGCGCCGCACGCCCTCGAAGCCGTACACCTCGTCGCGCACTCCGGCCGGCTGACACGGCTGCGCATCCGTGCCGTCGCGGCCGGCACCCCGGCAGCGCAGCCACCGGACGGCGCGAGGACCGTCCTGGACCGTACGGACTCCACGGACACGGACTCAACGGACACGGACTCGACGGGCATCAGCACCGCTTCGGTGCCGCAACAGAACCCCGTTCCCGCCCTGCTGGAGGCGGAACGCCGGCGCGACCGGGTTCCGGTCGAACTGCTCACTGAAGCGCTGGTGCGGCTGCACATGGCCCATGACCACGCGCACGCGGGCCGGTTCCTCCAGGCGCACGGCGACTTCACGCTCGTCTGCGTGGCGCTGCGCGAACTGCTGCGCAGCTCGATCGTCGCCGGCGCCGGAGCGCCACCCGCCAAGAGCGCCTACGCCGCGGGGTGGGCCGGTTTCGACGAGATTCTCGGGCTGACGCCGATCGGCCGCCGCTGCCTCGGGGAGCTGCGCGCCCTGATGGTCGACGGCCCGCCCGCCGGCGCCCCCGAACTGGCCCGTGCCGTCGACCGCGTCCTGCTGCTGGCCGGGGAAGCCGCACCCGCCGCCGTGGCCGAACTGGCGTGGCCGGTCGACTCGTTCCGCCGCTACCTGCACATCGACTGAAGCCGGAGGTCCTCGACAGTGAACGCCGGATTCGGCAGACGGACCTTCATTCGTACCTCGGCGGGAACGGGCCTGGCTGCCGTGTCCGGTGCCGCCTGGGCGACGGGAGCGTCGGGCGCCTGGGCGGCCGCGGGCCGGGAAGCGGCCGACGACCCGTACGAACGCGCGGTACGGGACGCCCGCATGGAATGGGCGCGGCTGCCGGAGGACCGGCACGCCGCACCGTACCTGGGCAATGGCCGACTGGCCGCGCAGCTCGTCGCCGCACCGGGCGGACGCGGGGTGCGCCTTCTCCTCGGCGGACCCGGCACGCGCCCCACCGACCCGTTCCCCGGCCAACTGGACATGGTTCCGCTCGGTACGCCCACCGGCCTGGCCTGCGTACTGGACCTGTGGAACGCCGAGCTGACCGGACGGCTCACCACCACCAGGGGCAGTGTCGCTTTCACGGCGATGGTGGACCGGTACAGTCCGGCTCTCCTCCTCCGCACGACCGCGGAAGGAGGCGAAGAGGTCTCCTTCACCAGCCCGTCGCCGGGCAGCCGGGCGCGGCCCCTAACCTGGGTACGTCAGGGCGGCGGCGCCCACCAGCTGCTCGCCGCCTCGCCCGGGGAAGGTTCCCGGAGCGACGAGGGCGCGCTGCGCGCCCTGCTGACGGACGATCCGGACGGGATGGTCGCCCGGCACCGCGCATGGTGGCAGGCCTTCTACCGGCGCGGCTACGTTTCCCTGCCGGACAGGACCCTCCAGCGGTTCCACTGGATCCAGATGTACACCCTGGCCGCCGTCACCAACGCCGCCCCCGAGCTCCTCGGCCACGCCCCTGTGCTGCTCGGCCCGGCCAACCACCTCGACATCGGCCCGGTCGCCACGGCGCTGGAGCACGGAGCGCACCACAACCACGACCACTTGACCAGTGCCTTGCCCGGAGTGGGGTCGAAGGCCGGACGTACGGAGAACCCGGTGCGCGCCTCGGGCGCGCTCGCGCTGTGGGAGGCCTACCGCTACACGGACGACCGGCGCGTTCTGCGGGACCTCCTGCGGCCCGCGCTGTGCCGGGCGGTGGACTTCTACGCCGGCTTCCTCGTCGAGGGCGTGGACGGACTGCTGCACTTGCCCGTCATGCACTCGCCCGGCCAGGCCGATGTCAGCGACTGCACCTACGACCTCTCCCTCGTGCGGTGGGCGGTGACGACGCTGATCACCGCCACCCGCCGACTCGGCGTGACCGAGCCACGCATGGCCGGCTGGCAGGACATCGCCGCCCGGCTCGCCCCGTATCACCACGACGACACCGGCGTCATGATCGGAGCCGGCGTCCGGGCGAGCCGCTCCCATCCGGTGCCCTCGCATCTGCTGTGGCTGCTGCCCCTGCGCGAGAGGGTGTGGAGCGACCACGGTGACCGCGAGCTGATGCGGCGCAGCTTCGACCACTGGTCGGGCATGCGGGACGCCTGGCACGGCGGGTCCTACGCCCTGGGCGCCTCCATGGCCGCGGCCCTGCGCGACGCGCGACGGGCGCTGGAGATGCTGCACCATCTGACGGGCACGGGCACGGGCACGGGCACGGGAACGGGCACCGGCACGGGGGCGACCGGCGACGACGCACTGTCGCCGAACTCCCTTTACGCCCACGGCACATCACCGTTCACGGCGGCCCCCTTCGAGGCGGGGCAGGCCCTCCTCGAACTCCTCGTCGGTGCCGAGGACGGCCCGGTCGACGTGTTCCCCGCCGTACCCGAGGGCTGGAAGGACGTCCGTGTCGCCGGGCTGCGCGCGCCGGGCGGGTTCGTCGTCGACGCGGCGCGCCACGACGGGCGCACGCAGTGGGTGCGGGTGCGCAGCGAGTCGGGCCGGCCACTCACCCTGCGGCACGGCATCGAGGGTGATGCCGAGGTGTGGGTGAGCCGCCCCGGCGACGAGGCCCCGGGCCGCCGGGCTGCGGTACGCCGGGCCGCCCCGGGTACGGCTCTGCTCCGGCCCGCCAAGGGCGAAACACTGACCGTCGTACGCCGTGGTGCCGACCCGGTCTTCGAGGCGCATGAGGTGCCCGCGACGGGCAGTGGCCGCCGCTGGGGCATGCCCGGCTGACGACGAGGGACGGAACAGCGAGGCGGGGCCGGTGGATGTTCACCGGCCCCGGTCTTTCGCCGTGGGGCGCTGTGCCGCCCCCGCCGGGCTATTCGCTGGCGATCGCCGCCAGCATGTTGGTGTTGGCCGCTCGGCGGGCCGGCCACATCGCCGCCAGCACGGCGGCGACGGCGATCCCGATCAGCGCGAGGCCGATCACGGTGAACGGCATCGTGAAGTCCCACAACCGCTGTCCGAACATGGCGTGCTGCATCACGGCGCCCGCCGGAACACCCACGACGACCCCCAGGAGCGCGCCGAACAAGGAGATCGCGATGCTCTCCGCCCTGATCGTCCGGCGCACCAGGAGCCGTTTGGCGCCCACTGCGCGGATCACACCGATCTCACGGGTGCGTTCCATGACCGACAGCACCAGCGTGTTGACGACACCGAACACCGCGATCACGATCGCCACGCCGAACATGGCGTACATCAGGGTGAAGGCGAACCGCTGCTGGTCGACCCCCTGCTGGACCAGGCCCTCACGGTCGGTCACGGCCACATCGGGGCGGTCGCGGAACGCCGCTTCGATGCTCTCGCGCGCCTTGTCCGGGTCGGCCCCCGAGGCATACAGGAGGGTGATCTGCTTGCGCAGCGCCTGCGGTGCCTGCGCCACGTCCAGGAAGATACTCGCCTGCAACTCCGTGGCGTCGTAGATGCCCACCACGGACTGCGTGACCGACGTCGTGGCGTCCAGCTTCAGCGTGAGCTCGTCGCCCATGCCCAGGTCCAGCATGTCGGCCTGGTTCTGCGAGATGACCACGCCCCGCGTCAGATCGGGGCTGCCCGCAGTGATGTTGGGCGTCAGCACCGTCTTCAGCGCCTCGGGCTCGATCGCGGAGATCCGCCGGACGGTCTCGCCGCCCGCGTAGGACAGACCGACCAGCACATCGCGGCTCGCGGCGACGTGGTCGACGCCCGGCAGCCCACGGACATGGTCCGCCTCCGCCGGCGTGAGGGTCGACTCACCACCGGCGGCCGACTGCAGCACCGTGGTCGTGATCGGCACGTTGGCCCGGGTCGTCGAGGCGATCAGTCCGGAGAAGGACGCGCTGAGTGTGGCGAAGGCACACACCAGCCCCAGGCCGACCGTGATGGCGGTCGCGGTGCCCGCCGTACGCCGCGGATCGCCGGCGGCGCTGCGCAGACCCAGCCGGACGGCCGGCCCACTCCTCACCCCGAGGAACCGGGTGACCGGATGCAGCACCTTCTCGGCGAAGAAAGGAGCGAGCAGAATCATGCCGATGACACCGAGGACCGTGCCCACCAGCGCGATGATGCGCAAGGTGTTAGAGGAGTTCGGGTCCGCCGTGGCGATGACCATCACCGCGGAGACGACCAGGAAAGCGACCCCCAGCAGGTTCCGCCGCCGCTTGGTTTCACGGGGGACGACCGCGTCGGTGCGCAGCGCGGCCACCGGAGGCACGGCGGCGGCGCGCCGCGCCGAGTTGTACGCGGCCAGCACCGTCACCAGGACGGCCACGCCGAAGCCCAGCAGGATCGCGACCGGCCGGACGGTGAACTCGACGTTGTCGTCCGGCCGCAGCACAGTGATCATCAGGGGACCGATCGCGACCCCCGCCAGTGAACCGATCGTGCCGCCGGCCAGGCCCAGCACGGCCGCCTCCACGATGATCCCGGTCCGCACCTGCCGCTTGCGCGCGCCGACGGCGCGCAGCAGCGCGAACTGCCGGGTGCGCTGGCTGACCAGCATCGTGAAGGTGTTGGCGATGACGAACATCCCGACCATCAGCGCGACCGCGGCGAACGGCAGCATCGTCAGCCTCAGGTCCTGCGCCTCGTCCTCGGACTGCGCGGCCGCGGCGTCGGCCAGAGCCTTGCCCGTCGCCACGGGGTAGGTGTCGGGCACGGCGCCGCGTACGGCGTCCGCGAGCGCGGCGGGGGTGGTCCCGGGCGCAGCCGTCAGCTCGACGCGGTGGAAGCGGGGACCGAGGACCTTCGCGGCGGTGGCGTTGTCGTAGGCCACCACCGGAACCGCGTCGGACGCCTCGTCCGAGTCCGCCTCCGCCTGCGGTCCCAGACGGTGGTACGTGAACAGGGCGGTCACCTTGGCCTGGTCCGAACGGCCGCCTGAGAGCAGGACGCGCACAGTGTCGCCCACGGCGAAACCGGCGGTCTCGGCATCGGCCCGGTTGAGCGCGACCTGGCCCGATCCCTTGGGCGCCTCGCCCGCGTCCACCGTGAAGCGCTTGTCGCTGCTCCAGTTCGTACCGGCCCGGTCCAGAACCGTGCTCGCCTTGACCAGCTTGCCGTCGCGTCCGACGATGCCGGCCCGCGCGACGGTCACCCCCTCGGCCCTGGCGACGCCCGGCAGCCCGGCCAGCCGTTCGCGTTCGGCAGCGCCGAGTACCGGATCCTTGCCCGGGCTCTGCACCGCGACGCTGACGTCCTCCCGCGTCTTTCGCAGGGTGAGCGTCGCGGCGATGGAGTCGCTCACCACCCAGCTGCCGACCGTCGCGGTGACACCCAGGGCGATGGCCACGAGCGTCATCACCACACGGCCCTTGTGCGCGAGCAGATCGCGCAGCATGGTCCTCAGCATCAGGCAACGGCCCTTTCGAAGGACTTCATCCGCTCCAGCACGCTGTCCGCGGTCGGTGCGAGGATCTCGTCCACGAGAGCACCGTCCTTGAGGAAGAGCACCCGGTCGGCGAAGGCGGCGGCACTGGGTTCATGGGTCACCATCACCACGGTCTGGCCGAGGTCGTCGACGCTCTGGCGCAGGAACCGGAGCAGCTCCGCGGAGGCGCCGGAGTCCAACGCACCGGTCGGCTCGTCGGCGAACACCACATCCGGCTGGGTGACCAGGGCCCTGGCACAGGCGACGCGCTGCTGCTGGCCGCCGGAGAGCTGGCTGGGCCGGTGGTGCAGCCGGTCCCGGAGGTTCACCGTGGTGATGATCCTGTCCAGCGTCTCCTTGTCGGGCTTGCGCCCGGCGAGGTCGAACGGCAGAAGGATGTTCTCCAGGGCCGTGAGGGTGGGCAGCAGATTGAACGCCTGGAAGACGAACCCCACGCGGTCCCGGCGCAGATCGGTGAGGGCGTCGTCGCTCAGCCCGGTCAGCTCGGTGTCCCCGATCCACACGGTGCCCTCATCGGCCTGGTCCAGGCCCGCGACGCAGTGCATCAGCGTCGACTTCCCGGAGCCGGAAGGGCCCATGATGGCGGTGAACTCCTGGCGCATGAACTGCACATCGACGCCCGCGAGGGCGGTCACCCGGGCGTCGCCGGATCCGTAGTGCTTGCCCAGTCCCGAGGCCCGGACAGCGGCTGTTGTCTGTGTCATGGAAGCGAGTCTGCGAGAACGGGCCCCCGCGCACGTCGCCGGAAAGTCCACCGTCACGCCCCACTTAGGTCACGGACACACCCAACCTTCGTGGGGGGCGCGTACAGACGCACGGCGGACGCCGGCGACCTGGTGGACGAACTACGCTCGGCGTGTGACCCGACGTACGCGGACGACCACCGAACCAGCACTCCGAGCGCGCGTACGGCGATGGCTGGACCGCTGGGGCCTGAGACTGCTGGCGGTCGCGCTCGTCGCCGGCGCATTCTTCCCCATCGACGGCCGGCCGGTCCCCCACGTACAGGCGGAACTGGGCCTCACCCCGCTGCCGGCCCTGATCCTGGCCGTGGTCGTGGCGGCCGGCTCCGCGGCCGCGGTCCTGGTCCTTCCGCGCATGCGTCGGCCGGTCGTCCTGGCCGGATGCGTCTCATGGGTCCTGACCTCCGTCTGGGCCACGCTGTGCGTCGCGTCGTACGTCGTCGGTTCCACCGTGCGCAGACCGCTCCAGCAGATGTCCTACGTGGCGGGCGCCAGTGCGATCACGGTGCTCCCGACGACCACGGGCCTGGCCATCGGGCTGCCGGGGGTCGTCTGGGGAGACATGCTCTCGTCGCTCGGCGGCGCCGGGCTGTTCGTCTGGCTGCCTTTCGCCCTCGGACTGTGGAACAAGGCCCGCCGGGACGTGGTCGAGAGCCTGCACGAGCGGGCGGAGCAACTGGAGCGGGAGCAGACGGCCCGTGCGGAACAGGCGCGCCTGCAGGAACGCGCCCGCATCGCCCGGGACATGCACGACGTGGTCGCCCACCGGGTCTCGCTGATGGTGCTGCACGCCGGGGCCCTGGAGATCAACGCGAAGGACGAGGGGACCGCGGTCGCGGCGGAGCTCATCCGGACCACGGGCCGTGAGGCCCTGGCACAGCTGAGGGATGTCATCGGCGTGCTGAAGGCCTCGGACGGCGGAGGAATCGCACTCGGACCGCAGCCCACGCTGGTGGACCTCGAAAGGCTCCTCAACCAGTCGCGCGCCGCCGGCATGTCCGTCAGCAGACGCGACGAAGGTACGCCGCAGCGGCTGCCCACCCTGCTCGAACACGCCGCATACCGCGTGGTGCAGGAAGCCCTCACGAATGTGCACAAGCACGCCGGGGCGGCCCGCACCGAAGTCCTCGTCCGCTATCACCCCTCCGATCTGGAGATCGCCGTGCGCAACGACGCCCCCGACGGCCTCGTCGAGTCGCTGCCGGGCAGCGGCATGGGTCTCGTCGGGCTGCGAGAACGCGTCGAGCTGCTGGACGGCGAATTCACCGCGGAGCAGAGAGCGGGCGGCGGTTTCTCGGTCCGCGCACGGCTTCCCATTTCCACGCACGTCATGGAGGAACACAAGTGATCCGGGTCCTGGTCGTTGACGACGAAGCGCTGGTACGGGCCGGGTTGCGCATGATCCTGGATCCGGCCGAGGACATCGAGGTGGTCGCCGAGGCGAGCGACGGCAGTCAGGCCGTGACCGCAGTGGCCAAGCACCGCCCGGACGTCGTGCTCATGGACGTACGCATGCCCGGCATGGACGGACTGACCGCGCTCAAGGAGCTGCGCCGATCGCCAGGCGCGCCCAGCGTCATCATGCTGACCACCTTCGACCTCGACGACTACGTGCACACCGCGCTGCGGAGCGGCGCGGCCGGTTTCCTCCTCAAGGACACCTCGCCGCGCGACCTCGCGGGCGCCGTGCGCACGATCGCCGAAGGAAGCGCGATGCTCACGCCCAGGATCACCAAACGGCTGATCGACACATTCGCCGGACTGGAATCGGGCGACTCCGCGAAGGCCCGCGAACGACTGGCGGTACTGACCGACCGCGAAGAGGACGTGGTCCGAGCCGTGGCCCGGGGCCTGTCGAACGCCGAGATCGGCCGTGAACTGGCCATGAGCGAGGGCACGGTGAAGTCCCATGTGAGCCGTGCACTCGCCAAACTGGGGCTCTCGAACCGTGTCCAGGTGGCGCTCCTCGCCCGCGACGCCGGCATGAGCTGAGAAGGGCGATTACGGCGCGGCTGAAACACGGGGCCTGTCCGGCGCGAGTCGGGCAGGCTTCTTCCGTCCCGGCCGACTGCGGGAGCCGGCCCGGCCGATCGTCCCGGCGCAGCCACCACCAAAGTGGGGGCGACCGACATCGTTCGTCCGTAGTGAAGGGAATCGTGCCGACTTACGGTCGAGGCCAGTTCAGTGGTCGCGACCAGTGTGGAGGGGAACCAGGCATGGATGAGTGGTCGAGGGGCTCGGAGGGCACGGAAAGAGCCGACGGCCGTGACACCGTCGGTCTGCTCCCGTTATCTCCGGAGGTCGAGGCCATCGGCCTGACCTCCGCCGAGGTGGCGCAGCGGACCACGCAAGGTCAGGTCAACGACGTACCCGTGCGGTCCAGTCGCAGCATCGGCGAGATCGTACGGGCCAACGTCTGTACGCGCATCAACGCCGTCATCGGTGTGCTGTTCGTGATCATCCTGATCGTCGGGCCCATCCAGGACGCCCTCTTCGGCGGTGTCATCCTCGCCAACACCCTCATCGGCGTCATCCAGGAGGTGCGCGCCAAGCGAACCCTCGACCGGCTCGCCATCGTGGGCGAGGCCCGCCCGACGGTGCGCCGCGACGGAAAGACCGTCGAACTGGCCCCGGCCGGCATCGTCCTCGACGACGTCATCGAACTCGGCCCCGGCGACAAGGCCGTCGTCGACGGCACCCTGGTGGAGGCGGACAACCTCGAAGTCGACGAGTCGCTCCTGACCGGTGAGGCCGACCCCGTGCTCAAACGCCCCGGGGACAAGGTGATGTCGGGGAGCTTCGTCGTGGCCGGCTCCGGTGCGTTCGTCGCCACGCGCGTCGGTCGCGACGCGTACGCCAGCCAACTGGCGGAGGAGGCCCGTCGCTTCACGCTCGTCAACTCCGAGCTGCGCAACGGGATCAACACCATCCTCAAGTTCGTGACCTACGCCATCATCCCCGCCGGCATCGCGCTGATCATCAGTCAGCTGACCGTCGGCAGCGGCGATGTGCCGGAGGCCGTGCGGCGTATGGTCGCCGGGCTCGTGCCCATGGTTCCCGAAGGGCTCGTGCTGCTCACCTCGGTCGCCTTCGCGGTCGGTGTCGTCCGGCTCGGCAAGAAGAAGTGTCTCGTACAGGAACTGCCGGCCATCGAAGGGCTCGCGCGTGTGGACACGGTCTGCCTGGACAAGACCGGGACCCTGACGGAGACGTCCATGGACGTCGACGAAGTGCACCAGATCGAACCAGGCATGCCCGTGGCGGATGTGCTCGGCGCCCTCGGCGCGGTGGACGCCCGGCCCAATGCCAGCATGCGGGCCATCATCGACGCGTATCCCGCCCCCGAGGGGTGGACCGAGCAGGAGAGCGCCCCGTTCTCGGCCGCTCGCCGCTGGAGCGGTGCGACCCTGACCGACCGCGACGGCGACACCTCGACCTGGCTGATCGGAGCCGCCGATGTGCTGCTCCCCCCGGGGCACGCCGTGCTGGTCGCCGTGGACGCCTACGGTGAGCGCGGCCTGCGCGTACTGCTCGTCGCGCGCTGTTCGCTCCCGCTGAGCGAGGCGCTCGACACGCCGGAGAGGGTCACGGGCGCGGCGGCCCCGGTCGCCCTCGTGGTCATCAAGCAGCGCACGCGCCCGGAAGCCCCGGCCACTCTCCGGTACTTCGCCGAGCAGGGCGTGGACGCCAAGGTGATCTCGGGTGACAACGCGCTCTCGGTGGGGGCCGTGGCCCGTGGGCTCGGATTGCCCGGCAGCGACCGTCACATCGACGCGCGCAGGCTGCCCGAGGACCCCGATGGGCTGGCCGACGCCGTCGAGAGTAACGCCATATTCGGCCGGGTCGGACCTCAGCGCAAACGCGACATGGTCGCCGCCCTGAAGTCCCGTGGCCACACGGTGGCGATGACGGGAGACGGCGTGAACGACGTGCTCGCGCTCAAGGACGCCGATGTCGCCGTCTCCATGGGAACGGGAAGTCCGGCCGCCCGCTCGGTCGCCCAGATCGTGCTCCTCGACAACAACTTCTCGTCCCTGCCGTCGGTGGTGGCCGAGGGACGGCGCGTCATCGGCAACATCGAGCGGGTCGCCAACTTGTTCCTCACCAAGACCATGTACTCCGTGCTGCTGGCCGTCGTCGTCGTCCTCGCCAACGTCCCCTACCCGTTCCTGCCACGGCACCTCACGCTGATCGGCTCGCTCACCATCGGCATTCCGGCCTTCTTCCTGGCCCTCGCTCCCAACACCGAGCGGGCCCGGCCCCACTTCGTACGGCGGGTGCTCAGGTTCGCCGTTCCGTGCGGCCTCGTGGCCGCCACGGCCACCATGGGCTCGTACACGATCGCGCGTTCCGTGTACGGGGGGAACCTTGAGGCGGAGACGTCGGCGGCGACGCTCACCCTGTTCCTCGTGGGACTGTGGGCCCTTTCCATCATCGCCCGTCCCTACACCTGGTGGCGCGTGCTGCTCGTGCTGGCGATGGCGCTGTCCTTCGCGGTGGTCCTCGTCGTGCCGTTCCTCCAGCGTTTCTTCCAGCTGGAGCTGGTGGGGACGACCGCTCCGTGGGCCGCGGCGGGAATGGCCGTCGCGGCCGGTGTGCTGCTCGAAGGCGTCTGGAGGGTCGCGCGCCACCGGACGGCGAACGGGACGGAGCGGGACTGACGCCGGAGCTCGGCCCCCGGGAGCAGCCGGCGGCCCGTCTGCCCGGTACCGAGCAGCGCTCGGTACCGGGCATCGAGGCCCTGGGCGCCTCCCCCGACATCCGGACGCCGAGGAACCCCTCGAAGGAGGGGCTGCGGCGCCCCGCTACGCGCCGTGGTGCGTCCTGGTGTTCCGCGGTCAGGCCGAGGCTGACACGGCCGTGGCGGAGCGCAGGAATTCCAGGGAGCGGCGGGCGACCTCCGGGGCTTCCAGGGACGCACCTTGGATCTCGACCGAGACCATGCCGCGGTGCCCGGCCGCGGCGAGGGCCGCGAGCACGGGTGGGAAGTCGATCTCCCCCGCGCCGAATTCGAGGTGCTCGTGGACGCCGCGCCGCATGTCCTCGATCTGCACGTGGACCAGGTGGGGGGCGGCCAGCCGCACGCAGTCGAGCAGGGGGATCTTCTCCACGCAGTGTGCGTGCCCGATGTCCAGTGTCAGGCCGAACCGTGTGTGGCCGCCGAGCCTGCGGCGCAACTCCAGGTAGCGGTCGACGACATCGATGAACATGTACGGCTCGGGCTCGAAGCCAAGGGATACACCGTAGTCGTCAGCGGTCTTCAGGACAGCCTCGCACCCGGCGGTGAGGCGATCCCAGGAGACCGGCTCGGGCACTCCGTCGGGGGCGGGGCCGCTGCACAGATGCACGGCCGGTGATCCCAGCTCGGCGGCGATGCGCACCGCGCGGCGCAGCAGGTCGATCCGCTGCCGGGCGGCGTCCGGATCGGACATCAGGCTGGGGACGTGCTTGCTCCACGGATCCAGAAGGTAAGGGGAGCCGGTCTCCACCACCACCGACAGACCCAACCGGTCGAGGCGCTGCCCGAGGCCCGCCACCTGCCGGGGAAGGTCCTCCGCGAAAGGGTCGAGGTGGCCGTGGTCCAGGGTGAGAGCCACACCCTCGTAGCCGAGGTCGGCAAGGACGGTCAGGACGTCCCCCAGACGGTGGTTGGTGAACCCGTTGGTCCCGAATCCGAAGCGGAACGGCGCCAGGGCTGCGGCAGTCATGTGACGGAGACCTTTCGCGAGGGCTTTCGGGGCAGCGGGTGCGCGGCGGCCGGCACAGCGGCGGCGCCGGATGCGCCGCTCCCGGCGGTGAGCGCAGGATGGAGGGGGATCGGCCCGGAGGCCCCGGCGCCCACCGGAGACCGGCGATGCAATGTCTCTACCGTGGGGGCTTGTCGACTGACATGCCGTCACTCTACCTACGCGGGACGACGTTTCGGCGTGCCTTCGCTTCCGTCACTGCTGCCTCATGAGTGCGCTCAGAGCGCAGGCGTGGGAAAGTTCCGAGCGCTTCCGGGGGCTCAGCGAGCCGGCGCTCCACACGCGGCCGCGGCGGTCACCGTGGCCACCGGGGTCGCACCGGCCGCGCCACCGGACCGGGCAGACACCCGTCGTCACTCCCGCGCACCGCCGCCGCCCCGTGGAAGACCCGCGGCACCCGGTAGCGCTCGCCGTCATGGCGTTCCACCAGGTGGACCTGGACGAGTTCGTCCAGAAGCCGGGCCGCGGTCCGTTCCGGGACGTCCAGGACTGCGGCCGCATCCGCCGGGCCCATCGGTGCGCCGGCGCTCCGTGCCAGTGTCTCGTGGAGGCGGGCGGCCGCGTCGGTCAGACCGCGCAGGGACCAGGACACCGCCGTACGCAGATCCGTACCGTCCTCGCCGAGGCGGAACATGCTCAGCGGCTCGCACTCACCGCGGAGCTCCGCCACCATCCGGGCCAGGGGCACCCCGGGCCGCAGTCCCGCTGCTCGCCGCGGTGGCGATGAGTGCGCTCAGCCGGAGTTGACGGTGATGTCCCCGTTGCTCGTGGTCAGGTCGACTTGGTACTCACCGGCCGGGTCGTCGTCCACATGGATGTTCTTGTCGCCGTTGTTGCTGTTCACCGTCACCTTGTAGCGCGCGCTCGGCACCGTCACGTCGATCTCGCCGTTGGACGTCTCCGCGCGGATGTCCTGCGGCCTCGCCGGGTTGAGGGTGATCCCTCCGTTGGACGTCCTGGCCCGGATGCCCGTGCCCTGCAGCCCGGTTCCGGTGATCCGGCCGTTGCTGGTCTCCACATCGACCGGACCGGCCACACCGTCCAGCTCGATACGCCCGGAGCTGGTGGCCACCTCCACCTTGCCCACCTGGGTCAGACTGACCGCGCCGGACGAGGTCCGGCCCGACACCGGGAGTCCCGCCGGCAGCTCGACCGTGTAGTTCACCGAGCAGTCCTCGCCGCAGCCGCCGAGCACCAGGACACCGTTCTCGACCCGGTGGGTCGCCCCTTCCGGCTTGTCACCCCTGTAGTCGACGGAACGGTGCAGGGACACCATGCCGGCGTTCTTCGCGCCGCGCAGGGTGACGCCGCCGGAACTGCTGTCCAGCCGCACGGAGGTGATCTTCTCCGTCACCTTTGCGTCGTCCTCGAACGTGGAACCGCCCACCAGGCCGCACGCGCTGAGTCCCATCACACCGATGCCGGCCACCGCGACGACCCCGAGGAGCCGGAGCTGCTGGCGCATGAGATTTCCCCGATTCTGTAGTGCCGGCTGCCACCCGGCCCGCCGAAGTCCGGCCTCGATGAAGTTATCCGCACGCGCCGCGGGCCGGACATGGGGGAAACCCCCGGGTGCCGCTATGGGCTCCCCCCGATCGTGGCGCGTGAGATCCCACCTGGTCGGCCTTGAGAACCGGTCCGTCGGAGACGACGGCCCGCGGCGACCGCCACCGCCCTGCGGCGACCGCCGCTGTCAGTCGCGGACGCGGGCGATGAGCAGGGCCACGTCGTCGCACCAGGTGTCGCCCCGTAGTGCGTCGAGAAGCCGGTCGCAGGTCTCCTCCAGTCCGGCGGGCGGATCCGAAAGCAGGGTGAGCAGCACATTCAGGCGGGTGTCGATGTCGTCGGTCCGGGTCTCCACCAGCCCGTCGGTGTAGAGCACGAGCGTGTCGCCGGGGGAGAGGGCGATGGTGAGGGAACGGAAGGGGACGCCGCCGACGCCGAGCGGGACCCCGCTGGGCAGGTCGAGCAGTAGCGGCGGGCGGCCCGAGCGCAGCAGCACCGGGGGCAGATGACCGGCCGTGGAAATGGTGCACTGCCCCTGGTGGGGGTCGTAGAGCACATAGAGACACGTGGCGATGTAGGGCTCCAGCCCGCCCGTGATCACATCGAGATGGTGCAGCACCCGCTCGGGGTCGAGGCCGAGCGAGGTCAGGGTCTGGGTGGCGGTGCGCAGTCGCCCCATCGCCGTGGCGGCGTTGATGCCGCTGCCCATGACATCGCCCACCACCAGCGCCGTCTTGTCGCCGCTCAGCGGGAGGACGTCGAACCAGTCGCCGCCGACCTCGCTGACGGCCCCGGCCGGCTGGTAGCGGGAGGCGACTTCCAGGCCTGCCAGATACGGCGGATGCCGGGGCAGCAGGCTGCGCTGGAGGGCGAGGGCGGCGTTGCGCTGCTGCTGGTACCAGCGGGCGTTGTCGATGCACACCGCGGCCCGGGCCGCCAGTTCGGTGGCGAGCAGGACATCGTCGGAGTCGAAGGGCAGAGGATTGCGGGAACGCTTGAGATCCAGCACGCCGAGCACCTCACCGCGGGCGGTCAACGGCACGGCCAGATAGGAATGCACACCGGCCTCGGCCAGCAGCACGGCCGAGTCGGCGTCGCGCGCGATGCCCGGCAGTTCCGCCTCGGTCACCTGGGACACGATGACCGGCTCCCCGGTCTGCACACACTGGGCGACCAGCCGGTCGGCGTCGTAGTGGGCGAGTTCGCCGGGAGGGTCGGCGGCCCGGACCGCGGGAGTGGGATAGGCCGCGGCGACGGCGAGGGCGCGGAAGACCGCCGGGCCGCCCGCCGGCACCGTTTCGCGGCGGCCCTCCACGGCGGCGTCCAGCACGTCCACCGCCGCGACGTCGGCGAGCTCGGGCACGGCGACATCGGCCAGTTCCCGGGCGGTCTGCCACAGGTCCAGCGTGGTACCGATACGCACCGAGGCATCGGCCACCAGGGTGAGGCGGTGCCTTGCACGCTCCGCCTCCCGGGACGCCTGGTGCCGGTCCGTGACATCCACGACCGAGGCCGCCAGCCCCAGAATCCGCCCGCTGGGATCCTCCAGCCGGTACAGGGACAGGGACCAGGCCCGCTCGGTGTTCCGGGCGGACGGGTGGCCGAGCACCCGGCGGTCCACCAGCGGCGTTCCCGTCTCCAGGACCCGGCGCATGGCGGCCTCGATCCTGTCGGCGTCCACGAACGGCAGGGTCTCGCCCACGCGCCGGCCCACATGCCGTGACGCCGGGATGCCGCTGACTCGCTCCAGCGCCGGGTTGACGGTGATGAAGCGCAGACCGGAGTCCAGGACGGCGAGGCCGATCGGGGACTGGTCCACGAGCCGCACGGACAGCGCCAGGTCCCGCTCCACCTGGCGCAGCGTCGCCTGGTCGGTGGCCAGGCCGAGGGCGTAGTAGCCGCCGTGCTCGTCCTGCAGCCGCATGTTGCGCATCTCCAGCAGCCGCATGCCGCCGTCCTTGTGCCGGACGGGGAAAACCCCCGCCCAGCTCTGGCCGCTCTCCATCACGTCGGCGAACAGCTGGAGCACGAGGTCGTAGTGCTCCTCGGCGACCAGCAGCCGGACCGCGTAATGGCCCAGCGCCTCCTCGGGGGCATATCCCAGCAGCTCCTCGGCCTGCCGGCTCCACAGCGCGATCCGCCCGTCCGCGTCGAGCACCACGGCCGCCATGCCGAGCACGTCGAGCAGCCCGCCCGGCGGAGCGGGTCCGAGCTCCGCGTTCGGCACCAGGTCACCGGAGAACGCTTCGGTGCCACCCATCCGCAGCCGCTCCTCCCGCCGCCGTGACGGCGTACGCGTCCAGGCCACGCCCACACTGCCGGAACCTGGGCGCTCTCCATCGTCCCTCCGCCCCCAGATCCGCGCAGCTCCTGCCCCGCAATCCGCGCACTTCCCGCCCCGCATCCGCACGACCCGGCCGGCGGTGCCGGCACGCACGCTCAGCCCGGCAGGCGCCCGACGGCGGGGAAGGGCAGCTCCTGCTCGGTCCAGACGGTCTTGCCTCCGCGCGCGTGCCGCGTGCCCCAGCGCGCCGTCAGCTGGGCCACGAGCAGCAGTCCCCGGCCGCCCTCGTCGGTGCTGCGCGCGCGGCGCAGATGGGGGGAGGTGCTACTGGGATCGGAAACCTCGCAGATCAGCCGGTGCAGGTTGATGAGCCGCAGGGTCACGGGCCCGCCGGCGTAGCGGTAGGCGTTGGTGACGAGCTCACTCACGATCAGCTCCGTCGTGAAGATCATCTCGTCCAGTCCCCACTCGGTGAGCTGCCGTTCGATCAGCCCCCTGGCACGGGCCGGTGCGGTGGGCTCCGCGGGCAGCTCCCAGGTCGCGACCTGCTCCGGCGCCAGAGTCCGGGTCCGGGCCAGGAGCAGGGCGACGTCGTCGGTGGGCCGGACCGGCAGCAGCGCGTCGACCACGTCCTGCGAGGCCTCCTCCAGCGACCGGGCCGGTCCCGCGAGCGCCGCACAGAGCCGTGACAGCCCGGCGTCGACGTCACGGTCGTCGCCCTCGATGAGCCCGTTCGTGTAGAGGGCCATCACGCTGTGCTCGGAGAGCTGCAGCTCCGCGGCTTCGAACGGCAGCCCGCCCAGCCCCAGTGGTGGCCCGGCAGGAAGGTCGGGGAGGCTCGCGTCCCCCTCGGGTGTCACGACCACCGGAGGGGGATGTCCCGCGCGGGCCAGGGAGCAGTGGCAGGACACCGGGTCGTACACGGCGTACAGGCAGGTGGCGCCCACCACCTGGTCGCCGGACGAGCCCTCGTCCCCCGCCTCCTGTTCGCCGGCCAGCCGCGTCACCAGATCGTCGAGGTGCGAGAGCACCTCGTCGGGTTCCAGATCGAGATCGGCCAGCGTATGTACGGCGGTACGCAGCCGGCCCATCGTCGCCGCGGCGTTGATGCCATGGCCGACGACGTCCCCGACGACCAGCGCGACACGGGCACCCGAGAGCGGGATCACGTCGAACCAGTCCCCGCCGACCCCGGCGGCGCCGCCCGCCGGCAGATACCGGTGGGCGACGCGGACCGCCGGATGCCGCGGGAACGAGCGCGGCAGCAGACGGCGTTGCAGCGCCAGCGCGGTGCGGTGCTGCTGCGTGTAGCGGCGGGCATTGTCGATGGAGACCGCGGCACGGGCGGCGAACTCACTCGCCAGGGTGAGATCGTCTTCCTCGAACGGCTCGGGCACCTTGTACCGCCACAGGCAGACGAGCCCCAGCACGAGCCCGCGGGCGGTCAGCGGAACGACCATCAGGGAATGGACGCCCAGCCTGCGCGTCTGTTCCGACCGCACCTGGTCCAGGCCCAGGCCCAGGCCCGCCACGGGGTTCGCAGGATCGAGACGGGCCACCAGAACAGGGCGACGGGTGATCAGACACCGGGCATGCGGCGTGTCCGGAGGGAACGTCCGCAGGGTGCCCACCGGGAACATCACCAGCTCCGGGGCCGGCGCGACCGACTTGAGCGCGGCTCTGCGGAGGGGACCGGCGCCGTCGGGGAGCAGCTCCTCACCCAGGGCGACCGCGTCGAGAAGATCGACCGTCACCACGTCGGCGAGTCCGGGGACCGCGACATCCACCAGCTCCGAGGCGGTCGTCGTCACGTCGAGCGTGGTCCCGATCCGGGCACTCGCCGCGTTGAGCATCGCCAGCCGGCGCCGGGCCCGGTACCGGTCGGTGACGTCCTCGACCAGCTGGGTCACCCCCAGCGTTTGACCGGCGGAATCCTCCATACGGAACGCGGACACGGCGACGTACCGCTCCCGGCCCGGGTCGCTGCGCAGCCGGCACGACTGTTCCGTGAAGATCATCGGCGTGCCGGTCTCCAGCACCTCCCGCAGCCGGCCGTCGATCGTCTCCGCGTCGGCAGGGATCAGGAAGTCCCCGATGCGGTGCCCTCGCGCCTGCTCGCTCGTGATCCGCCCGATGCGGGCGAGCGCACGATTGACCCGCAGGACCGCGAGGCTGGGGTCGTGGATGGCGAGGCCGATCGGCGACCGGCGGAACAGCCCGTCCAGGACCGACCGGTCGATCTCCCACTGGACGACGTCCTGCGCCGGCGCGCCCACCAGGAACCACTCGTCGGCACTGCCGGCCCGGATCACACGGCGGACCCGGACACCGAAACCCGTCCGCCGGCCCTTGCGGTCCCGTACCGGCACGACGCCGAACCAGCCGCCGTGCCTGACACACACCACCACCGCGTCCCGCACGAGATCGCGGTCGTCGGGATCCACCAAAAGGTCCGCGGCAGACCGGCCGAGAACTTCCTCCTCGGTGTACCCCAGGAGCTCGCGCGCGCGTTCGCTCCAGCCCACCACCCAGCCGCGGCCGTCGAGCACGAGAGACGCGGCGCTGCCCAACGAGAACGGGTCCGCCGGGCTCTCACTCATCAGGGACACGGATCCGGTCATCACCTTTCATGCTCCACCGGGTCCGGCCCGTGCGCACGTGCTCGACCGGGTGCGGCTCGTACGTACGTGCTGTCGCCGGGTCGGCTCCGCGGCGGACTCCTCCCGGACGCCGGTTGCCGTCCGTACCCAACGGCGGGTCGCCTGCCGGGCACCGACGGCCCGGGCGGGCACAGCCGCCTGCGCGCGGGGAGCGGATCCCGATCGTAGGGTCGATAGGCGTGCATGTGTCCGGCTGCTCACGAGGGAGTACGGAAATGTCGGAGAGCTGTGCCCCGCAGGCTCCGGTGCTGGAGCCCGCCGCCGCGGAGTTCGCGACGGCGACGGCCAATCCGCCGTTCCTGTTCGACCTGCCTCCCGCCGAGGGCCGCAAGGCCGTCGACGAGGTGCAGTCCGGTGAGATCGCCATGCCGGAGGTGGACGAGGAGTGGGTGACCGTACAGGGCGGTCCCACCGGCACCGTCCGGGTGCGGGTGGTCAGGCCCGTCGGGGCTGCGGGCGCCCTGCCCGTGATCCTCTACATCCACGGCGCCGGCTGGGTGTTCGGCAATGCCCACACCCATGACCGTCTGGTGCGGGAGCTGGCCATGGGCGCCGGGGCTGCCGTGGTGTTCCCCGAGTACGACCTGTCACCCGAGGCCCGCTACCCGGTCGCGATCGAGCAGAACTACGCCGTGGCCCGCTGGATCGTCACGGACGGCGCCGGCCAGGGCCTGGACGGTGCGCGGCTGGCGGTGGCAGGTGACTCGGTCGGCGGCAACATGAGCGTGGCGCTGACCCTCATGGCCAAGGAGCGCGGTGATGTGCCGCTCCTCCAGCAGGTGTTGTTCTACCCGGTCACCGACGCCGCCTTCGACACCGGTTCCTACCGGCAGTTCGCCGAGGGGTACTTCCTGTGCCGCGACGGCATGCAGTGGTTCTGGGACCAGTACACGACGGACGAGGCGCAGCGCGCCGAGATCACCGCGTCCCCGCTGCGCGCCACCACCGAACAGCTCGCCGGGCTGCCGCCGGCCCTGGTCATCACCGCCGAGGCCGACGTCCTGCGCGACGAGGGCGAGGCGTACGCCAACAAGCTCCGCCAGGCCGGCGTGCCGGTGACCGCCACCCGCTACCAGGGCATCATCCACGACTTCGTGATGCTCAACGCCCTGCGCGGCACGAACGCCGCCGAGGGAGCCATCACCCAGGCGGTCACCGTCCTGCGCCGCGCGCTGCACCCCACGGGCTGATCCGGCGACGGTACGGACCGGTCGGCAGCGGACCCCTGACGGGGCCTCGCCCGGCGGGAGTCCTCGGCCCCCTCAACCACGGCATCTCAACCGCGGCATCTCATCCGCGGCATCTCGTCACGGCCCCCGGCACGGGCCACCGCTTCGAGAAGCGAGTTCCTCGAGAACCGGGACCTGCTCGTGTCGCTGTTGGGCCGAATGAGTGAGGGACGCGAAGATGGTCCCATGAGCAGGTACGAGAGGTACGACGTCACCGACGAGCAGTGGGAGGGCCTGGCGCAGGTCGTCCCGCTGCGCGGTCGCAACGAGTGGCCGTCAAGAATCGACCATCGCACGATCCCCCGGGACGCCTTCGCCGACCCGGACGCCGGCGCCGCCGCCGAGCAGCGCCGGATGGTCGTCCTGCGGGTACAGGTCTTCGCGGACGCGCGCGACGTCGCCGAGCACCTCATCGCGCAGGTCCCGGTACTGCTGGACCTCACCAGCGCGGACACCGAAGTCGCCAAGCGCATCCTGGACTTCAGCAGCGGCGTCGTCTTCGGGCTCGGCAGCGGCATGCACCGGGTCGACCGGAACGTCTTCCTGCTCGCACCGGTCGGCACGGAGGTCGAGGGCGTCGCCGCGGCGGCCGTCCCTCATTCGTAGGAAGCACTTTCTGGCGTAACGGTTCGGCGTACGGCGCGCTGCGTAGCGTCTCCCGCATGGAGTTACTCAGCACCCGCCCCACGGTCACCGAACTGCGCCTCTCCGCCTTCGCGTCGCATCGCGCGGGCACCTTCCCCCTCGGCCCGGTGACCCTGTTCGCCGGGCCCAGCGGCAGCGGCAAGTCGAGCGCGCTGCGGGCCTACGAGGCACTGGCCCGGCTCGGCGCGGGCAGCGGGATCGGCGAGGTGTTCCCGGACCCCGCGGGCTGTGTTCCCGAAGGTGCGGAGGGGGACTCCCAGGGCAGACGGGGATTCAGGCTCGGCTGTACGGTCGACGGCCCGGCCGGTCCCGTACAGCTCGATCTCGCCGTCCAGGCCGAGCCGGAACTCCGCATCGTCGGCGAGCGTTTGACCAGCGAAGGGCAGACCCTGCTGAGTACGGCACTGCGCGACCCCGGGCGCACCTGCGTACAGGCCGCCTGGCACACGGCGGGCGCCGCCCGGGTCACCCGCGCCCCGCTGCCCGACGACCGGCTGGGCACGGCACTGCTGCCGCTGCGCGTCGCGGGCAAGACGGACGGACAACGGCGGGTGCTGGCCGCCGCCGAGCAGGTGGTGGTGGCGCTGCGGTCGGTGTTCCCCTGCGATCCGCAGCCCCAGCGGATGCGGGAGCCCGTGCTGCCGGGGGAGGGTCGCCTGCGGCACGGCTGCGACAACCTGGCGGCGGTGCTCCACCGCACCCGCAGCGAGTGCGCCAGACGCCATGCGCGGCTGACCGCTGTGGCCCGGGCGGGCTGCGCGGGACCGGTCGCCGACGTGGGCGTCGAGGAACTCACCGACGGGACGGTGCGCGCGGTCCTCGGCCGGGCCGCGAGCGGACGGGGCACCCCGCTCGGGCGGCTCGGCGACGGCGAACTGCGTTTCCTCGCCCTCGCGCTGGTCCTGCTCACCGGACCCGGTGTGCTGGCCGTGGACCAGGCGGCGGAGGTCCCCGGCGCCCTGCAGTCGCTCACCGTCCTCGCCGACGGCTTCGACCGCTGCCTGGACCGCCGTCAGGCGCGCGAACTGGCCGCACTGGCGGCCTCGATCAGCGCCGGCGGACATCTCCGGCTGGTGGGTGCGGTGAGCGACGGCGAAACCGCGCGCGGGATCGAGGGAGTGACGGTGGTAGACCTGGTGCCGTGACAGAACTGGACGTCAAGGCACTGCAGCGCAGACTGGCCGAGTTCGCGGCGGCCCGGAACTGGGAGCCGTACCACACGCCGAAGAATCTCGCGGTGGCGCTGACCGTCGAGGCGGCGGAACTGGTCGAGATCTTCCAATGGCTGACCCCGGAGGAGTCCGCGCGCGTCATGGACGACCCGGCGAAGGCTCACCGGGTGGCCGACGAGGTCGCCGACGTCCTCGCGTATCTGCTGCAGTTCTGCGAGGTGCTCGGCGTCGACGCGCTCACCGCGCTCTCCGAGAAGATCGACCGGAACGAGCTGCGCTTCCCGCCGGCCGAGAGGCCGTCGGACGGACCGTCACGACCGCATCGTCACTCTACGGAGTGACTGATCTTTCCCCAACCGGCTTCCTGTCCACAGATTTCCGAATTCCCCTGGCTTTTCGTCTGGGGGGCCTTCACTCTGGGTAGTGAGTCAGTGGGCAGAAAGTCGTATGAACGGGGGCGGCATACATGGATGCGGAGCGGCTCATCGCGGTCGGCAGGCGGGCACTGGCGGAGTGCCGCGCCGCGCTGGACGTCGTGGCGGAAGCCTGGCAGGCGCAGGCCCTCGCACAGGCGGTGGGAAGCCACCTGGCGGTCCGCGGCCCACAGGAGCTGAGAGGCGAGGCCCGCGGCCTCAGCGAGGCCGGCGGGCGCAGCGGCGCGATGGTCGATCCTCAGGTACTGCGCACCGGCTGCCTGAGAGCCTCCCAGCTCAGCGAAGTCGCCGACCCGCGAAGGGCGTTGACAGCCCTGAGCACCCTCCTCGGAGAGGTGGGCATGGCGCTCGTCGGCGTCGCATGCGCCACGGACGAGGAAGGCCTGTACTGGCAGTGCATCGAGGCGATCGACGCCGCGGACGAATCGAGCGACCGCGTGCGTGCGATGCTCCGCCGCCTCTCCCTGCGCGACCGCGACCTTGCTCCCGACCGTGACCGTGACCGCGAGCGCGTGCGCGACCCCGGCCGTCCGGACCCGGCGGACTCGGCGACGAGCCCGCCCTGAGCAGCTGCGCGGGGCCTGGCCGCCCCTGGCGCCGCCGGGGCGGTCCGGTCCCGCGAGACCGACGACCAGCGCCCGGGCCCGGCCACCGGCGGGACGACCCGCCCGCCCGGTCGACGGCCGTCCGGCCGTGCCGTGTCCGCGCCGCACCCACAGCGCACCGCGAGGTTGACGCACGAACGACGGTGCAGGATGGATGTATGGATCTTCGAATCTTCACCGAGCCCCAGCAAGGGGCGAGCTACGACACCCTGCTCACCGTCGCCAAAGCCACCGAAGACCTTGGCTTCGACGCGTTCTTCCGGTCGGACCACTATGTGTCCATGGGCTCCGCCGACGGCCTGCCCGGCCCCACCGACGCCTGGATCACCCTGGCCGGGCTGGCCCGGGAGACCAAGCGGATCAGGCTCGGCACGCTCATGACCGCCGGCACCTTCCGGCTCCCCGGCGTGCTCGCCATCCAGGTCGCCCAGGTCGACCAGATGTCGGGCGGCCGCGTCGAGCTCGGCCTCGGCGCGGGCTGGTTCGAGGAGGAGCACAAGGCCTACGGCATCCCGTTCCCGAAGGAGAGGTCCGCCCGGCTGGAGGAGCAGCTGGCCGTCGTGACCGGCCTGTGGGGCACGCCGGCCGGCAGCACGTTCACCTACGACGGGACGTACTACCAACTGGAGGAATCGCCCGCGCTGCCCAAGCCCGCGCAGAAGAAGGTCCCGGTGCTCATCGGCGGGCACGGGGCGATCCGCACTCCCCGGCTGGCCGCCCGGTACGCCGACGAGTTCAACATTCCCTTCGCATCGCTGGAGGACAGCGACCGGCAGTTCAACCGGGTCCGGGCCGCCGCCGAGCAGGCCGGACGCAAGGCCGACGACCTCGTCTACTCCAACGCCCTCGTCGTCTGCGTCGGCAAGAACGACGCGGAGGTCGCCCGCCGGGCCGCCGCCATCGGACGCGACGTCGAGGAGCTGAAGGCCAACGGCCTGGCAGGCTCGCCGGCCGAGGTCGCCGAAAAGATCGGCCGCTACGGCGAGATCGGCTCCTCCCGTATCTATCTGCAGGTCCTCGACCTCGCAGACCTCGACCACCTGGAGCTCATCTCCTCCCAGGTCCAGTCCCAGCTGAACTGACGCACCGGTCCGGCAAGATCCAAAGCCAGGTCCAAAGCCAGGTCCCAGGTCGCGTCCTCGAAGTCCCGGAGCCTCTGTGAAGCCCGCCCGCAGCCTCGCCGCCGCCCTCGCCGAAGGGCCGCTCGTCCTCGACGGCGGCCTCTCCAACCAGCTGGAGGCGCAGGGCTGCGACCTGTCCGACGACCTCTGGTCGGCGCGGCTGCTCGCCGACGGCCCCGACCGGATCGAGGCCGCCCACACCGCGTACGTGCGGGCGGGCGCACAGGTGCTCATCACCTCCAGCTACCAGGCGACGTTCGAAGGCTTCGCCCGGCGCGGCCTGGGCCCCGACGAGGCCGCGGCACTGCTGGCCCGCAGCGTGGAGCTCGCCCGCGCCGCGGCGGAGCACTCGGACCGGGAGGTATGGGTCGCCGCCTCGGTGGGACCGTACGGGGCGATGCTCGCGGACGGCAGCGAGTACCGCGGGCAGTACGGGCTGACCGTGCGTGAGCTGGAGGCCTTCCACCGGCCCGGCATCGAGGCGCTCGCGGCGGCCCGCCCCGACGCGCTCGCCCTGGAGACCGTGCCGGACACCGACGAGGCCGTGGCGCTGCTGCGGGCCGCGGAGGACTGCGGGCTGCCCGTGTGGCTCTCGTACACCATCGCGGGCCAGCGCACCCGGGCCGGCCAGGACCTGACGGCGGCCTTCGCCCTCACCGCGGCCGACGACCAGGTGATCGCCGTCGGCGTCAACTGCTGCGAGCCCGCGGACGCGGACCGCGCCGTGGCGCTCGCGGCCCGCACGACGGGCAAGCCCGTCGTCGTCTACCCGAACAGCGGCGAGCGGTGGGACGCCACGGCGGGGACCTGGCGCGGCGGCGCCACCTTCGACCCGGCCAGGGCGCCCGACTGGACTGCCGCGGGGGCACGGCTGGTGGGCGGATGCTGCCGCGTCGGACCGGACCGCATCGCCGCGCTGTCGGCGGTCCTCACCGGCACTGGCGCATAACGAAAACGCCTGGTCGCAAGGGCGCAGGTGGGCAATACTCGGACGTGTGTTCCTGACGATCAGTACGACCGGCACCCCCGAGCGCCCCGCCACGGATCTGGGCTTCCTGCTGCACAAGCACCCCGACAAGGCGCAGACGTTCCCGACCTCCCACGGCACGGCGCATGTCCTCTACCCCGAGGCCTCCGTCGAACGCTGCACGGCCGCGCTGCTGCTGGAGGTGGACCCGGTGGCGCTGGTGCGGCGCGGCAAGGGCAAGGGCCGCGGCGGAGCACCCGACTCCGCGCTCGCGCAATACGTCAACGACCGGCCGTACGCCGCGTCCTCACTGCTCTCGGTCGCGATGAGCACCGTCTTCAAGAGCGCCCTGCGCGGCGTGTGCACCGCGATGCCGGAGCGGGCACAGAGCCCACTGCCACTGCGGATCGAAGTGCCGGCGCTGCCCGCCCGCGGCGGGGCCGAACTGGTGCGGAAGCTGTTCGGGCCGCTGGGGTGGACCTCGGTCGACGCCGAGCCCGTGGCACTGGACGAACAGTTCCCGGAATGGGGCGACTCGCGCTACGTGCGCCTGGTGCTGGAAGGCGAGCTCCGGCTCGCCGACGCGCTGCGCCAGCTCTATGTCCTCCTGCCCGTCCTCGACGACGCCAAGCACTACTGGGTCGCGCCGGACGAGGTCGACAAACTGCTGCGGGCCGGCGAGGGCTGGCTGTCCGAGCACCCCGAGCAGAAGCTGATCACCAGCCGCTATCTGTCCCGCCGCTGGAGCCTGACCCGCCAGGCCATGGAACGCCTCGAACTCCTACGGCTCGCCGAGAGCGACGACCTCGAGGTCGAGGACGTCGACAACGCCGTGGACGAGACCACCGACACCGACGAGCGGCCGGTGCCGCTGGCCGAGCAGCGCCGCGACGCCGTCCTCGCCGCACTGCGCACCGCCGGCGCGGCCACCGTGCTCGACCTGGGCTGCGGACAGGGCCAGTTGGTCCAGGCACTCCTCAAGGACGTGCGGTTCACCGACATCGTCGGCGTCGACGTGTCCGTACGGGCGCTGGCCATCGCCGCCCGCCGGCTGCGGCTGGAGCGCATGGGCGAGCGGCAGTCCGACCGGATCACCCTGCTCCAGGGCTCGCTCACCTACACCGACAAGCGGCTCGCCGGCTACGACGCCGCCGTACTCAGCGAAGTCATCGAACATCTCGACCTGCCGCGGCTGCCCGCCCTGGAGTACGCGGTGTTCGGCTCCGCCCGCCCCCGGACGGTGATCGTGACCACGCCCAACGTCGAGTACAACGTGCGCTGGGAGACCCTGCCCGCCGGGCACGTGCGCCACAGCGACCACCGCTTCGAGTGGAACCGCGAGGAGTTCCGCACCTGGGCCGAGTCGGTCGCCGCACGGCACGGATACGCAGTGGAGTTCACGCCCGTCGGCGACGACGACCCCGAAGTGGGCCCGCCGACCCAGATGGCCGTATTCACCATGACCACGAAGGAGGTGGAGGCGGCATGACCACCACCACCCGCACACTGCCCGTCCCCGACCTCTCCCTCGTGGTCCTCATCGGCGCCACCGGCTCCGGCAAGTCCACCTTCGCCCACCGGCACTTCAAACCCACCGAAGTGATCTCCTCGGACTTCTGCCGCGGACTGGTCGCCGACGACGAGAACGACCAGAGCGCCAGCAGTGACGCCTTCGACGTGCTCCACTACATCGTCGGCAAACGCCTTGCCGCCGGCCGCCTCACCGTCGTCGACGCCACCAGCGTCCAGCAGGAGAGCCGCCGCCAGCTCGTCCAGCTCGCCCGCCAGTACGACGTGCTGCCGGTCGCGATCGTCCTCGACATGCCCGAAGAGGTGTGCGCCGAACGCAACGCGGCACGACCCGACCGGGCCGGCATGCCCCGCCACGTCATCCAGCGCCACCGGCGCGAGCTGCGCCGTTCCCTGCGTGGACTGGAGCGCGAGGGCTTCCGCAAGGTCCACGTCCTGCGCAGCGTCGAGGAGACCGACGCGGCCGAGGTCGTCCTGGAGAAGCGCTTCAACGACCTGCGGCACCTCACCGGACCGTTCGACATCATCGGCGACATCCACGGCTGCCGCTCCGAGCTGGACACCCTGCTCGGCCGGCTGGGATATGTGGACGGCGCACACCCCGAGGGCCGCACCGCCGTCTTCGTCGGCGACCTGGTCGACCGCGGCCCGGACAGCCCCGGTGTGCTGCGCCGCGTCATGAGCATGGTGGCCTCCGGCAACGCCCTGTGCGTGCCCGGGAACCACGAGAACAAGCTCGGACGCTGGCTCAAGGGCAGGCAGGTCCAGCACACCCACGGACTCTCCGAGACCATCGAACAGCTGGAGCGGGAGGACACCGACGACCCGTCGTTCCGCGAACAGGTACGGGAGTTCATCGACGGACTCGTCAGCCACTACGTCCTCGACGACGGCAAGCTGGTGGTCTGCCACGCCGGACTGCCCGAGAAGTACCACGGCCGCACCTCCGGCCGGGTCCGCTCGCACGCCCTGTACGGCGACACGACCGGGGAGACCGACGAGTTCGGGCTGCCCGTGCGCTACCCGTGGGCCGAGGACTACCGCGGCCGGGCCGCAGTGGTGTACGGCCACACACCCGTGCCCACCGCCTCCTGGCTCAACAACACCATCTGCCTGGACACCGGAGCCGTCTTCGGCGGAAAGCTGACCGCGCTGCGCTGGCCCGAGCGTGAACTCGTCGACGTACCCGCCGAAAAGGTCTGGTACGAGCCCGCCAAGCCGCTCACCACCGAGGCACCCGGCGGACACCAGGGCCGCCCCCTGGACCTCGCCGACGTCCACGGCCGCCGCATCGTGGAGACCCGCCACATGGGGCGCGTCGCGGTGCGCGAGGAGAACGCCGCGGCGGCACTGGAGGTCATGAGCCGCTTCGCGGTCGACCCGCGGCTGCTCGCCTACCTGCCGCCGACAATGGCACCGACCGCGACCTCACAGGAAGAGGGCTACCTGGAGCATCCGGCCGAGGCGTTCGCCCAGTACAAGGCGGACGGCGTCGAACGGGTCGTGTGCGAGGAGAAGCACATGGGCTCCCGCGCCATCGCCCTGGTCTGCCGCGACGCGGACGTGGCGCGCGAACGCTTCGGTGCGGACGGCGCCACGGGATCCCTGCACACCCGCACCGGCCGGCCCTTCTTCGACGAGCCCGACGTCACCGAGCAGATCCTCCAGCGGCTGCGCGCCGCCGTCACCGCAGCGGGACTGTGGGAGGAACTGCAGACCGACTGGCTGCTCCTGGACGCCGAACTGATGCCCTGGTCCCTCAAGGCATCCGGGCTGCTCCGCAAGCAGTACGCGGCCGTGGGCGCCGCCTCCGGCGCGGTCTTCCCCGGCGCCACGGCCGCCCTCGAAGCAGCCGCCGCGCGCGGCCTCGACGTCGACGCACTGCTTCAGCGACAGCGCGAACGGGCCGCGGACGCGGCCGCGTTCACCGACGCGTACCGCAGGTACTGCTGGACCACCGAAGGCCTGGACGGGGTGCGTCTCGCGCCGTTCCAGATCCTCGCCGTCCAGGGCCGCTCCCTCGCCGCCGTGCCCCACGACGAACAACTGGCCTGGCTGGACCGGCTGGTGGAGGCGGACGCCACCACGGCAGCAGCTGCCACCGGATCCGCGTTGCTGCGGACCACCCGCCGCCTCGTCGTCGACACGGGCGACGAGGAGTCGGTGCGCGCCGGCGTCGACTGGTGGCTGGAGATGACAGCCACCGGCGGCGAGGGCATGGTCGTCAAGCCCCTGCAGGCGCTCGTACGGGACGACAAGGGCCGGCTCGTCCAGCCGGGCATCAAGGTCCGCGGCCGGGAATACCTGCGGATCATCTACGGCCCCGAGTACACCCGCCCGGACAACCTGACCCGGCTTCGCAGCCGGTTCCTCGGGCACAAGCGGTCGTTGGCGCTGCGCGAGTACGCGCTGGGCCTGGAGGCGCTCGACCGGCTCGCCGACGGCGAGCCGCTGTGGCGGGTCCACGAGGCGGTGTTCGCGGTGCTCGCGCTGGAGTCCGAGCCGGTCGACCCCCGGCTGTAGCCCCCTGTGCCTGTCCCTGTCCCTGCCTTACGGGGAGGCGTTGTCAGTGCCTCCTCGTAAGGTGTGATCACTCGCCCGGACAGCAGGATCCGGGAGCCTCGCCAAGCATGTGACCGAGCCGCTGAAGGAAGCCGCCGCGGGGCCGGCCCGTCCTCCCGGCTCGCCCTCCGCCTCGCCGCCGCCTGCGCCATCAGCGGCATCATGCCCGAGCGGGCGGGGGCCATGAATGGAGACGGTACAGCCGTTCGCCGGGTGAAGAGGCGTCCGGACGGTGAGGATGGGGGCATGGGATTCCATGTCGACTCCGAGACCGGGCGCCTGCGCCGGGTCATACTGCACCGGCCCGATCTGGAGCTGAAGCGGCTCACCCCCACCAACAAGGACGCGCTGCTCTTCGACGACCTGCTCTGGGTGCGGCGTGCCCGCCAGGAGCACGACGGCTTCGCCGACGTCCTGCGCGACCGCGGCGTCCAGGTGCATCTCTTCGGTGATCTGCTGCGCGAGGCGCTGGAGATCCCGGCCGCCAGGAAGCTCGTCCTGGACCGGGTCTTCGACGAGAAGGAGTACGGCCCGCTCGCCACCGACCATCTGCGGGCCGCCTTCGACGAGATGGACACCGGCGTGCTGGTCGAGGCGCTGGTCGGCGGGATGACCAAGCGGGAGTTCCTCGCCGGTCACTCCGAGCCGTCGTCCGTGCGCTTCCATGTCATGGACCTGGACGACTTCCTGCTCGGCCCGCTCCCCAACCACATCTTCACCCGCGACACCTCCGCCTGGATCTACGACGGCGTCTCCATCAACGCCATGCGCTGGCCCGCCCGACGGCGCGAGACCGTGCACTTCGAAGCGATCTACAAGCACCATCCGCTGTTCACCGGCCCCGAGGCGGGCGGCTTCCACCACTGGTCGGAGGGTCAGGACGACTATCCCTCCACCATCGAAGGCGGCGACGTCCTGGTCCTCGGCAACGGCGCGGTACTGATCGGCATGAGCGAGCGCACCACCCCGCAGGCCGTGGAGATGCTCGCCCGAGGGCTGTTCGCGGCCGGCTCCGCGCGGACCATCGTGGCGCTCGACATGCCCAAGCGGCGGGCGTTCATGCACCTGGACACCGTGATGACGATGGTGGACCACGACACCTTCACCCAGTACGCCGGCCTGGGCATGCTGCGCTCGTACACGATCGAGCCGGCCGCCGGTGAGCGGGCCCTGTCCCTGCGGGTCACCGACCATCCGCCCGAGCACATGCACAGCGCGATCGCCGCCGCCCTTGGGCTGCAGGACATCCGGGTCCTCACGGCGACACAGGACGTGCACTCGGCGGAGCGCGAGCAGTGGGACGACGGCTGCAACGTCCTCGCCGTCGAGCCGGGCGTCGTCGTGGCGTACGAACGCAACGTCACGACCAACACCCACCTGCGCAAGCAGGGCATCGAGGTCATCGAGATCCCGGGCAGCGAACTCGGCCGGGGCCGCGGCGGCCCCCGCTGCATGAGCTGTCCCGTGGAGCGGGACGCCGCCCACCCGAGCGTATAGCAATACGGGAGTGTGTATAGAATTCCATAGTCCCCGCATTCGCGACCCAGGAGCAGCCACCATGGCGACACATCTCGAAGGCCGCCACTTCCTCAAGGAGCTCGACTTCACGGCGGAGGAGTTCCGCGGTCTGGTCGACCTGGCCGCCGAGCTCAAGGCCGCCAAGCGTGCCGGCACCGAGGTCCAGCGGCTGCGTGGCAAGAACATCGCGCTGATCTTCGAGAAGACCTCGACCCGCACCCGCTGCGCGTTCGAAGTCGCCGCCGCCGACCAGGGTGCCTCGACGACCTACCTCGACCCCTCCGGCTCCCAGATGGGCCACAAGGAGTCGGTCAAGGACACCGCCCGCGTGCTCGGCCGGATGTTCGACGGGATCGAGTACCGCGGGGACAGCCAGGCCGCCGTCGAAGAGCTCGCCGCACACGCCGGCGTACCGGTCTTCAACGGCCTCACCGACGACTGGCACCCCACCCAGATGCTCGCCGACGTGCTCACCATGACCGAGCACAGCGGCAAGGGCATCGGCAAGGGCGTCGGTGAGGGCGGTGAGGGCATCGACAACGACGACGCAATCGCTTTCGCCTACCTCGGCGACGCCCGGTTCAACATGGGCAACTCCTACCTGGTCACCGGCGCCCTGCTCGGCATGGACGTAAGGATCGTCGCCCCCAAGGCCTACTGGCCCTCCCAGGAGGTCGTCACGCAGGCCCACCGGCTCGCCGAGGCGAGCGGCGCCACGATCACGCTCACCGAGGACATCGCCGAAGGCGTCGACGGCTGCGACTTCATCGCCACCGACGTCTGGGTCTCCATGGGCGAACCCAAGGAGGTCTGGGACGAGCGCATCAAGGCCCTCGCCCCCTACCGGGTGACCATGGACGTCCTGCGCGCCACCAACAACCCCGAGGTCAAGTTCCTGCACTGCCTGCCCGCCTTCCACGACCTGGGCACCAAGGTCGCCCGCGAGATCCACGAGCGCCACGGCCTGACCGAACTCGAAGTCAGCGACGAGGTCTTCGAATCCGCCCACTCGGTCGTCTTCGACGAGGCCGAGAACCGTATGCACACCATCAAGGCCGTCCTGGTGGCAACACTCGCCACTGCCGAATAGTCATACGCCCGATTGGGTGCTTATGTGAATCAGCGGCTACGATAACCGCCGATCAGTGGGGTCCGGGCTCGCACGCCCGGACCCCACTTCGTTGTGTGCACGACCTGACCAACCTGGCAAGACCCCGAAAAGAGAACCACCCCCATGCGCATCAAAAGCCCAGCCCAGCTCGTCGCCGAAGCCGGCGCAGACCGCGAGGGCCACGGCCTCAAACGCACCATGGGCCTCTTCCAGCTGGTCTGCTTCGGCGTCGGCGCCATCGTCGGCACCGGCATCTTCGTCGGCCTCTCCGACAGCGTCGCCGAAGCCGGCCCGGCCGTCGTCGTCTCCTTCGTCCTCGCCGCGATCACCTGCGTCTTCACCGCGTTCTCCTTCGCCGAGCTGGGTAGCGCGATCCCGGTGTCCGGCTCCTCCTACTCCTTCGCCTACGCCACCCTCGGCGAACGCGTCGCCTTCCTCACCGGCTGGTGCCTGCTGCTGGAGTACGGCGTGTCCGTCTCCGCCGTCTCCGTCGGCTGGGGCCAGTACCTCAACGAACTCCTCGGCAGCCTCACCGGCCATCAGCTGCCCGCCGCCCTCTCCAGCCCGCCCGGCGACGGCGGCATCGTCAACATCCCCGCCGTCGTCGTGATCCTGCTCGCCGCCCTGCTCCTGGTCCGCGGCATCCGCGAGTCCGCCCGCGCCACCGCCGTGATGGCCGTCGTCAAACTCGCGGTCCTCGTCCTCTTCTGCGCCGTCGCGTTCACCGCGTACCGGTCGGACAACCTCTCCCCGTTCGCCCCGCACGAGCTGACCGGCATCACCTCCGGCGCCTCCCTCGCCTTCTTCTCCTACATCGGCTTCGACGCCATCACCACCGCCGGCGAAGAGGTGAAGAACCCGCGCCGCACCATCCCCCTCGCGATCATGACCTGCATCGGCATCGTCACCCTGCTCTACTGCACGGTCGCGCTCGCCGCCATCGGCGCCATGTCCGCCGACGACGTCGCCGACAAGCCCGCCGCCCTCTCCCTCATCGTCGACAAGGTCACCGGCTCTGCCGTCGGCGGCGCAGCCGTCGCCTTCGGCGCGGTCGTCGCCATCGCCTCGGTCGTCCTCGCCGTGATGTACGGGCAGACCCGGATCCTGATGTCGATGTCCCGCGACGGACTCATCCCGCGCACCTTCCAGCGGATCTCCCCGCGCACCGCGACCCCCGTCGCCAACACCTGGATCGTCGCCGCCGTCTTCGCCGTCCCGGCCGCCGTCGTCCCCCTCGACGTCGTGATGAACCTGACGACCATCGGCACGCTCGCCGTCATGGCCGTCGTCAACATCGCCGTGATCGCCCTGCGCCGCCGCCACCCCGGCACCAGGACCGCGTTCCGCGTGCCGCTGTTCCCCGTCAGCCCCGTCCTGGGCGTGCTGTTCTGCCTCTACCTGATGTGGGGCACGGGGTGGACGACATGGGTCCAGTTCGCGGTCTTCCTGACCGCCGGCGCCGCCGTGTACGCGCTCTACGGCCGCCGCAATTCGCGCCTCGCCGACGCGGACGGCACGGGCAGCCCGCAGACACCTCCCGCGACACCGTCGCCGAACTTGTACGCTGACATTTCCTGACGGGCCAAGGCCCTTCGACGGAACTGCCCAGGGGGGGAGCAGAAGCGTCATGCACGGCCGGGGTGGTCTGGCCGCCGGACGCGTCGCGGAGATCATCGTGACGCAGCGGACCGGCGGCCGGCAGCGGGGGAGCGGCTACCTCGTACGCAGCGGAGTCGTCCTCACAGCGGCACACGTCATCGACGACGCTGCCGACGTCCTCGTACGCTTCGACGCCGACCAGCCGGGCGAGCGGACCCGCACAGCCCGCATCCTCCGGTCCCATACCCCGTCGGACATGGCGCTGCTCGGTGTCGCGGGCGAAGACACCGACGAGACGGTCCTCCTGGGCCGGATCGCGGAGCGCGACGCGGTCCTGCGCTGCACGACACTGGGATTTCCCCGGTTCAAGCTCCGCGACGACACCGACGGCAGCGGCACCACGTACCGCGACACCTGCCACGCCGAGGGCACGGCACCCGTGCTGTCCAACCGGCGCGAGGGCACCCTCGAACTCATCGTGGCGCCACCCGAGCACGACCCGGACACCGCACACTCACCGTGGGAGGGCATGTCCGGAGCACCCGTGTGCAGCGGTGGCCGGCTCATCGGCATCGTCGGCCTCCACCACGCCTGCGACGGCCCCGGCCGGCTCGCCGTGCTCCGCGCCGACCGCTGGGCGGACGGGCTCGGCGAGGACGACCTGAACCGGCTCCAGGAGCTGCTGGGGCAGCCCGTCCGGCCCCAGGCCCTCCACGACGTACTCCCCACAGGACCGGGCGACCTCGTCCGCAACGCCTACCGGGCGCAGGTCAAGGACATCGCCCCTCCCGAACTGATCGGAAGGGAGGACGAGTTCGCCGAGATCGTCGCGTTCTGCGCCGGGGACGACCCCTACCAGTGGTGGCAGGCCCCACCGTGGGCGGGGAAGACCGCACTCTCCGCATGGCTCGCCCTGCATCCCCCGGCCGGCGTCGTCCCCGTGTCGTTCTTCGTCACCCGCCGGCTCGCCGGCCAAGCCGACAGCGACGCCTTCTCCGACGCGCTGATCGACCAGCTGGCGCCGCTGGCCGAATCGCCCGCCACCACCGTCGGCAACCGTGACACCTATCGCCGCCTGCTGATCGAGGAAGCCGCCCAGCGGCTCGACGAACGCGGCGAGCGGCTGCTGCTCGTCGTCGACGGACTCGACGAGGACGAGTCGGCCTCGACCGGCAGCGGCCGCCCCAGCATCGCCTCACTCCTGCCCCCTCGGCCCCCGGACAACCTCCGCGTACTGGTGACGAGCCGCCCGCACCCCGGTGTGCCGTCCGACGTCCCGGCCTCGCACCCACTGCGCCACTGCACCACCCGCGTCCTGGAGACCAGCGCGTTCGCCCAGCACACGCGCAACGAGGCCCGTGAAGAGCTGTACCGGGCGCTGCGCGGCGGCGACGACGTCCAGCGCGAGATCGTCGGCTTCGTCACGGCCGCGCAGGGCGGTCTGACCCTGCGTGACCTGGAAGAGCTCACCCGACGCCTCCCGTACGAACTGCAGATGTGCCTCGGCGGCACCTTCGGCAGAAGTCTCGCCACGCGGTCCAGAGGCCTGAGCGCCGCCGACGGATCCGACCGGGACGACCGCGGCTATCTCTTCGCCCACGAGACGCTGCGCGAGGAGGCCGACCAGGCTCTCGGGACGGGAGTCGACGAGTACCTGGAGCGGCTGCACACCTGGGCCGACGGCTACCGCGACCGGGGATGGCCGCGGGAGACGCCCCGGTATCTGCTCCAGGCGTACGGGCGGGTCGTGGAGCAGAAGTGCCCGGGCGCCCGCCGGCATGTGGACCTCGTCGTCGACACCCGGCGCCAGGCACGACTGCGCGAAGCCACCGGCGCCGACGGAGCCGCCCTCAGGGAGATCACCTCGGCCCGTGCCGCGGTGGCCGGCTCGGACCGGGACGACGACCTGTGGTCCGCCGCGCTGCTCGCCTTCTCCGACACCTGCCTGACGGCCCGCAACGCCGCGCTGCCGGCCGGATTACCGGTGCTGTGGGCCGCACTGGGCAAGAGCGGCAAGGCCGTCGCGCAGGCCCGGTGCATCCCGGACGACCACGACCGGGGCCGGGCGCTGGCGGGTATCGCCCGGCAATTGCTGAGTACCGACCTCGATCGCGCGCTCGAACTCGCCGATGAGGCCGGCCGGCTCCTCGGCGAAGCGGACCCGCCCGGCCGCGGATCACCGGCGGAGTACCGGGACTTGGCGGTGGTCCGGGCCGTCGCCGGTGAGCACGTCCAGGCACTCAACACGGTCCTCGGGATTCCGGACCCCCGAGAACGGGCCGTCGCCCTGATCGAGGCACTCAGGCATGTGCCGTTGGACGAACGAGGCACCTTCGCGGAGGTGGCGGAGCGGCTCGCAGCGGCCCAGACCGGGGACGGAGCCGACCGGGCCGCACTCCTGGCGATCAGTGGTCTCGCCTGGTGGGGGACCGACCGAGTGCGCTGCGACGCACTGCTGGGACGGGCAGTCCGGTGGAACGGCCAAGGCGATCCGGTGCTCGCACCTGCCGCGGCCATGGTCGCCCTGCTGCTTGCGAGAGTGCGGCCGAAGTACGCCCGGAACCTGGCGAAACGTGCGGCGGCCGCGGCGACAGCGGGGTGGTTCGCCGCCAGGGACGAACTCATGGCCGCGCAGGCGCTCGCGCGCTGCGGGGCGTTCGACGACGCGTGGGCGGTCGCCAGGCGCATGAACTACTTCACACAGGCGGCAGTGCAAGGGGCGCTGGTCAGGGAGTCGGCAGCGCAAGGCAGAGCATTCCTCGGCCCCGTGACGGCTGCGCTCGCGTACGACGTGATGAACATGGAGCGGACCCGCGGGCTTGTCGAGCACGGAAAACCGGAGGAAGCCCTGGCAGCGCTCGCCGTCCTCCCGCGGCCGTTGCGGCGTGAAGCGGAGGCATTGTGCGGTCTCGCCCTGGTGCACCGGGACCCCGAGGCGGCCGAGGGCATCGCCCTGGAGCTGGAGCGCAGCACGTACGCCAGCTCCGACCTGCCCGACAAGGAGCACGCGGTGGCCGCCATCTCCATGATGCTGGCGGACAGCGGCGACCTGACCCCGGCGGAGCGGCTCGCTCACTCGCTGCCGGCCAGGGACGCCAAAGCCGCCGTGCTGAACCACTTGGCACTGGCGGTGGCCGGCAGCGATCCGCGGCGAGCCGTGGCGCTCGCGCAGGACGCCCGGCGCACGATCGAATACGGCGCAGAACGCGATGTGGACGGAACGGTCTCGCACTACGACACGGGGTACTGGCACCGGCTCATCGGGGCCGTCCAGGCGCTGACCTGTGCGGGGGACGTCCAGTCCGCGTGGGACATCGCCCACGCCTTCCAGGACAGGAGGCACCGGGCCGACGCGTTCTCCGTGCTGGCGGCGGTGGCGGCGGTGGCGGCGGTGGCAGGCGGCAGCGGGCCGGACGGGCGGCAATGGCATGACCGGGCCATGCTCCAGATCCAGGACCTGGCTGAGGAGATCAAACGGGACGACGACCCCTGGCTGACGTACCACTACGAGGACCTCGCCGATCTCGGCAGCCCCGACGGGCTGTTCCTTCAGCTCTCGGAGGCGATCGCACACCGTGGGCGACTGCCGGACGCCGAGCGCGAGGCGCTGGCGGAGGTTGCCGTGCCGCTCGCCGACGAGGGCCTGCTGGAGGCCGAACTCGGGGCCGCGGCCCTGGCGGCTCTGCGAGACGGCGATCCGGGCGCCTCGGCCGGCCTGCAGGCGTCCATCGTGAAGTGGGAGGGCGAGTGCGCCGAACTGGCCTGCGCGTTCGCCGCGCTCGGGGATCTCGGTGAAGGCATGCGACTGGCCCGGGGAGAGGGCGGGCCGGGGGCTCGTGACGGCAAGCGGCGCAAGGCGGTCGCCCAGGACGCGGCTGTTGCGGTGATCGCCTCGCTTGCCGCGGGAGTCGATCTGTCGAGAACGGAAGTCCTCGGCAGCGCTCCGGGCGAGCAGGAACTCCAGGGACTGCGTCGCATTCTGGCCTGCGGGCCGGGCCGGTGGGATCCGCGGCAGACGTGCGCTCAGGACCGTCCCACCGCCCGGGCCGCCGTGCGCGAGGTACTGGGAACCGGTGCCTGGTTCCTCGTCCTGCGCGCCCTGGCCGTACTCGCCCCGGACGGCGCGAGCCGGCTGGGGAGGCTGGCCCTGACCCAGGTGGAGGCCGAGCAGCCCGTCAGCGCCGCCCAGGACGTCGCACGGGAAGCGTGAACCGGACCGCCATGCCGTGAGCGGTGGGCCGGTGGCCACAAGCGGAGCCGACGACGCGGATCAGCAGCCGGGGCGCGGATCAGCAGCAGTCCGCGGCCGTGCTCCCGCCGCGGGACCGGTTCGCCGCCGGGCAGCGGGCGCACAGCGCCCGCACGGCCACACCACCCGTATCGCGCACTCATGACGGAAGTCACGTACAAGTGATAACTTCGTAGGGCAGGCAGTAGCCGGCAGGCTGAAGGAGGCCGCGCCCATGAGCCCCTTTACCAGCTCCGCACCCCATACCGAGCAATGGCGCCACATCCGCCTGACCAGGCAGGACGGCGTCGCCACGGTCACCCTCGACCGGCCGGAGAAACTCAACGCGCTCACCTTCGGCGCCTACGCCGACCTGCGCGACCTGCTCGCCGAACTGTCCCGGGAACGGTCCGTACGGGCACTCGTCCTCGGCGGCGAAGGCCGCGGCTTCTGCTCCGGCGGCGACGTCGACGACATCATCGGCGCCACACTCGCCATGGACACCGCCCAGCTCCTCGACTTCAACCGGATGACCGGACAGGTCGTACGCGCCCTGCGCGAATGCCCCTTCCCGGTGATCGCCGCCGTACACGGCGTCGCCGCCGGAGCCGGCGCCGTACTCGCCCTCGCGGCCGACTTCCGCGTCGCCGACCCCTCCGCCCGGTTCGCGTTCCTCTTCACCAAAGTGGGACTCTCCGGCGGCGACATGGGCGCGGCATACCTGCTGCCGCGCGTCGTCGGCCTCGGCCACGCCACCCGGCTGCTCATGCTCGGCGAACCCGTCCGGGCCACCGAAGCCGAACGCATCGGCCTCATCAGCGAACTGGCCGAGGAAGGCCAGGCCCACACCGCGGCCGCCGCCCTCGCCCGCCGCCTCGCCGAAGGCCCCGCCCTCGCCTACGCCCAGACAAAGGCACTGCTCACCGCCGAACTGGACATGCCGCTCGCCGCCTCCGTCGAACTCGACGCCGCGACGCAGGCCCTGCTCATGAACGGCGAGGACTACGCGGAATTCCACGCCGCGTTCACCGAAAAGCGCACCCCGAAATGGCAAGGGCGATGACCATGCCCGCCCATCCCGGAGAGTCCCCCGGCCCGCTCCAGCCCCCGCCCGCACAGGCCCCCCGCACTCCCCGCACCGCCCGCAGCCCCCGCACCCCCCTCCGTATTGCCGTCATCGGCGGCGGCCCCGGCGGCCTGTACGCCGCCGCGCTGCTCAAACGGCTCGACCCCACACGTGACATTGCACTGTGGGAGCGCAATGCCCCGGACGACACCTTCGGCTTCGGAGTCGTCCTCTCCGACGAAACCCTCGGCGGCATCGAGCACGCCGACCCCACCGTGTACCGCGCCCTCCAGGACGAGTTCGTCCGCTGGGACGACATCGACATCGTCCACCGCGGCCACACCCTCACCTCCGGCGGCCACGGCTTCGCCGCACTCGGCCGCCGCCGTCTCCTGGAAATCCTCCACGACCGCTGCGCCTCCCTCGGCGTACGGCTCCACTTCCGCACACCGGCCCCGCCCGCCGCCGAACTCGCCGCCACCCACGACCTCGTCATCGCCGCCGACGGCGTACACAGCGCCACCCGCGCCGCACACGCCGACGTCTTCGCGCCCCGCATCACCACCCACCGCTGCCGCTACATCTGGCTGGCCGCCGACTTCGCCTTCGACGCCTTCCGCTTCGAGATCGCCGAAACCGAGCACGGCGTGATGCAACTCCACGGCTACCCCTACTCACCCGGCGCCTCCACCGTCATCGTCGAAATGCGCGAAGAGGTCTGGCAGGCCGCAGGCCTCGACGAATGCGACGAACAGCAGTCCGCCGAACGCTGCGCCAAGATCTTCGCCGACGCCCTCGGCGGCCGGCCGCTGCGCGGCAACACCTCCGCCTGGACCGCCTTCCGCACCGTCGTCAACGACCACTGGGCGCACGGGAACACCGTGCTCCTCGGCGACGCCGCGCACACCGCCCACTTCTCCATCGGCTCCGGCACCAAACTCGCCGTCGAAGACGCCCTCGCCCTCGCCGCCTGCATCGAGGAGCAGCCCACGCTCCCCGAGGCCCTCGCGGCGTACGAGACCGAGCGCCGGCCCGTCGTGGAGTCGACGCAGCGCGCCGCGGCGGCCAGCCTGCGCTGGTTCGAGGAACTCGGGACGTATCTCGACCAGCCGCCACGACAGTTCGCGTTCAACCTCCTCACCCGCAGCCGCCGCGTCACCCACGACAATCTGCGGCTGCGCGACCCCGCGTTCACCGACTCCGTCGAACAGGACTTCGGCTGCCCGGCCGGCACCCCGCCGATGTTCACCCCCCTGAAGCTGCGCGGACTGACCCTGCGCAACCGCGTCGTCGTCTCACCCATGGACATGTACCGCGCCGACGACGGAATCCCCGGCGACTTCCACCTCGTCCACCTCGGCGCCCGCGCCCTCGGCGGAGCCGGGCTCGTCATGACCGAGATGGTCTGCGTCAGCGCCGAAGGCCGCATCACCCCCGGCTGCACCGGCCTCTACACCACCCGACAGGCCGACGCATGGCGCCGCATCACCGACTTCGTCCACACCCAGGCACCCGGCACCGCCATCGGCGTCCAACTCGGCCACTCCGGCCGCAAAGGCTCCACGCGCCTCATGTGGGAAGGCATCGACCAGCCCCTGCCCGACGGCAACTGGCCCCTCGTCGCCGCCTCACCACTCCCGTACCGGCCCGGCATCAACCAGATCCCCCACCAACTCGACCGGGCCGGACTCCGCACCATCCGCGAACAGTTCGCCGCCGCAGCACACCGCGCCGTGCACAGCGGATTCGACCTCCTCGAACTCCACTGCGCCCACGGCTACCTCCTCTCCGGCTTCCTCTCCCCCCTCACCAACCACCGCACCGACGCATACGGAGGCACCCTCAGCGCCCGGCTGCGCTTCCCCCTCGAAGTGTTCGACACCGTCCGCGACATCTGGCCCGCCGACCAACCGATGACCGTCCGGATCTCGGCCACCGACTGGGCCCCCGGCGGCACCACCGCCGACGACGCAATCGACATCGCCCGCGCCTTCGCCGCACACGGCGCCGACGCCATCGACGTCTCCACCGGGCAGGTCGTCCCCGACGAACACCCCGAATACGGCCGCTCCTACCAGACCCCCTACGCCGACCGGATCCGCAACACCGTCCACATCCCCGTCATCGCCGTCGGCGCCATCTCCTCCTGGGACGACGTCAACTCCCTGCTCCTCGCGGGCCGCGCCGACCTCTGCGCCCTCGCCCGCCCCCACCTCTACGACCCCCACTGGACCCTCCACGCCGCCGCCGACCAGAACTACACCGGCCCCGCCGCCCCCTGGCCCCCGCCCTACCGCGCCGGCAGCCGCACACCACCCACCGGCCGCACCGACGCGCCCCGACCACGGCTCACTCTTCCGTCATGAACCCCGCCGTCATGAACCCCGCACCCGCGTCCCGCAGCCGCTTGTGCAGCCCCGCGAACACCGCCGCCGAACGACCGCCCGGCCACCCGGCCGGAAGCAGCTCCTGCGGCAGACCCGGGTCCGCATACGGCAGCCGCCGCCACGAATCCAGCGCCAGCAGATAGTCACGGTAGGCCTCCTCGGCCGGAGTGCCGGCGCGCGACTCCCACGACCGCAGCACCGGTCCGTGCACGTCCAGGAACTCCTCGTGCTGCTTCGCGATCGCCGCCAGATCCCACCAGCGCGCCACCGCCTCCGCCGTCGCGACGAACCCCAGATGCTCACCCCGGAAAAGATCCACATACGGATCCAGCTGCAGCCGCTGCAACGTATGACGGGTCTCCTCGTAGAAACGGGCCGGAGCGATCCACACACCGGGCGCGGCCGTACCGAAACCCAGCCGCCCCAGCCGCGAGCGCAGCAGATGACGCTTGTGCCGCTCCGCCTCCGGCACCGAGAACACCGCCAGCACCCAGCCGTCCGACAGCTTCGACGCCCGGTGGCCGTAGATACGCTCGTCACCGTCGTCGAGGAGCTGACGTGCATCGGCCGACAGGGCATAACCCGCCGCCCCCGACGCCGTACGCTCCGGAACCAGCAGCCCACGACGCTTAAGCCGGGAAACCGAAGAGCGCACCGACGGCGCGTCCACACCGAGCGCACCCAGCAGGCGGATCAGCTCCGCCACCGCAAGCGAACCTGCCCTCTCGCGTCCGTACGCGCCGTACAGGGTGACAATCAGGGAACGGGGAGTGTGCTGCTCGGCCACGTGATCACTCTAGGGCCCGCAACCTGAACCGCTGGAGCTTGCCCGTCGGCGTACGGGGCAGCGCGTCGACGAAGACGATCACCCGCGGGCACTTGTACGGCACCAGACGCGAGGTGACGAAGTCCCGCAGCACCCCGGCCGTCCGCTCACCACGCACCACACCGTCGCGCACCACGACATACGCCACCACGATCTGGCCACGCAGCTCGTCGGGGCGGCCGACCACCGCCGCCTCCACCACATCGGGATGATCCAGCAGCGCGTCCTCCACCTCCGGACCCGCGATGTTGTACCCCGCCGAGATGATCATGTCGTCGGCGCGGGCGACATAACGGAACCACCCGTCCGGCTCGCGCACATACGTGTCACCCGTGAAATTCCAGCCGCCCCGCACATACACGCTCTGCCGCGGATCCGACAGATAGCGGCAGCCCACCGGCCCGCGCACAGCCAGCAGCCCCGGCTCACCGTCGGGCACCGGCTCCCCGGACCCCCCGTCGACCACCCGCGCCTCCCATCCCGGCACCGGCACCCCCGTCGTCCCCGGCCGGATCTCCTCATCAGCCGCCGAGATGAAAATGTGCAGCAGCTCCGTCGCGCCGATGCCGTTGATCAGACGCAGCCCGGTCCGCTCGAACCACGCCCGCCAGGTCGCCGCAGGCAGATTCTCCCCCGCCGAAACACACCGCCGCAGCGACGTCACGTCGTACCCGGCCACATCGTCCAGCATCACCCGGTACGCCGTCGGCGCGGTGAACAGCACCGACACCCGATGCTCGGCGATCGCCGGCAGCAACTGCTTGGGACCGGCCTGCTCCAGCAGCAGCGCCGACGCACCCGCCCGCAACGGAAAGATCACCAGACCGCCCAGCCCGAAAGTGAAACCGAGCGGCGGACTGCCCGCGAACACATCGTCGGGCGTCGGCCGCAGCACCATCGCCGAGAACGTGTCGGCAACGGCCAGCACGTCCCGGTGGAAGTGCATGCACCCCTTCGGCCGCCCCGTCGTACCGCTCGTGAAGGCGATCAGCGCGACATCGTCGGCCGCCGTCTCCACCGCCCGGAACGACGACGGCGCCCCTTCCACGAGCTGCATCAGGTCATCCGGCGCATCCCCGCCGAACACCGTGATCCGCAGCCCGGCCACCTCCGCCTTGACCAGGTCGTCCACCGCGCGGACGTCACACAGAGCATGCGTGACTCGTGCCATGTCACACATGACGGCAAGCTCCCGGGCACGCTGCTGCGCAAGGACGGTCACCGCCACCGCGCCCGCCTTCATCACCGCCAGCCAGCACGCCGCCAGCCACGGCGTGGTCGGCCCACGCAACAGCACCCGATTGCCGGGCACCACACCCAGCTCGCCGGTCAGGACATGCGCGATCCGGTCGACCCGCTCACGCAGCTCGCCGTACGTCCACACACCACCCGACCCGTCACGGAACGCGGTCCGGTCGGGTCCGTACCGCTCGACCGTCCCGTCCAGCAGCTCCGCCCCGCAGTTGAGCCGCTCCGGATAGCGCAGCCCGGGCAGCCCGGACACATCGAAAAGCAGCTCGGGCCACTGGTCCACGGGCGGCAGATGGTCGCGCGTGAACGTGTCGCGGTGAGCCGAAGGTGTCAGCTCCATGTTCGCCCCCTAGTCGTGGTGGGGTCGCGCATCGAGCGTATCGCCAAGGTGACGACAGTCAACACTCCGCGATACTCTGCCTTCCCGGGGACACCTGCACGTGCGGCTCCTCCGTACGACCCCGAACCCCCCGACCGCAGGGAAATGGGGGCACGGATGCCCGTATTCTCGCTCGATCCGGCACAAACCGCCTGGTGCGCCGAACTGCGCACCCTGGCCGCCCAACGGCTGCGCCCTCTCGCGGAAAAGGGCGAACCCGGCCGCGTCAACCGCCCCCTCGTCGCCGCCCTCGGCGAACTCGGCCTGCTCAAACGGCTCTTCGACGCCGGAGCGCTCGACCTGTGCCTGCTACGGGAATCCCTCGCCCACGGCTGCACGGAAGCCGAAACCGCACTCGCACTCCAGGGCCTCGGCACCTACCCGCTCGTCCAGGCGGGCACCGGCGCACAGCGCACCCGATGGCTCCCCGAAGTCATCACCGGCCGCGCCATCGCCGCCTTCGCACTCAGCGAGCCCGACGCCGGCTCCGACGCGGCCGCCCTCACCCTCGAAGCCGCACCGGACGGCAACGGCTGGCGCCTCACCGGCGAGAAACGCTGGATCTCCAACGCCCCCGAAGCCGACTTCTGCACCGTCTTCGCCCGAACGGGTGAGGCGCCCGGAGCCCGGGGCATCACCGCCTTCCTCGTCCCCGCCGACCGACCCGGCCTCACCGGCAGCCCCCTGGAGATGCTCTCCCCGCACCCCATCGGCGCGCTCACCTTCGACTCGGTGCCCGTCACCCGCGACGACGTCCTCGGCGAACCGGGCAGCGGCTTCCGGGTCGCCATGAACACCCTCAACCTCTTCCGCCCCAGCGTCGGCGCCTTCGCGATCGGCATGGCGCAGGCCGCACTCGACGCCACACTCGCCCACACCACCCGCCGCACCGCCTTCGGCGGGCCGCTCAAGAACCTCCAGGCCGTCTCCCACCAGGCCGCCGAAATGGCCACCAGGACCGAGGCCGCACGGCTACTCGTCTATGCCGCGGCCTGCGCCTACGACAACGGCGCCCCGGACGTGCCGCAACGCTCCGCCATGGCCAAGCTGTTCGCCACCGAAACCGCCCAGTACGTCGTCGACGCAGCAGTACAACTGCACGGGGCCCGCGCCCTCCAGCGCGGCCATCTCCTCGAACACCTCTACCGCGAGGTCCGCGCCCCCCGCATCTACGAAGGCGCCAGCGAGGTGCAGCGCAGCATCATCGCCAAGGAGCTCTACGCCCGGACGGGCGCCGACACGCGGAAGGACGCCGACATGCGGAAGGACGCCGACACCCGATGAGCCTCGAACGCATCAACCCGCCCGGACTGTCCCCGGCCAGCGGCTTCTCGCACGCCGTCGCCGCGACCGGATCCAGGCTCGTCTTCCTCGCCGGGCAGACCGCGCTCGACGCCGACGGCAAGGTGACCGGGACCGGGCTCGTCGAACAGTTCGAGACAGCCCTCGCCAATCTCCTCGCCGCCCTCGCCGCGACCGGCGGCACCCCCCACGACCTCGCCCGCGTCACCGTCTACGCCACCGACATCGCCGACTACCGGGCCCACACCGCCGAACTCGGCCGCATCTGGCACCGGCTCGCGGGCCGCGACTACCCCGCGATGGCGGTCATCGGCGCTGTACGCCTCTGGGACGAACAGGCACTCGTCGAACTGGACGGGATCGCCGTACTGCCGTGACACGTCCGCACGGACACGTGACACTGCACGTCTGCACGGACACGTGACATTGCAGGTCTGCACGGACACGTGACATTGCACGGACATGCGGCACCGCACGCTCACCCGTCCAGCAGCGCGCCCATCCACTCCTCGATGGCGTCCGGCGTACGCGGCAGCGCACCCGACATCAACCGCGCGCCGTCCGCCGTGACGACCAGGTCGTCCTCGATCCGTACGCCGATACCGCGCAGCTCCGCGGGGAGCGTCTCGTCGTCGGGCTGGAGGTAGAGGCCCGGCTCGACGGTCAGGACCTGGCCCTCCTCCAGCACACCGTCGAGGTACGTCTCGGCGCGGGCCTTCGCGCAGTCGTGCACGTCGAGGCCGAGCATATGACCGCTGCTGCACAGGGTGTAGCGGCGGTGGAGGTCGCCCTCGGCGTTCTTGAGGACCCCCCAGTCGGCCAGCCCCTCGGCGATCACCCGCATGCCGGCCCGGTGGAAGTCCCGGAAGCTCGCGCCGGGCCTGAGCGCCGCCATCCCCGCCTCCTGGGCGGCGAGCACGAGTTCGTACACCTGGCGCTGCACAGGGGAGAAGCGGCCGGAGAGCGGCAGGGTGCGGGTGATGTCGGCGGTGTAGAGGGTGTCGGTCTCCACGCCGGCGTCGAGCAGCAGCAGCTCCGACGGGTCGAGCCGGCCGTCGTTGCGTATCCAGTGCAGTACGCAGGCGTGCGCGCCGGATGCGGCGATCGTCTCGTAGCCGGTGCCGTTGCCCTCCAGCCGGGCGCGCAGCCCGAAGACGCCCTCGACGCAGCGCTCGCCGCGCGGGTGGGCGAGGGCGCGCGGGAGAGCGCGTACGACGTCCTCGAAGCCGGCGGTGGTGTGGTCGACGGCGAGCTGCAGCTGTTCGACCTCCCAGGAGTCCTTCACCAGGCGCAGTTCGGACAGGGCCGTGGCCAGCTCGGGATCGGACGCCGCATTGCGGCCCGGCGGCAACCGGTCGAGGTCGTCGAGGTGTGCGCAGCGGATGCCGGTCAGCTGCTCCGCCTCGGCAACATCGGGACGGCGGCCCACCCAGAACTCGCCGTAGCGACGGTCCCGGTAGAACTCGTCGTCACCGCCGCTGCCACGGGCCGACCTCGGCCGCAGATAGAGCACGGGCTCATGGCTGACCGGCCCCGACGGCTCCAGGACGAGCACATGGCCCGGCTGGTCCTCGCCGGTCAGCCCCGTCAGCCAGGCATAGGCGCTGTGCGGCCGAAAGCGGTGGTCGCAGTCGTTCGAGCGGACCTTCAACTCCCCGGCGGGGACGAGCAGTCGCTCACCGGGGAAGCGCGCCGACAGACGGGCGCGGCGGGCCGGAGTGACGGCGTGAGCAGGGACGCGGGCATCGGCGGGCAGGGGAGAAGCCGCCCAGCCGCTGCCCATGAACGCGGCCAACTCCGCCGAGACGGGGAGGTCATGACTTCCGGTGTTGAGGCGCGGCAGGGTGCCGGACATCGCGACTCCTTGGTGACGGATATGCGTTGAGGGCTTGTGGCAGTGCAATTTCACATTACTATGTTACGGGTCACATCGCGCCGGCCGATACGGCCAAAAAAAGGCCAATCCCCATATGCGCCACGGCGCTTCGCGATGACCGCACCGCTGCCACACCCCAGCCACCTCCCACACACAGGAGCCTTCGGTGTCCCAGCCCAGATCCGTGCTGTCCAGATCCGCGCGTACACCCCTGCTCGCCGCAGCCGTCGCCGTCACCCTCCTCGCCCCGCTCGGGCAGACCGCCGGGGCGTCCGGTACGCAAGCGACGACACCCGCCTCCTCCACCGTCCCCGCCGCCTTCGCCGCCCGTCCGGGCCAGGCCGCCGCCGCGGCCACGGGTGCTCCGCACGCCGAGAACCCCTTCGACGAGGTCGAGCGCCTCGCCAAGGCCCCCAAGCCGACCGCCGGACCGGCCCCGGCCCCCGGCGAGTTGGCCGAAGGCCGTACCCCCGGCCGGCAGGGCACCGGGAAGAGCAATGCCGCCCGCGGTGCCGCTCTTCGCGCCGCCGGAGTCCCCTGCACCCTCGACGGCATCGCCCGCCTCGGCCCGGAGCAGCTCGCCGACTTCCTCGCCGACCCGGCCGTCACCGCCGACGGCTGTCTCAGCGGCCTCATATGGACCTGGGACGCCCGGCTCGCGCCGGTCATGTCGGACCACCACGTCCAGGCCGTCGGCCGGCGGATCTCCTCGCTCGCCGCCCGCCACGACGGCCGCAACAGCACCCACCTGCTGGAGATGTTCACCTATCTCCACGCCGTCGCCTACCACGACTTCTCACGCCCCGAGATCGACATCACCGACGTTCCGACCACCGAAGTGCTGCGCCGGGCCATCAACGACTTCGGCGCCGCCGCCCGCACCTTCGACGTCACCCGCACCAACGCCGAGACCCTGCGTGAGGCGCTCTACACCGCCAGCGCGCCCGGCCTGCGGCACAGCCAGCTCAGGCTCATCCAGAAGGTCCTGGCCACGATGGACAGGTACCACCCGGGCCAGTACGACAACGCCTCCTGGGGCGGCGCGGCCCTGGCCGCCCTCTCCGTCAACTACCTCGGCATCTATCCCGGCAACCGCGACACCGCGTTCCACAACGTGGTCACGCAGAACGCCTCGTACCGCGCCGCCTTCAGGGCGTTCGCCGGCCACACCCACCTCAAGGGCACCGTCAACGAATGGGTCGTGCGCGACGCGCTCAGCGAGTACGGCCGCTTCGGCCAGATCGACGCCCTCAAGGCGCAGACCGTGCCCGACCTCGGCGCCCTGCTGCCCGTCACGCGCACCAACTTCGGCAACGGCAGCCGCCCCTGGGCCTCACTCGTCTCCTGGCTGAACTTCTACGAGGCCTGCAAGCCGTACGCGGTCTGCAAGGACGACATCGAGCGGCAGATCTTCCCCCACACGTACACCTACGACAACGGCGCCATCAAGGTCCGCACCGGACTCGACCGCGCCACCGTCGACCAGCTCTACTACGCCAGCAAGCAGGTCAAGGCGCAGTTCCACCGGGTACTCGGCGCCGAGCAGCCACTCGCCGGCGACACCAACACCTCACTGAACATCGTGCTGTACGCCTCCCGCGCCGACTACGAGGTCTACCACCCGATCCTCACCGGCATGGGCACCGAGAACGGCGGCATCTACATCGAGCGCGGCGCCACCTTCTACACCTATCAGCGACGCGTCCCGCAGGACTCCTCGCTCACCCTCGAAGAACTCTTCCGGCACGAGTACGTCCACTACCTCAACGGCCGCTGGGCGGTGCCCGGTTACTTCGGCGAAGGTCCCTGGTACACCGGCGACCGCACCACCGCGATGGACGAGGGCACCGCGGAGTTCTTCGACGGCTCCACCCGCGACGACGGCATCGCCGTCCGCAAGTCCCTGGTCAAGGGGATCATCAGGGACACCGCGGGCGGCGGCCCGCGGATGACCGTGAACCAGCTGCTGCACGCCACCTACGACGGGGACGGCTTCCGCTTCTACAACTACGCGGGCACGTTCTTCGAGTTCCTGTGGACGCAGCGGCCCTCCCTGCTCCGCGAGATGTACGGCTATCTGCGGGCCGACGACCCGGCGGGTTTCGACGCCTGGCGCAGCCGGCTCGGCGGCGATGCGGCGCTGCAGCGCGCCTACGACACGTTCCTCGACGCGCAGATCGCCAAGGCCGACGAGCTGTTCGTGCCCAACACGACGTACACACCCAACGGGCAGCTCAGGGACGCCTCGCTGGACGCCGTCCGCTCGTCCTTCTCCTCCGCGACGCACTCCGACCCGGCCTGCGCGGAGGGCGGCGAACCGGGCAAGCGGCGCTTCACCTGCACGGGCAGGATCACCGCGAACCTCTCCGACGCGGGCAGCCCGGACCTCGTCTTCAAGGACATGTCAGAGACGGTCGACTACTTCATCCTCGACCGGGCCGGCGCCGCGTCCAACAACCTCGCCGACATGAACTGCTCCTTCGGGCCGGTCGAGATCTGGACCAACGGCCGGGCCGGCACGTCGTCCTACAGCTGTGAGGGACCGCTGCGCAGCTGATCGTGGTTTCCGGCGATTCCCTTCCCCGGAGACATGGCAATGTGACATATTACTGCCGTGCCCAACAGACACCCCCTGGATGCCGTCATCGTCGGCGCCGGCGTTGTCGGAGCGGCTTGCGCCTACTACGCGAGCCGGGCCGGACTCGCCGTCGCGGTCGTCGACCGCGGCTCCGTCGCCGGCGGCACCACAGGTGCCGGGGAAGGCAATCTGCTCGTCTCCGACAAGGAGGCGGGGCCCGAGCTCGATCTCGCGCTGCTGTCCACCCGACTCTGGCGCGAACTCGCCCAAGCGCTCCCACCGGAGACCGAGTACGAGCCCAAGGGCGGTCTCGTCGTGGCGCCCGACGAGACCGCCCTCACCGCACTGCGCGACTTCGCCGAACGGCAGCGGAAAGCGGGCGTCGAGGCGCACGACATCCCCGCCGACCGGCTCCACGACCTCGAACCCCACCTCGCGCACGGCCTCGCCGGCGGCTTCCACTACCCACAGGACGCCCAGGTCCAGCCCGCCCAGGCGGCCGCCCAGCTACTGCGGGCAGCACAAACGTCGGGCGCCCTCATCAGACTCGGCGAGGAGGTCACCGGCATCCTCACCGCACCGCACGGCGCCGTCCGCGGCATCCGCACCCCCCGCGGCGAACTCCTCGCCCCCGCCGTCGTCAACGCCACCGGCACCTGGGGCGCCGCCCTCGCCCGCCTCGCCGGCACCGAACTGCCCGTCCTCCCGCGCCGCGGCTTCGTCCTGGTCACCGAGCCGCTGCCGCGCGTCGTACGCCACAAGGTGTACGCCGCCGACTACATCGCCGACGTCGCCAGCGGCTCCGCCGCCCTCCAGTCGTCCGCCGTCGTCGAAGGCACACCCTCGGGCCCCGTCCTGATCGGCGCGACCCGCGAACGCGTCGGCTTCGACCGGCGCCTGTCCACCGACGCACTGCGCCGGCTCGCCGGCCAGGCCGCCGCCCTCTTCCCCGCCCTGGCGGACGTACGGGTGATGCGCACCTACCACGGCTTCCGGCCCTACCTTCCCGACCACCTTCCCGCCATCGGGCCCGACCCACGAGTCCCCGGGCTCTTCCACGCCTGCGGCCACGAGGGAGCGGGCATCGGACTCGCCCCGGCCACCGGACTGCTCATCGCCGAAGCGCTGTCCGGTCAGAAGCCGGCCCTGGACCTGCGGCCGTACAGGCCGGAACGCTTCGACACGCCACACCCCGGCGTACCAGGCCCCGACGAGGCAGGAGCAGCGCAGTGACGAGAACACCCGCCTCCCTGGTACGGGCGGAGCCCGGCCCCCCGTACGAGATCACCTTCGACGGACGCCCGGTCAGCGCACTGCCCGGACAGAGCATCGCCGCCGCACTCTGGTCCGCGGGCATCCTCGCCTGGCGCACCACCCGCGACACGGGCGAGCCCCGCGGAGCGTTCTGCGGCATCGGAGCCTGCTACGACTGCCTCGCCACCGTCAACGGCCGCCCCAACCAGCGCGCCTGTATGGTCCCGGCCCGCCCGGGCGACACGATCACCACCCAGAAGGGCACCGGCCATGACGACCTCGCCGTCTGACCCCGCGGCGCCGGCGTGCTCCGAGCTGGCCGTCGTCGGGGCCGGCCCAGCCGGGCTCGCGGCCGCCGTCACCGCCGCGGACCTCGGGCTGTATGTGACATTGCTCGACGCGGGGGAGCAGCCCGGCGGGCAGTACTACCGGCATCCCGCACCCGGCCTCCGGGCCACCCGCCCCGAAGCCCTGCACCACCGCTGGCGGTCCTTCACCGACCGGGTACGCAGGCTCCGCGCCCACCAGGCGACGGGCCGCATCCGGCACCTGCCCGGGCACCACGTCTGGACGGTCCTGCCGCAGGAGGCGCCCGACGCCGGTAAACCGGACGCGACGCCCGGCTTCCGCCTGCACGCCGTCGCGGGAGCCGACGAGCACGCGGTCACCGTCCGGGCCCGCGCGGTGCTCCTGGCCACCGGAGCATACGAGCGCCAACTGCCCTTCCCCGGCTGGACCCTGCCCGGAGTCGTCGGTGCCGGCGGTGCGCAGGCCATGCTCAAGTCCGGTCTCGTGCTCCCCGGCAGCCGGGTCGTCGTCGCGGGCAGCGGCCCCCTGCTGCTCGCCGTCGCCGGATCGCTCGCATCCGCCGGGGCCACGGTGCCCGCAGTCGTCGAAGCCGCCGCCTACACGGCGTACGCGCGTCAACTCCAGGCCCTCGTGAGCAACCCCGGCAAGCTCACCGAGGGCGCCGTGCACGGCGGCACGCTGCTCAGGCACGGCGTACGACTGCTCACCCGGCACGCGGTCACCGCAGCCCACGGCACGAGCCGCGTCGAGGCCGTGACCGTCGCCAGGCTCGACCGGGACTGGCGGCCCGTACCCGGCAGCGGGCGGCGCATCCCGTGCGACGCGCTCGCCGTCGGCCACGGACTCGTCCCGCAGCTGGAACTCGCCACCGGCCTCGGCTGCGCCACCCGCCGGTCGCCCGACGACACCCTCGCCCTCGACCTCGACGGCGAACAGCGCACGTCCGTGCCCGGTGTCTGGTCGGCGGGGGAGACCGGGGGTATCGGTGGGGCCGAACTCGCCCTGGCGGAAGGCGAACTGGCCGCGGCGTCCATCGCGCACACCCTCCTGGGCGCTCCGCCGCCCCGGCGCCGCACGGGGATACTGGCTGCCCGCCGCGACCGGCTGCGCGTCTTCGCCGACGCGATGGCGGCCGCCCACCGCCCGGGACCGGGCTGGACCGACTGGCTCGACGACTCCACTCCCGTGTGCCGTTGCGAGGAGGTACCGGCCGGGCGGATCCGGGAGGCCGTCGGCGAGCTCGGCGCGCACGACGCCCGCACCGTCAAGCTGCTGACCCGCGCCGGAATGGGCTGGTGCCAGGGGCGGATGTGCGGGCCCGCCGTGGCATGCCTGGCCGGCGAGGAGCCCGCCCCGGACCGGCGGCCCCTGTCCTGCCCGGTGCCGCTGAACCACCTCGCCCACCTGCCGGCCCCGGTGCACGGCCCGGCCGGACCGCCCGATGCGGCCGGACCGCACGGCCCGGCCGCATAGCCGCCGGATCGCCGGCCCCCCGAGCAGTCACCGACGATCCGTCAGGCGCCCGCTCCCGCGGCAAGGTCTGCCCTTGTCGCGGCCGCACACCGGCTAGTAAAATGTCACACCGCACTCTAGGAGTCCCTATGGCACCCGCACCCCGCACTCACCCATGGCACGGCATCATGGTCGCCACCGCCCTGCCGCTGCGTGACGACCTCTCCATCGACTACGACGCCTACGCCGGCCATGTCGCCTGGCTCATCGAGAACGGCTGCGACGGCGTCGTCCCCAATGGTTCCCTCGGCGAGTACCAGACCCTCACCGACGAAGAGCGCGCCCGCGTCGTCCGTACCGCCGTCGAGGCCGCGGGGGACGGGGAGCGGGTGATGCCCGGCGTCGCGGCCTACGGCAGCGCCGAAGCCCGCCGCTGGGCCGACCAGGCCGCCGAGGCCGGTGCCGGATCCGTCCTCCTCCTGCCGCCCAACGCCTACCGGGCCGACGACGACACCGTCGCCGCCCACTACGCCGAGGTCGCACGCGCCGGCCTGCCGGTCGTCGCCTACAACAACCCCTACGACACCAAGGTCGACCTCACCCCCGCCCTGCTCGCCCGCCTCCACGGCGAGCACAGCATCGTCGCCGTCAAGGAGTTCAGCGGCGATGTCCGCCGTGCGTACGAGATCGCCGAACTCGCCCCGGGACTGGACCTGCTGATCGGCGCCGACGACGTCCTGCTCGAACTCGCCGTGGCCGGCGCCGTCGGCTGGATCGCCGGCTACCCCAACGCCCTGCCCGAGTCGTGCGCCACGCTCTACCGGGCCGCGGCAGCCGGCGACCTGGAGACGGCGCTGCCGCTCTACAAGTCCCTGCATCCGCTGCTGCGCTGGGACTCGAAGACCGAGTTCGTCCAGGCCATCAAGCTGTCCATGGACCTGGCCGGCCGCCCCGGCGGCCCGACCCGCCCGCCGCGCTCCCCGCTGACCGCGGCCCAGGAGGCAACCGTGCGCGCCGCTACCGAGAAGGCACTCGCCGACGGCCACAAGTAAGGGCACGCGCAACGCAACGGTCATAAGCAGCGGCCAAAGGCAACGGCCACAAGCAGCGGACCACACATCACGAGCCACCAGTGGACCGAGGGCACCAAGTACACAGCAGCGAGAAGGGGAACCATGCGTACCCGCCACGTCTACCACGCCGTCGACTCGCACACCGAAGGCATGCCGACCCGAGTCATCACCGGCGGCGTCGGAGTGATTCCCGGGGCCACCATGGCCGAACGCCGGCTGCACTTCATCGAGCACCTCGACCACATCCGGACCCTGCTGATGTACGAGCCGCGCGGCCACTCCGCCATGAGCGGGGCGATCCTTCAACCGTCCACCCGGCCGGACGCCGACTACGGCGTGCTGTACATCGAGGTGTCCGGGCTGCTGCCGATGTGCGGCCACGGCACGATCGGCGTCGCCACCGTGCTCGTCGAGACCGGCATGGTGCCCGTCACCGAACCCGTGACGAAGGTCCGGCTCGACACCCCGGCCGGGCTGGTGAGCGTGGACGTCCGGGTCGACGACGGTCAGGCCACGTCCGTCACGCTCACCAACGTCCCGTCCTTCTGCCTCGCGCTGGACCGCAAGGCCGAGGTACCCGGACATGGCACGGTCACCTATGACATGGCATACGGCGGCAACTTCTACGCCATCGTCTCCCTGGACGCCCTCGGCCTGCCTTTCGACCGCGCCCGCAAGGACGACCTGCTCACCGCCGGACTCGCCGTCATGGACGCAGTCAACGCCACCGACCTGCCCGTCCACCCCGAGAACCCCGGCATCCGCGGCTGCAAGCACGTCTACCTCACAGCCCCCGGCTCCGACGCCGTACGCTCCCGGCACGCCATGGCCATCCACCCGGGCTGGTTCGACCGCTCCCCGTGCGGCACGGGCACCAGCGCCCGGATGGCCCAGCTCCACGCCCGTGGGGAACTCCCCATCGGCAGGGACTTCGTCAACGAGTCCTTCATCGGTACGGAGTTCACCGGCCGGCTCACCGAGGAGACCACGGTCGGCGGACTGCCCGCCGTCGTCCCCACCGTCACCGGCCGCGCCTGGATCACCGGGACCGCGCAGTACTTCCTGGACCCGTCCGACCCGTTCCCCGGAGGCTTCCTCCTATGACTGCCCCGACTCCCCGGACTCCCCCGACTCCGCCGGCCGCGCAGTCCCCGGCGTCCCCGCCGGGCCTGCCGACACCGCAGGCTCCGCCGGCCGTGCCGGCACCGCCCGCCGCCGACACCCGTATCCGCACCGTCGACTACCACACCGCCGGTGAGCCCTTCCGTATCGTCACCGACGGGCTGCCCGCCGTCCCCGGCGACACCGTGGCCGAGCGCTGCGCCAACGCCATCGGCGCGGGAGGCTCCGCCACCGCACCCCGCCCCGGCCCGCTCGACGACGTCCGGCGGCTCCTCGTCCAGGAACCGCGCGGACACGCCGGCATGTACGGCGGGTTCGTCGTACCGCCCGACGACGACGGTGCCCACCTCGGTGTCCTGTTCTGGCACAAGGACGGCTACTCCACCGCATGCGGCCACGGCACGCTCGCGCTCGGAGCGTGGGCCGTGGACAGCGGCCGCGTCGCCGCGCCCGACGACGGCTCCGTTCAGCTGCGCATCGATGTGCCCTCGGGACGGGTCGCGGCCACGGTCCACCGTGAGCGCGGCCGCACCACCGCCGTCACCTTCCGCAATGTCCCGGCCCGCGTGACCGCCCGCAAGATCCCGGTCGCCACCACCTTCGGCACCGCCGACGTCGATGTCGTACACGCCGGGGCCTGCTACGCATCCGTGCCCGCCGCGCAGCTCGGTCTCGACGTGGACCGCGTCTCACTGCCGCAACTCGTGCGCGCGGGGCGGGAGATCCGTGCCGCCCTGGCCGGGCACCCCGCCACCTGGCATCCCGAGAGCCCGCTGCTGTCCGGCGTCTACGGTGTGATCCTGCACGAGGAACTGCCCGACACCGCCACCGGCCCCGCCCAGGCCAATGTGACCGTCTTCGCCGACGGCCAGATCGACCGCTCGCCGTGCGGGTCCGGAACCTCCGCACGCCTCGCCCTGCTCGCCGAGGACGGCAGGCTGGGCCCCGGCGACACCCTGCACCACGAGTCGGTCGTCGGGACGGTCTTCACCGGCCGCGTCGTCTCCCGTACGGAGGAGGGCATCGTCACGGACGTCACCGGCACCGCGCACCGCACCGGCGAGCACACCTTCGTACGCGACCCGCACGACACCCTGGCGACAGGCTTTCTGCTGTGAACGCACACCCGAAGGACCTGCTCCACCTGGACGCGGACGACATCGCCCGGCTGCTGACGCCGACCGCCGCGGCCGACGCCGTGGCGGCCGTACTCAGGGCCGGACTCGACCCGGAGACCTGCCCGCCGCGCACCGGCACCAGTGTTCCGGCGGGCCAGTTGCTGCTGATGCCCGCCGCGGCCGGAGCGTACGCCGGAGTCAAGATCGCCGGTGTCGCCCCGGACAACCCCCGGCGCGGACTGCCCCGGATCACCGGCAGCTATCTGCTCCTCGACGGCGAGACCCTGGTCCCGCTCGCACTGCTGGACGGGCCGGCGCTGACCGCCCTGCGCACCCCGGCCGTCTCCGCCGTCGCACTGCGGCAGCTGGCGGCGCGCGATGCCCGGCATCTGGTGCTCTTCGGCGCCGGGCCGCAGGCCTACGGCCATCTGCAGGCGGTTCTCGCGGAACGGGCGTTGACCCGCGTGACGGTCGTCGCGCCCCGTCGCGAACCGGCCGAGGCACTCGCCGCCCACGCCCGCACGCACGGCCTCGACGCCCGCACCGGCAGCCCCCAGGACGTGGCCGGCGCCGATCTCGTCGTCTGCTGCACCACGGCACGCGAGCCGCTGTTCGACGGGCGACTGGTCCCCGAGCACGCCACCGTGATCGCGGTCGGCTCGCACGAACCGGACGCGCGTGAGACCGACACCGCGCTCGTCCGCCGCTCCGCCGTGTACGTCGAGTCGCGGGCGGCGGCGCTGCGCGAGGCAGGAGACCTGCTCGTCCCGGAGGCGGAGGGCGCCATCGGGCCGGGACACCTCGCGGGTACGCTCGCCGAATTGGTCACCGGGCAGATCGCCCCGACCGCGGGTTGTCCACAACTCTTCAAGAGTGTGGGCATGGCCTGGGAGGATCTCGCTGTGGCGGCGGCTGTCCACAGGGCGGCGACAGGGGAGCCGGGCAGCGCAACGTGACATTGTACGCTGGCCTCCGGCGGATTCACGGAGGAAGTGCCATGGGTGACCTGAAGCAGATCAACCTGATCACGGCCCAGGAGCGGCTGCGCGACCAGGTCGCCCACGCGCTGCGCGCCGCCCTGGTCGCCGGCGAACTGCGCCCCGGCAACGTCTACTCCGCGCCCGGCCTCGCGGCCGACTTCGGGATCTCGGCCACTCCGGTGCGCGAGGCGATGCTCGACCTCGCCCGCGAAGGTCTCGTCGAGCCGGTCCGTAACAAAGGCTTCCGGGTCACCGAGGTCAGCGAGCGCGACCTCGACCAGTACACCGAACTCCGCGCGCTGATCGAGGTGCCGACCATCGGCCGGGTCACACAGATCGCGACGGCGGAGCAGCTGGAGGAGCTCCGGCCGGTCGCCGAGGAGATCGTGGCGCACGCCAGGGACCACAATCTGATCGGCTATCTGGACGCCGACCGCCGTTTCCACCTCGGCCTGCTCGGGCTGGCCGGCAACGACCGGCTGGTCGAGACGGTCGGGGACCTGCGCAAGCGCTCCCGGCTCTACGGCCTCACCAAGCTCGACGAGCGGGGCCAGCTGATCTCGTCCGCGGAGGAGCACCACGAGCTGCTCGACCTGATGGTGGCCGGCGACGAGTCGGGCGCCGAGGCGTGCATGGCCCGCCATCTCGGCCATGTCCGCTCTCTGTGGGCGCAGGCCAGGGACGAGCCGGTGGAGCCGCGGCCGAAGCGCACGCTCGGCAGCCGCTGAGGGCGCCACCCGCGCCACCGCGCCACGGCGCCAACGGCCGACCGGTCCTGCCCATGCACAGCGTTGCCGTGCGGCCGTGTTGCCGTGCGGCCGAGAGGTCCGTCGGCCGTCGCCGCCGCGCAGCGTCCCCGCGCCCTGCCGCCCTGCCGCCCTGTCACCCTGCCGCCCTGTGACCCTGCCGAATCGACGTCCCGGCGGACCCCCGTCTCATAACATCGTTATGACACGAGGAGGCTCCATGCCCGAGATCGAACTCTCCGCCGGGACCATCGCGTACGAGGACACCGGCGGCCCTGGTCCAGTCGTCGTCCTCCTTCACGGACTGGTCCACGACGCGAGCGTGTGGCGCAAGGTCATCGCCGAACTGGCCCCCGGCCATCGCTGCATCGCCCCGACCCTCCCGTACGGCTCGCACCGCATCCCCATGCGTCCGGACGTACCGCTCGGCCCGGACGCCGTAAACGAGCTCATCGTGGAATTCCTGGAGCGGCTCGACCTCCGCGACGTCACCCTGGTCGAGAACGACTGCGGCCGCGCCCAGACCGTCGCCGCGCGCCACCCGGAGCGGCTCGCCCGCCTCGTCCTCGTCTCCTGCGAGGCCTTCGACAACTACCCGCCGGGTGTGCCCGGAAAGATGATCCTGCTGGCCTGCTGCATCCCCGGCGCCGTCGCGGTCCTGGCCCGCACCCTCGCGCTCAAGCCCCTGCGCCGGCTGCCCGTCGGTGTCGGTGCGCTCACCAAGTACCCCGTGCCGGACGAGATCGTCGACGCCTGGCTGCATCCGCTCCTCAGCGACAAGGCGATCCGCGACGACTTCCGCCGCTACGGCCTCGCCGTGCGGATGACCGAACTCCTCGAAGCGGCCGAAGGGCTGCGGAAGTTCGACCGCCCGGCCCTGGTGGTGTGGGCGGTCGAGGACCGGATGATGCCCCGCGACCACGGCCGTCGGCTCGCCGAACTCCTGCCGCTGGGACGGCTCGTGGAGATCGAGGACAGCCGCACCTTGATCGCCGAGGATCAGCCGCAGCGGCTCTCCGCCGTGCTGCGCGACTTCATCGCCGAGCCCCGGCCGGAGCCGGACACCACCGCCTGACCGACCAGACACCACCGTCTGGCCGACCGCACGCCACCGTCTGACCGACCGGACACCACCGTCCGGCCGACCGCACGCCACCGCCTGACCGACCGGACACCACCGTCTGGCCGACCGCACGCCACCGTCTGACCGACCGGACACCACCGTCTGGCCGACCCGACACCACCGTCCGACCGGCGCACACCATCATGCGACCGTCCGCGGACCATCGTCCTGCCGTCCGCAGATCACCACCTGACCGACCGCACGCCACCGTCCGGTCGACTGGTGACGGCTCCCGTACCCGGCTTACCGTTGAACGGTGGACGGAGCCGTCCACCGACCCTTCGGAGCCGTCCGCCGGCCCTCCGGCGGGGGTGCCGCGCCATGACCACGCCCCAGCCGACTCCCGTACCGCGGACCGCCGCCCCTCTGCCGGGCGGCGGTCACGGGATGGCGCTCCTGGTCATCGCCTCGTGCCAGCTGATGGTGGTTCTCGACGCCACCATCGTGAACATCGCGCTGCCGCACATCCAGAGGTCGCTCAACTTCTCGACCACGAGCCTCTCCTGGGTGGTCAGCGCCTACACCCTCACCTTCGGCGGTCTGCTGCTGCTCGGCGGTCGCGCGGGCGACATCCTGGGCCGGCGCCGGGTGTTCGTCTTCGGTGTCCTGCTGTTCGTCGTCGCCTCACTGCTCGGCGGACTGGCCCAGAACTCGGGACAGCTCCTCGCCGCCCGGGCCCTCCAGGGCGCCGGTGGCGCCGTCGCCTCACCGACCGCCCTCGCCCTCATCAGCACGATGTTCAAGGAAGGCCCCGAACGCAACCGGGCGTTCGGCGTCTTCGCGGCCGTGTCCGCGGGCGGCGGCGCGATCGGTCTGCTCGCGGGCGGCGTGCTCGTCGAATGGCTCGACTGGCGCTGGGTGTTCTTCGTCAATGTGCCGATCGGGCTGCTCATCGTCCTCGCCGCCCCGCGCCGGATCAAGGAGTCCGAGCGGCACCCCGGTCACTTCGACCTCACCGGGGCACTGACCTCGACGCTCGGCATGGTCCTGCTGGTCTACGGCTTCATCCGGGCCGCGCAGGACGGCTGGCGCGACGGGCTCACCGTGGCGTCCTTCGCCGCGGCGGCGGTCGTCCTCGCGGTCTTCCTGATCGTGGAATCCCGCTCCGTACAGCCGATCACGCCCCTGCACATGTTCGCCGACCGCAACCGCGCCGGTACGTACGCGATGATGCTCAGCCTCGCCGCCGCGATGTTCGGCCTGTTCTTCTTCCTGACGCTCTTCGTCCAGAACGTCCTGGACTTCAGCCCGGTGCAGGCCGGCCTCGCGTTCCTGCCCGTCAGCGCGGTCATCGCGACCGGCGCGGGCCTGGCGTCCCGGCTCCTGCCCAGGTACGGGCCCAAGCCCTTCATGGTGACCGGAGCGCTGCTGGCCACCGGCGGCCTGTCCTGGCTGACCCTGACCGATGTCCACTCCACTTATCCGGCCAGCATCCTGGGGCCGATGCTCATGTTCGGCCTCGGCATGGGAATGCAGTTCGTCTCGCTCATCCTGATGGCGCTCTCCCACGTCCCGATCCGTGAATCGGGGGCGGCGTCCGGCCTGCTCAACGTCCACCAGCAGGTCGGCGGCTCGCTCGGACTGTCCATCCTGGTCACGGTGTTCGGCGCGGCCGGCGCCGACGAGGCGGCGCGACAGGTGCCGGACTTCCTCGCCCGGGCGACCCCCCTGGAACGCCTGCGGTTCCGGCGTACCGGAGAGCTGCCGCCGCCATGGGCCGACGAGGTGCTCACCGCCGGGGTGTCCACCGCGTTCGTCATGGCCGCGGTCTTCACCGCGATCGCCGCGCTGATCGCCCTCGTCGTCATCCAGGTACGCCCCTCGGACATCGAACGCCTCAAGGGCGGGGCAGCAGGGCGGGAGCGGCGCTGAGCACGGGCAGCACCGGTGTTCAGGCCGCGGGTCGTCGCTGGACTCGACGATGAGCTCGCCCTGAGCGGGCAGCCGGGAATGCCCCGACCAGGCCTTGAGCAGGCCCCGACCAGGCCCTGAACAGGCCCTGAGTAGCCCTCATCCCACCCGCCCGGAGCCCGCTCACGGGCTGTGACCTCGCTGAACGATTGCACCCGGGCTAGCATGAAATGGTTGTTATGCGCCCTTTGTGCTGTCGGCCGACACCCGGCCGCCCGCTCCGCGCCGAATCGACAGGCAGGTGATGGTGTTGTCCGGATCGAGGAAATCCTCTGCCTACAAAGGCACGTCGTCCCAGGCGATCCGTCACCAGTACGACTTCCTGGGCGACTTCTACCGGCTGACCCTGGGCCCCGAACTCGTCTACTCCTACGGAATGTGGGAGCCCGGTGACACGCTCGAATCCGCCCAGCTGCGCAAACTCGACCACCACGCCGAGGCGGCGCGGGCCGTGGGCGCGGGGCGCGTCCTCGACGTCGGCTGTGGCTGGGGCAGTCTCATGCAGCGACTGGTGGAGACGCACCACGTCCAGCACGTGGTGGGGATCACCATGAGTCCGGGTCAAGCCGCGTGGGTACGCGACCAGGGCTGGCCGCACTGCGAGATCCGGGCCGAGAACTGGTACGACCATGAGCCGGACGCGCCCTACGACGCCATCATCGCCATCGAGGCCATCGAGCATTTCGCGGGCAACACCATGTGGCGGGCGAAGCGTGTGGCCCGCTACCGCGAGTTCTTCGAGCGCAGCCATTCCTGGCTGGTACCCGGTGGGCGGATGTCCTTGCAGGCCAACGCGTGGAACGACCGCGGATGGCTCTCGTCCCTGGTGTTGCCGGCCCGGCGGCTGGACCCGCAGAGCAGCACGGACGGCAACGGCAAGGGGGGGCGGCTCGGCCTCAAGGAAGACATCTACGACGGCGCGAAGAACATCCGGGAGGGTCTGCACGCATCACGCAAGGTGTTTCCCGAGTGCTTCCTTCCGAACCGCGCCGAGCTGACCGAGGCGAGCCGCGGACTGTTCAGGGTTCTCGAGCTGCGCAGCAATCCGGAAGACGGCGTACTGACCGTGCAGAGCTGGCTGGAACGGGGCCGGGCCAACCGGGCCCGGGGCGCCGAACTCATCGGCGAAGACGCAGTTTCCGACATCATCAGAGAGCAACGTGCAGCGCTCAAGTTCCTGCGTGAGCGGCGCACCACCGTTCTCCGGATGGTCCTGGAAAGGGTGTGACCACCCGGTGCCGTGGGCGGCACCGGAGCGGATGAGGGCGATGGCTCAGCCCCTCCGGGTCAGGGGCTCGGCATGGTCACGCGGGCTTGGGCGCACGACCGGTCCGACGGTTGCGCGGGGTCGGCATCAGGCGGATTGTGGAACCTGATGAAGCAGGCCGGTGAGGGCGTCATGAGCTACGCAAGGAAGGCGACCGGGGACGCCGACTTCCGTGGCCCGCTGGACGTCACGAAAGCCGCCACGCTCGTCCTCGACGCCCAGGACATGGTCATCGGCTGGAGTCCTGCGGCCCAGGAGCTCCTCGGCTACCGCCCGGACGAGATCGTCGGACGGCCCGTCGGCACCTTCCTGGTGGCCGCGGCCGAATCCGCGTCGGCCGGACGGACCGCCGGGGGCCCGGACCCGCCCGTCCCGGGGCGCGACGTGCAGGTCGCCGTCCACCGGGACGGTCACCTTCTGCAACTTGTCACTGCGGTCTGTTCCCTCTCCGGTACCGGCCCGGCGGAGCGGGTCCTCGTGGCGGCCGACCGCGAGCAGCTCAGAGACTGGGAATCCCTGCTGGCCATGCTGCACGGTCTGGCCACCCAGTCACCTCTGGGTCTCGCCATCTACGACACCGATCTCCGTCTCGTATGGTGCAACGCCGCGTCCGAGGCGGAGCTCGGGCGGCCGCTCGCGGAAGTCCGGGGCGGGCTCGCCGACGAGCTGTACCCCGAAGGCAGATTCGTGACACGCGGATATCCGGAGACGCTCGACGGGGTCATGCGCCAGGTGCTGGAGGCCGGAGAGCCGATCCTCGACCTGCACTTCCGCGCGGAGCAGCCCAGCGACCCCGGACGGGAACACCTGTGGTCCTGTTCCTACTACCGGCTGCAGGACGCGGACGGCCATGTGATCGGCCTGTGCGAGGACGCGTTCGACATCTCCGACCGCTACGAGGCGCAGCGGCAGGTCAATCTGCTGGTCGAGGCCGGGCGCCGGGTCGGAACCACGCTCGACGTGATCGTCACCGCGGACGAGCTGGCCCAGGTGGCGGTGCCCGGGTTCGCCGACCGTGTCGAGGTCGATCTCGCCCCGGCGGTGCTGGACGGTGAGGTGCCCGGCAGCTCAGGCCAGGCGGGCATCGAACTGGTCCGCGCCTCCTCCCGCTCGGCAGCACCCGGCGGCGCAGCGGACACCACGGGTGCGTGGGGCCGTCCACCGCGTCCGGTGCGGTACCCGGACGGCTCACCCCAGCACCGCAGCCTTGCCTCGGGCGGGCTGGTGGTCGAGGACAACACCCTGGTCGCGCCGCTGCGCGCCGGGGGCAGCGCCCTGGGCCTCGTCACCTTCGTACGCGGCGGCGAGTCGGGCGTCTTCGACAGTGGTGCCGTCGCGGTGGCGGACGAGCTGGTCACCCGTGCCGCGGTGTCCGTCGACAACGCTCGCCGCTTCACCCGCGAACGCGCCGCGGCCCTGGCACTCCAGCGCCAGCTCCTGCCCCAGCATCTGGCGCCGAACTCGGCGGTCGAAGTGGCCCACCGCTATCTGCCCACGGACGATCTGAGCGGCGTCGGCGGCGACTGGTTCGACGTCATCCCGCTGTCCGGGACGCGCGTCGGGCTCGTCGTCGGGGACGTGGTGGGCCATGGGCTCCACGCGGCGGCCACCATGGGACGGCTGCGGACGACGGTACGCGCGCTCGCACCCATGGACATGCCTCCCGACGAACTCCTCAAACGGCTCGACGATCTCGTGGGGCAGTCGTCGGAGCACAGCGCCGACGCCCTCTGCGAGTGTCCCGGCGACGACGCTGTCGTCCTCGGTGCCACCTGCCTCTACGCGGTCTACGACCCCGTGTCGCGGAGCTGCACCGTGGCCCGCGCGGGCCATCTGCCGCCCGCGGTCGTGGCACTCGACGGACACGTCAGCTTCCCGGATCTGCCGGCCGGCCCACCCCTGGGGCTGGGCGGGCTGCCCTTCGAATCCCTCGAGGTCGAACTGCCGGTGGGCAGTCTGGTGGCCCTCTTCACGGACGGTCTGGTCGAGGCCCGTGACCGGGACATCGACAAAGGGCTGGAAACCCTGGGGAGGGTCCTCGGCGAGGGCGCGGATTCCCTGGAGGAACTCTGTGACCGTGTCATCCGCGAACTGCTTCCGGGCGGCACGACCACCGATGACACGGCCCTCCTGCTGGTCCGTACGCGCGAGCTCGACAGCGGCAGGGTCGCCGCCTGGGACCTGCCCGCGGAACCGGTCGCCGCCGGCCGCGCGCGGGAGCTGGTCGCCGGCCGGCTGAGCGACTGGGGCCTGGACGAGCTGGTGTTCTCCACCGAGCTGATCGCCAGCGAGCTGGTCACCAATGCGGTCAGGTATGCCGAGGGGCCGCTGCACCTGAGGCTCATCCACGACCGCACGCTGGTGTGCGAAGTCGCGGACGCCGGGCACACCGCGCCGCACCCGCGCCACAGCGGGGACGACGACGAAGGCGGGCGCGGACTGTTCATCGTCGCCCAGCTCGTCCTGCGCTGGGGGACGCGTTACACCAGCGGCGGCAAGACCGTCTGGACGGAACAGGCACTGCCCTCGGACTGACGGTGTCGCCGCACCCCCGCCGTGCCCGGCTGGTCGGTGGTTGCGGGAGCGGCGCAGCGAGGCCCAGGAGCTGCGGTCCTGCTATGTGGCGCTCAACACCTCGGCCCGGCAGTATCTGACCGCGCTCACCGACCAGTTGCACGCGCTGGGCCGCGACGAGGATCCGCGGTCCGTGCGGCAGCCGCTGAGCGAGGCGCGTGACCAGCACCGGGTCGTGTACGCGGAGGCCCAGATGCGGGTGCCGGGCGCGTGCTCGAACTCGCGAACATCGTGCCCCGTTCCGCCTTGATGCGCTCCAGCCGGTCCTGACAGGCGGCGAGTTCGCGGGAGCGCTCGCTCAGCTCGTGCTCCGTGGTCGCCAGCGCTTCCTGCGCCGCTGCTGCCCGCTCCAGGGTCTGCCGGGTCCGCGGCGCCGGCGCGTCGTCCAGCGCGTACAGGGCGGTCAGGGCGTCGGCCCCGTCGGAGCGGAAGCAGCCCAGTCCGGACGCGAAGTCCCAGAGCAGTCCCACAGCTGCCACCGCACCCTTTCCGGCCGGCGTTCCGCAGGTCAGAAAAGGTGTGGCGGCGTTCCGTCAGATGTCGCGGAAGATCTCGATCTGCGCCCCCACCGAGTTCAGCCGCTCCGCCAGATCCTCGTAGCCGCGGTTGATGACGTACACGTTGCGCAGCACCGACGTACCCTCGGCCGCCATCATCGCCAGCAGGACGACCACGGCGGGGCGCAGTGCCGGCGGGCACATCATCTCGGCGGCGCGCCAGCGGGTCGGGCCCTCGACGAGGACGCGGTGCGGGTCGAGCAGCTGGAGGCGGCCGCCGAGGCGGTTGAGGTCGGTGAGGTAGATCGCGCGGTTGTCGTAGACCCAGTCGTGGATGAGGGTCTGGCCCTGGGCGACGGCGGCGATCGCCGCGAAGAACGGCACGTTGTCGATGTTGAGGCCCGGGAAGGGCATGGGGTGGATCTTGTCGATCGGCGCCTCCAGCTTGGAGGGGCGCACGGTCAGATCCACCAGCCTCGTGCGGCCGTTGTCCGCGGTGTACTCAGCCGAGCGGTCGTGGTCGAGGCCCATCTCCTCCAGGACGGCGAGCTCGATCTCCAGGAACTCGATCGGCACCCGGCGGATGGTCAGCTCGGACTCCGTGACCACGGCGGCGGCGAGCAGGCTCATCGCCTCGACCGGGTCCTCGGAGGGGGAGTAGTCGACGTCCACGTCGATGGTGGCCACGCCGTGCACGGTCAGTGTGGTCGTGCCGATGCCCCCCACGCGTACGCCCAGCGTCTCCAGGAAGAAGCACAGGTCCTGGACCATGTAGTTGGAGGAGGCGTTGCGGATGACGGTGACGCCGTCGTGGCGGGCGGCCGCGAGCAGCGCGTTCTCGGTCACGGTGTCGCCGCGCTCGGTCAGCACGATGGGACGGTCCGGGGTGGTCGACCGCTCGACGACGGCGTGGTACAGACCCTCGGTCGCGGTGATGTCGAGACCGAAGCGGCGCAGCGCGATCATGTGCGGCTCGATGGTGCGGGTACCGAGGTCGCAGCCGCCGGCGTACGGCAGGCGGAACTGGTCCATCCGGTGCAGCAGCGGACCGAGGAACATGATGATCGACCGGGTCCTGCGTGCGGCTTCCGCGTCGATCGCGTCCATGTCGAGGCGGGCCGGCGGGACGATCTCGAGGTCGGTGCCGTCGTTGATCCAGCGGGTCCGTACGCCGATGGAGTTGAGGACCTCCAGCAGCCGGTAGACCTCTTCGATCCGCGCGACACGGCGCAGTACGGTGCGGCCTTTGTTGAGCAGTGCGCCGCACAGCAGGGCGACGCAGGCGTTCTTGCTGGTCTTGACGTCGATGGCCCCGGAGAGCCGGCGCCGGCCGACGACCCGCAGATGCATGGGCCCGGCGTAGCCGAGCGACACGATCTCGCTGTCGAGCGCCTCACCGATCCGGGCAATCATCTCAAGGCTGATGTTCTGATTGCCGCGCTCGATGCGATTGACGGCGCTCTGGCTGGTGCCGAGTGCCTCGGCGAGCTGTGTCTGTGTCCAGCCCCGGTGCTGTCGGGCGTCACGGATGAGCTTGCCGATGCGTACGAGGTAGTCGTCTGCCATAGGGGCAGGCTATCTCAGATATGAGATGAGACGTCCAATGGGATGGACCATCCGGGTGACACCCTGTTTTGATGGTCCATCACTGGACCAACTCGGACAAAAGGTGTGGTCCATTCGGGTGGCTGCCGAGGGTGCGCCGCGCTGTCGCGAAGGCCGGTCGCACCACCATGAAATGGGTGCTTACGGCCGGATTGCGGCATCGTGCGGGCCGCTACCGGGGCGTCCGGGCATGACCGTTCAGCGGTCATGTACTAGAGTTATCTCGACATCGAGATATCTGTACGGAGGCGTACCGCACCGCCGTCCGCCGGGGTCGCTTACTAAGGGTGGCCTAACTAAGCCTTACCTTAGCGGATCGCTGGGAGGACGCAGGCGGCAGGATGCGGTCAGTACGCGCACATTGATGAAGGAGACTGTCGTGTCGGCGAACAGCTTCGACGCCCGCAGCACGCTGCGCGTGGGCGACGAGTCGTACGAGATCTTCAGGCTGGACAAGGTCGAGGGGTCCGCCCGCCTCCCCTACAGCCTCAAGGTCCTGCTGGAGAATCTGCTCCGCACCGAGGACGGCGCGAACATCACCGCCGACCACATCCGGGCGCTCGGCGGCTGGGACTCGCAGGCGCAGCCCAGCCAGGAGATCCAGTTCACGCCGGCCCGCGTGATCATGCAGGACTTCACCGGCGTGCCCTGTGTCGTGGACCTCGCCACCATGCGCGAGGCCGTCAAGGAGCTCGGCGGCGACCCGGCGAAGATCAACCCGCTCGCCCCCGCCGAGCTGGTCATCGACCACTCCGTCATCGCCGACAAGTTCGGCACCCCCGACTCCTTCGCGCAGAACGTGGAGCTGGAGTACGGCCGCAACAAGGAGCGCTACCAGTTCCTGCGCTGGGGCCAGACCGCCTTCGACGAGTTCAAGGTCGTCCCGCCCGGCACCGGCATCGTCCACCAGGTGAACATCGAGCACCTGGCCCGCACGGTCATGGTCCGGAACGGCCAGGCCTACCCCGACACCCTCGTCGGCACCGACTCGCACACCACCATGGTCAACGGCCTCGGCGTGCTGGGCTGGGGCGTCGGCGGCATCGAGGCCGAGGCCGCCATGCTCGGCCAGCCGGTCTCGATGCTCATCCCGCGCGTCGTCGGCTTCAAGCTGACCGGTGAGCTCACCCCGGGCACCACCGCCACCGACCTCGTCCTCACGATCACCGAGATGCTGCGCAAGCACGGCGTCGTCGGCAAGTTCGTCGAGTTCTACGGTGAGGGCGTCGCCGCCACCTCTCTCGCCAACCGCGCCACCATCGGCAACATGTCGCCGGAGTTCGGCTCCACCGCCGCGATCTTCCCGATCGACGACGAGACCCTGAAGTACCTGCGCCTGACGGGCCGCGACGAGCAGCAGGTCGCGCTGGTCGAGGCGTACGCCAAGGAGCAGGGCCTCTGGCTGGACCCGTCCGCCGAGCCCGACTTCTCCGAGAAGCTGGAGCTCGACCTCGCGACGGTCGTCCCCTCCATCGCCGGCCCGAAGCGCCCGCAGGACCGTATCGTCCTCGCCGGCGCCGCCCAGCAGTTCGCGCAGGACGTGCGCAACTACGTCGAGGACGACGACGAGGCGGGCAAGGAGTCCTTCCCGGCCTCCGACGCCCCGGCCGAGCACAACGGCGTCCCGACCCGCCCGACCCTGGTCACGGCCCCCGACGGCACCACGTACGAGATCGACCACGGCGCCGTCACCGTCGCCGCGATCACCTCCTGCACCAACACCTCGAACCCGTACGTCATGGTCGCCGCCGCGCTCGTCGCGAAGAAGGCCGTGGAGAAGGGCCTGACCCGCAAGCCGTGGGTCAAGACCACGCTCGCCCCGGGCTCGAAGGTCGTCACCGACTACTTCGACAAGGCGGGCCTGACCCCGTACCTCGACAAGGTCGGCTTCAACCTCGTCGGCTACGGCTGCACCACCTGCATCGGCAACTCCGGCCCGCTGCCGGAGGAGGTCTCCAAGGCGGTCAACGAGCACGACCTGGCGGTCACCTCGGTCCTCTCCGGCAACCGGAACTTCGAGGGCCGCATCAACCCCGACGTCAAGATGAACTACCTGGCCTCCCCGCCGCTGGTCGTCGCGTACGCCATCGCGGGCTCCATGAAGGTCGACATCACCCGCGACGCGCTCGGCACCGACACCGAGGGCAACCCGGTCTACCTGACCGACATCTGGCCGACCGAGGCCGAGGTCAACGACGTCGTCGCCAACGCCATCGGCGAGGACATGTTCAACAAGTCCTACCAGGACGTCTTCGCGGGCGACGCCCAGTGGCAGGCCCTGCCGATCCCGACCGGCAACACCTTCGAGTGGGACCCGCAGTCCACCTACGTCCGCAAGCCCCCGTACTTCGAGGGCATGACGATGGAGACCACCCCGGTCACCGACATCGCCGGTGCCCGCGTCCTCGCCAAGCTCGGCGACTCGGTCACCACCGACCACATCTCCCCGGCCGGCGCCATCAAGGCCGACACCCCGGCCGGCCAGTACCTCACGGAGCACGGCGTCGAGCGCCGCGACTTCAACAGCTACGGCTCGCGCCGCGGCAACCACGAGGTCATGATCCGCGGTACGTTCGCCAACATCCGCCTGCGCAACCAGATCGCGCCGGGCACCGAGGGCGGCTACACCCGCGACTTCACGCAGGCCGACGGTCCCGTCTCCTTCATCTACGACGCCTCGCGCAACTACATCGAGCAGGGCATCCCGCTGGTCGTCCTGGCCGGCAAGGAGTACGGCTCCGGCTCGTCCCGCGACTGGGCCGCCAAGGGCACCGCGCTGCTCGGCGTCAAGGCCGTCATCGCCGAGTCGTACGAGCGCATCCACCGCTCGAACCTCATCGGCATGGGTGTCCTCCCGCTGCAGTTCCCGGAGGGCGCCTCGGCCCAGTCCCTCGGTCTGACGGGTGAGGAGACCTTCTCCATCGCCGGCGTCACCGAGCTGAACGACGGCACCACCCCGCGTACGGTCAAGGTCACCACCGACACGGGCGTCGAGTTCGACGCGGTCGTCCGTATCGACACCCCCGGTGAGGCCGACTACTACCGCAACGGCGGCATCATGCAGTACGTGCTGCGCAGCCTGATCCGTAAGTAAGCGGTCCGGCCACGTACGAAGGGCCGCACTCCCGTCGCCCGGGGGTGCGGCCCTTCGCCGTGTCCAGCGCCGTACGCAAGCGCGAGGTCAGAGAGCGCCGTTCCGGACCGCCGTGACGAACGACGCCCAGCCCGGGGCCCGGAACACGAGCGCGGGGCCCTTGGGGGCCTTGCTGTCGCGGACGGGGATGACGCCGGGGACGTTGTCGGCGACCTCGACGCAGTTGCCTCCCGTGCCGTCGCTGTAGGACGACGTGCGCCAGACGGCATGAGCCAGATCGTGTGTGGTGGTCATGGGTTCGCGTAGTCCTTCGCCAGCGAGCGGAGCATGTCCAGGGATGCCGCAGGTGACAGCGCGGCGGCCCTTGCGAGATCGTATGACTTCATGCAGTGCTCGACCAGGGCGGGTTCGTCGATGAGTTGGCCGCTGCCCGCGCCTTCTGCGTACACGATGGTGGGTGCGTCGTCGAAGGTCATGATCGAGACCATGCTGTCGATGAACGCCTCGGTCATGTTGGCGAAGGTCAGCACCTGCACCATGATCCGGGTCCGCTGCGCCAACTCCATGATATGAAGCAGCTGTTCCCACATGGCCTCAGGGCCGCCCATGGGTGCTCGGAGCGCGGCCTCGGGGATGATTTCCCACAACACCGGGTGTGCTGGGTCGTCGAGGATCCGCTGGCGGTCCATCCGGGCGCGGACGAGCTGCTCTACGGTGTCCTGCGCGGCGAACGGCTGCGCGGTGCGCGTGACCGTGCGTGCGTAGCGTTCCGTCTGCAAGAGCCCCGGCACCAGCACGGGAACGTACTCACTGATCGTCTTCGCCTGCTGCTCCAGCTCCGCCGCGTCCGCGAAGTAGTCCGCCACCTTCGTCGTACGCGCCAGACGGCACAACCGCTGAAGATGCTCGCCGCTCCCCAGCACTTCATCCAGTTGCTTCGACAGCAGCTGCTGGGGCCGTCTCGCCGCCGACTCGAACTGGCCGATGTACGTACCCGAGCAGAAGACCAGCTCGCCGAGCTTCTCCTGGGAGTAGGGAACGGCCTCCCGCAGACGGCGCAGCTCCGAGCCGTAGAACGCGCGGGGGTCGGTGTACGGGTCCAGATCCTTGGGTGCAGGCACACCACCGAACGTATCCATGCCTGCACACTGTGTGCGGGAGATTCGGGAAACCGGCGGCCCGTCAGCCGTGCCCGGCCCCTGGCTCGCCGGCATGAAGATGACGTCGCCGGCGAAGATCCGCCCACGCTCCAGCCGGTGGAACGCGGGGGACGTGTACGCGCGGGCGGGCAGGGTCTCGCCCCGCTCCAGGGGAAGCTCCGCGACCCGGGTCAGTTCACCGAGCAGCGGGCCGAGGCCGGTGTCGGGCATCGTGCGACCGCCTTCCGTCATTGAAAACGCCAGGCCGCGGGTCCCGCCGGGCGGATCGACGCCAGGGCCGATCCGCCGGCACTTTCCGCTACATCCTTCGGACGACCCACGGCGGCGCCGCCTCGTCCTGCGGCCGGCCGCGGCGTCAGATGCGGTGCACGGTGTGCAGCTTCTTGGCGTAGGTGCCGGTGCCGTCCAGGAGCGAGGCACCGCCCAGGTCGGACATGGTCGGTCCGTTGCTGGTCTTGCGGCTGGACAGGAAGCGGCGTTTGCCGGCCGCGTCCTCGCCCAGGTAGATGCCGACATGGTCGACGGTGACGATCGGCAGGGCGTCGTCGCCCGAGTCGGCGTTGAACAGCACGAGGTCGCCGGGCTGCAGCAGAGTCGCCGTGGGCGGGTTCGTCCCGTCGGTCCGGTCGATACGCACACCGGGCGCGTAGTCGACCATGTGCCGGGACCTGCGCGGGATCCGGTTCCCCGAAGTGTCCTCGTCAGCGGCCATCGGCACGCCCATGTGGTAGCCGTAGACCATGCGGGTGTAGCCCGAGCAGTCGAGGTTGCCGATCTGTTTGCTGGACGGCCCGACGTAGGTCCCGTCGGGGAAAGTCCAGCCGAGGTTCATGTACTCGTGGAAGTCGGCGCCCTCGTAGCGGTAGCCCTGCGGGTCCAGGTAACCGTAGCCCGCCCCGCCCAGCACCTTCTTGCCGTTGGTCTGGCCGGCCCCGCTCGTCACGGCCGGCGCCCCGGCGAGGAACATCGCCGCGTACGCGAGCACGTCCGGCGCCGTCGAACCGGCCCAGCCGCGGATGGTCTGCTCCAGCTCCGGCGTCCAGTTCCCGTCGAACGGCTCGGGCAGCACCCGCACCCAGTCGCCGTGCGTGACGCTGGGGGGCACCGCCCAGTCGGCGGCGTCCACCTGGAAGCGGCTGACGGTCAGTTTCACCGGAAGGCTGGTGCAGCCGGTGCCGGCGAACGCGCGCAGCCCCACCCGGCCCTTGGCGATGGTGGGATCGCTGATGTCGACGGCCCACGCGGACGGCTCGGCGGCGCTCGCACGCCAGGCCTTGACCTGTATGCCCGCGCCCTCGCGACGGACCCGGATCGTCCACGCGGTGCCCGCGGGATTGCCCGTGGCGAGGGTGAGCGCCGAGGTCAACTGGGTGACGGTGTTGGCGACCTCCTTCTCGACCCGCAGCTCGACCGCGCCGGTCGTGAGAAAGGACAGCCGGGCCCGGTAGTTGTCGAACACACCGTCGTAGCCGAAGACAAGGGCGTACGAACAAGCCTGACCGGTGGGCACCTTGTCGAACGTGGCCGTGGTCCGCACGTCCACGTCGCTGATCTCGTCGTCGCGCACCGTCGCCCAGCGGCTCTTGTTCTCGGTGCTGACGTTGATGACGGCGCTGCCCGGCACCAGTGAGTAGTCCGTCGTCTTGGTGTCGGTGGGCCCGAACGTGGACCAACTGCCGCCGCCCGGCGAAGTTCCCCAGAAGTCGGGGTGATCGTCCTGCAGATCGACGTCGGGCGCGAGGCGCTGGAAGTCGTCCACGAAGGGCTTCTTGTTCTCGGTGAACGTACGCTCCGGGCCGGGCAGAACGACGGTCCGGGCCCCGTGGGTCAGCAGCGCGACCCGCTTGCCGCCGGAGGTGACCTCGGTACGCGCCGGGGTGCCCGGCAGCATGGTGGCGGTGAGCGGGGTGGTCAGCGACACCTGGGAGAAGAACGACGCGTCCAGCGGGACCAGGGTCACCGAGGACCGCGCCGAGCCGAGCCCCGCCGGGGCCGCGAGCGGCTGTACGGAGGCGGCGGCGGACTCGGCGGCGCGTGCGGGCGCGGCGGCCAGACCGCTGAGGGGGACGGAGGCGGCAGAAGCCGCGAAAGTGGCAAGCAGACTGCGCCGCGAAGTGTTCGACATGACGGTCATCTTCCGGCAGGCCCTCCGGTCACGATCACCGCCCCCCTGTTCGACGTGGTCCGGGCCCACGGTGTGCCGGACCGCGGCACAGGGACATACGGCAGGGCCGCAGCCTCCTCGGCTGTGGCCCCGCCGCTGTGCGTACCGTCGTGCACCGTCCCGGCTACGAGATCAGCTCGATCTCTGCGAGCGTCGCCGCCCCGGCCGGCACCAGCCGGTACTTCTCGTACGTCCCCGGACGCGCGACCGTGAAGACCCGGGTCTGCTTGTCCCAGGCGAACGACTCACCGGACCGCTTGTCCACATCCGTCCAGGTCGCGCCGTCGCGCGAGCCCTGCAGCACCCAGCCCGTCGGCGCCTTGTCCCGTGCCGACGAGGTCAGCGTGTACTGGACCGCGCGGGTACCGGACGTCACCGGCAGCTCCACGGGAGCGGCGACCTCCACCGCCGCCTCCGTACCGGAGGAGTTGTCGAAGAGCGCGCCCGTCCCGCTGATCGCATCGTGCCGCGGCGACGGAACCTTGTCGTCCGTCGTGACGGACACCGGAGCGGCGTTCCTGCCCGTGCCCCAGTCCGACGGCTTCGCGCCCATGTCGAACTCCAGCGTTCCGCCGCGCGCGAGCAGCGCGTGCGGCAGCGCGGTGGAGTTCCAGGAAGCGCCGTTGACCTTCAGGCCCTGGACATAGATGTTCCGCGCGCTGTTCTTGGGGGCCTTGACCACCAGGGTGCGGCTGTTCTCCAGACGCACGGTGGCCTTGGTGAACAGCGGTGAGCCGATCGCGTACTCCCCGCTGCCCATCACCAGCGGATAGAAGCCGAGCGCCGAGAAGAGGTACCAGGCGGACTGTTCGCCGTTGTCCTCGTCGCCGTGGTAGCCCTGTCCGATCTCGCTGCCGGTGTAGAGGCGGGAGAGGACCTCGCGCACCTTCTCCTGAGTCTTCCAGGGCTGCGAGGCCGCGTTGTACATGTAGGTGACATGGTGGGCGACCTGGTTGGAATGCCCGTACATGCCCATCCGTACGTCGCGGGCCTCCGTCATCTCATGGATGACGCTGCCGTACGAGCCGACGAACTCCGGCGAGGCCGTCTCCGGAGTGCTGAAGTAGGTGTCCAGCTTCTTGCCGAGGGCCGGGCGGCCGCCGTAGAGATTGGCGAGGCCGCGTGAGTCATGCGGGGCGGTGAAGGCGTACCCGAATCCGTTGGTCTCGGTGTAGTCGTAGCCCCAGACGCGCGGGTCGTACTGCGCCGAGGGAACCCGCCAGTCGCCCTTCAGATTCCGGCCCTGGAAGAAACCGGCCTTGGAGTCGAAGAGGGTGACGTAGTTACGGGCCCGGTTGAGGAAGTACGCCGACTCCTCCTTGTAGCGCGCCTTCCTCGTCTTCGCGTACAGGGCGTCGGCCATCTTGGAGAGGCCGTAGTCGTTGAGGTAGCCCTCCAGCGACCACGACAGGCCCTCATGGGTCTCCGTCGAGGCATAGCCGAGGAACGGTGAGGTCTCCATGCCCTTGCGGCCGACACCCTTGCTGGGCGGCGCCACGGTCGCGTTCTTCAGCGCGGCCTCGTACGCCGCCTCCGCGTCGAAGCCGCGCACGCCCTTGACGTACGCGTCGGCGAAGGCGACGTCGGACGAGGTGCCCGCCATCAGATCGGCATAGCCGGGGGAGGACCAGCGGGAGATCCAGCCGCCGTCCTTGTACTGCTGGACGAATCCGTCCACCAGCTCGCCCGCCTTCTTCGGCGTCAGGAAGGAGTACGCCGGCCAGGTCGTCCGGTAGGTGTCCCAGAAGCCGTTGTTGACGTACACCTTGCCGTCGACGATCTTCGCGCCCGTGTGGGTCGGGGTGTCGGGGCCGGTCTGCGCGGAGAACGGGCTCGCGTACTTGTCCTTGCCGTCGACCTTCTCGAAGCCCGAGTTGGGGTACAGGTACAGCCGGTAGAGCGACGAGTAGAGGGTCACCAGCTGGTCGTGGGTCGCTCCCTCGACCTCCACCCGGCCGAGGATGTCGTCCCAGGCGTCCTGCGCGCGGTCCTTGATCCCGCCGAAGCTCGCCGACGCCGGGATCTCGGCGGCGAGGTTCTTCTTCGCCTGGTCGATGCTGATCAGTGACGTTGCAATGCGCAATGTCACCGTACGGTCCGCACCCGCGTCGAAGCGCAGATGGCCCTTGACGCCCTGTGCGGCGGACGAGGTGACGGGCGCGTCGAAGGCGCCGTACACGAACAGCCGGGTGGCGCCCGTGGACAGACCGCTCTTGACGTCCGAGTAGCCGGTGAAGGAGCTCGTCGCCGGGTCGAGCGTGAGCCCGGCCTGGTCGGTGACGTTGTCGAAGAGCACCGCGGCGTTCTCACCGGGATAGGTGAACCGCATCATCGCCGCATGGTCCGTGGGGGCGATCTCCGCCTTCAGCCCGTTCTCGAACGCCACACCGTAGTAGTGCGGACGCGCCGTCTCCTTCTCGTGGCGGAAGGGGAGCGCGCGGGCTGTGCGCGCCGGGTCGGGCGTGCCCTCGGCGATGGACGGCATCAGCTGGAAGGTCTGCCGGTCGCCCATCCAGGGGCTCGGCTCATGGCTGGCGCTGAACGCCTGCACGGTCGGCAGATTGTCGGCGTTGTTGGCGCGCGCGTACTCGTACAGCCAGCTGAGCGAGCCCGCGTTGGTGACCGGGGTCCAGAAGTTGAAGCCGTGCGGCACCGCGGTCGCCGGGAAGGTGTTGCCGCGCGAGAACGAGCCGCTGGAGTTCGTCCCGCGGACGGTCGAGGCGTAGTCCGAAAGATGCGCGAGCCGCTTCTCGGGCGCCTTGGGCGCGAGGCGGATGTCGTCGACCCAGCCCTGGAACTTCGCCGGGCCCCTGGGGGAGTCGTACGCCACCAGGATCCGGTCCACGGTCTTGCCGGCCGCGACCGAGCCGATCCGGGACGCCACCTGGTTCCACTGGTTCACATAGAGCCGCTTGGCGGCGCCCTGTCCCTGCGGCGTCAACAGCCCGCCGTGCGAGTCGGCCGCCCGGAGGTCACTCAGATAGGTGCCGTCGGTGAACGCGAGATCGACGGCCACGTTCGTGGCGGGGTAGTTGAGGTCGGTCTCGGGAAGCGACGGGAAGATCCGGTACGAGAGTTCCGTGTCGCGCCGCACGGCCGTGTCGACATCGAAGATCTTGTTGTACGAGTACGCGCGGCCGTCCGGCTTGTGCGTGCCCGCGTACTTCAGGGCGCGCTTTCCGGTGAAGCCGGCGTTGGCCTTCGCCGTGGGGGAGCCGCCGGGGCCGCGGTCGACCTGGCTGCGCATGTCCTCCGGGGCCGGGGTCTGCGTGTTCCCGTCGGAGAACTGGACATCGGCCAGCTGGGTGATGTCCGAGGCGCCGTTGTTCTTGCTGATCTCCAGCCGGTAGTGCGCGTACGGGGCCGCGTTCGCGGCACTGATGTCGTAGGTCCTGGTCTGGAAGCGCTTCTCGAAGGTCTGCCCCTCGCGACTGTCCAGGACCTTCCATTCCTGGCCGTCCGGCGAGCCCTTGAGGGTCCAGTCCTTGGGGTCGCGGATGTCGAAGTCGTTGGCCGACGTGAGCGCGTAGGTGACGACCTTGACCGGGGCGTCCATGTCGAACTCGACCCAGGCCGTCGGCTCGAACGCCAGCCATTTGGTGGACGGCTGGAGATCGACCAGATTCTCCTTGGTCTCGCCGGCGCCGGAGTTCTCGTCGCTGGCACGCAGTTCGACGACCTTGTCGGTGACATTGCCCGGTATTCCGGAGGAGAATCCCCCGTCGACCCCCGCGGACCGCTTCTTTCCGTCAGGGCCTGTTTCGACGGTATTGCGCCAGTCGGGCTGGGCTTCGTCCGCTTCGAACGAGGTGGAGAATTCCTGGGACGGGGCCGTGGGTGGGGAGGGGAGCGCGGCGGCCGCCGACTGCGCCGTCACCACCAACAGGGAAGCGGCCGCCATCAGGGCGGCCGCGCGGGTGAGTCTGTGCCGAGGGCTGGGTCTGGGCTGCATACTGAGCCTTTCCTCCCGCCGAAGCGATGCTGGACAACGTTGTCAGGCGCAATGCGCAGGCACTAGTAGGGAGGTAAGTGCCCCATGGTGTCAAGGGTGTTGGCGGTGTGGGGGACACGGAATCGGCCGATTCGGTGAGAATCCGCCGGCGGACGGATCCGGGCGGGGATCTCGTGTCCGCGAGGTCTCAACTCGGGAAAGACTGCCGCCCAACCTTGCTTTCGATCTTGCTCACGTGGCGGGAAGTGGACTATACCTGTCGGCGTCCGGACTTGCCGGTGACACGGTGGCGGACAAGGGGGACGGGGGGAGGCGGCCGGACAGCCGAAAGCGCCGGCTGCCGCCTGCACTTCTCCGTTCCCCACGACACCCCTGCACGACCCAGCTTCAGTAATTGACCGCGGTGGCGGGGCCCTTCGCCTCAGGCGAGAAGGACGGGCGACCGGTTCACCGCCTGAGTCCTGGAGAAGGCGAGGACTTGAGCATGGGATCCACCTCCGCGCACACGAACGGCGGTCTCGGCCGTCGCGATCTGATCAAGCGATCGGCGGCAATCGGCCTGGCCGGCATTCCCACGATGAGCTTCCTGTCGGCCTGCGCCAGCGGCGACGGCGGCAGCGGCGGCGACAAGGTCGACAAGGGCAAGGTCACCAAGGAGAACCCGCTCGGCGTCAACGAGACCGCCGCCCTCGAGGTCGTGATCTTCGACGGGGGATTCGGCCAGCAGTACGCGATCGACGCCGAGAAGAAGTTCAACGCGGCCTTCCCGAAGGCCCCGAAGGTCAAGCACAAGGCCACCCAGAAGATCCAGTCGGAGCTCCAGCCGCGCTTCAACGGCGGCACCCCGCCGGACCTCATCGACAACTCCGGTGCCGAGCAGATGGACATGGGCGTCCTCGTCGGCAAGAAGCAGCTCTCCGACCTCACCCCGCTGCTCGACGCCGCCTCCATCGACGACCCGAACAAGAAGGTCCGCGACACGCTCCGTCCGGGCATCGTCGAGATGGGCCAGTTCGACGGCGACCCGGTCTGGATCTTCTACTACGCCTACACGGTCTACGGCGTCTGGTACTCGCAGACCGCGCTCGACAAGCTCGACGCCCAGTACCCCGAGACCTGGGACGAGATGCTCGCCCTGTGCGAGAAGGCGAAGAAGCAGGGCATCGCCGGCTGGACGTACGCGGGCAAGCACCCTTACTACATTCCGTTCTCGCTCTACCCGTTCATTGCCAAGATCGGCGGCGTCGAGGTCCTCGACGCCATCGACAACCTGGAGCCCAACGCCTGGAAGCACCCGGCCGTCAAGGCCGCGTTCGAGGCGTACTACGAGCTCTACAAGAAGGGCTACATCCTCAAGGGCACCCCGGGCCTGGACCACATCCAGTCCCAGACCGCCTGGACCAAGGGCAAGGCCCTGTTCATCCCCAACGGTTCCTGGGTGGAGAACGAGGCGGCCGCCACCATGCCCAAGGACTTCAACCTGGCGGTCTCCGCCCCCTCCGGCCTCGACAAGTCGGACAAGATGCCGTTCGGCACCATCTGGGCGTCCGGTGGCGAGCCCTTCATCGTTCCGGCCAAGGCGAAGAACGTCGAGGGCGGCATGGAGCAGCTGCGCATCATGCTCAGCGAGGAGTCCTCGAAGAACTTCACCAAGCAGGTCAAGTCGCTGACCGCGTTCAACGGCGGCACCGACGGCATCGAGCTGACGCCGGGTCTGAAGTCCGGTGTCGCCGCGCTCGACAAGGCCGGAACGAATGTCGTCAACCCCCGCCTGCAGGACTGGTATGTCAAGCTCCAGAAGGAGCAGATCGGCGTCGCCGGTCTGGGCGAGATGATGGCCGGACGCCTCACCCCGGCCGAGGCCATCAGCAAGATCCAGGGCTTCGCCGACAAGGCGGCCCAGGACTCCTCCATCAAGCACTACAAGCACCAGTGAGCGGCCCGGGGGCCCGGGGGCGGGCTCCCGGGAGTACACGGCACCAGCGGCAGCACACTCCGGAAGGTCGGGATCGGTAACCATGCAACACGGCAAGTACCGGTTCATCGTGGGGTTCCTCGCGGCCCCCTTGGCGTTGTACGCGGTCTTCGTCATCTGGCCGTTCGTCCAGTCCATCTACTACTCCTTCACGGACTGGACCGGCCTGAGTCCCGACTTCACGATGGTCGGCTTCGACAACTACGCGCGGCTTCTGGACGACGACATCTTCTGGAAGTCGCTCCAGCACAGCCTGTTGTTCGCGCTGCTGCTGCCGCTGGTGACGATCGGCCTGGCGCTGTTCTTCTCCTTCATGATCAATGTCGGCGGACGGCACCGGAAGGGAGCCGCGGTCTCCGGAGTGCGCGGCTCCTCCTTCTACAAGATCGCCTACTTCTTCCCGCAGGTGCTCTCGATCGCGATCGTCGCCCTGCTCTTCCAGTTCGCGTACAACCCGGAGAGCGGAGCCATCAACTCCGCCCTCAAGGCCATCGGCCTCGACAGCATCCAGCCGCTCTGGCTGGGCGACCCGGACCTCGCCCTGTGGTGTGTGATGGCGGTCCTCGTCTGGTCGACGGTCGGCTTCTTCGTCGTCCTGTTCTCCGCGGGCATGGCCTCCATCCCCAAGGACTTCTACGAGGCGGCACTGCTGGACGGCGCGAGCCGGATCACCACGTTCTTCCGCATCACGCTGCCGCTGCTCTGGGACACCATCCAGTCCGGCTGGGTCTACATGGGCATCCTCGCGCTCGGCGCCGAGTCCTTCGCGGTGGTGCAGATCATGACCACGGGTCCGGGCGGTCCCGACTACTCGACCACGGTGATGGTTCTGTACGTGTACCAGTCGGCGTTCCGCGACGGTGCGGCGGCCTATGCGACCACGATCGGCGTCGCCCTGCTCATCGTCACGCTGGCCTTCGCGGCCGTCGTGATGAAGCTGGGCCGGCGCGAGCGGCTGGAGTACTGAGATGAAGACGACGGAAACCTCTCCCGCCGGAGGCGCCGGGGGCGCCGGGACCGCCGAGGCGCTGCCGCCCGTGGTGAAGACCGACCTGCCCGGGGCGAAGGCGAAGAAGAAGCGCGGCGAGGGCAAGGTCCTCAACGTCTTCTCGCACGGCATGCTGATCCTCTGGGCCTTCATGGTCGTCATGCCGCTGCTCTGGGCGGTCATGACGTCCTTCAAGGACGACAACGCGATCTTCAGCTCGCCGTGGTCGCTGCCGGACACGCTGCACTTCGAGAACTGGTCGCGCGCCTGGAGCCAGGCGCACATGAGCGACTACTTCCTCAACACGATCCTGGTCGTGGCCGGGTCGCTGGCCGGCACGCTGCTCCTCGGCTCCATGGCGGCGTACGTCCTCGCCCGCTTCGACTTCCCGGGGAACCGCTTCATCTACTTCCTCTTCATCGGAGGAATGAGCTTCCCGATCATGCTCGCGCTGGTCCCGCTGTTCTACGTCATGAACAACATTCAGCTGCTGAACACGATCCACGGCCTGATCCTGGTCTACATCGCCTACTCGCTGCCGTTCACCGTGTTCTTCCTGACCGCCTTCTTCCGTACGCTGCCGACCTCGGTGGCCGAGGCGGCGCTGATCGACGGGGCCTCGCACACCCGGACGTTCTTCCAGGTCATGCTGCCGATGGCCAAGCCGGGGCTGATCAGCGTCGGGATCTTCAACTTCCTGGGGCAGTGGAACCAGTACATGCTGCCGACGGTGCTGAACACCGAGCAGGAGAACAAGGTGCTCTCCCAAGGCCTGGTGCAGCTGGCGGTCAGCCAGGGGTACAAGGGCGACTGGTCCGGGCTGTTCGCCGGACTGGTGATGGCGATGCTGCCCGTGCTGGCGGCGTACGTCATCTTCCAGCGCCAGGTCGTCGCCGGTCTGACGGCAGGAGCTCTGAAGTAGTACCGAAGCAGCCTCCGCAGGAGTACCGAAGCAGCCTCCGCGCCCTTCGCGTGACGCGTACACCGCCCGTCGGCAGCCGCCGGCGGGCGGTTCCGCGCATGCTCAGGTCTTGACGGGAAGCGACCCGAAAGGCTCCCCTTAGAGTTCACATGTTGGAGTAAACAGCGGGAGTGTGTGAGTCGATGGAGACTCCGGGGTCGCAGACATCTCTGCATCGGGCCAATCTCGAGCGGGTCGTACGTGCCGTGCGTATGGCCGGTTCGCTCACCCAGGCCGAGATCGCCAGGAGCACCGGCCTGTCCGCCGCCACGGTCTCCAACATCGTTCGTGAACTGAAGGACGGCGGAACCGTCGAGGTGACGCCCACGTCGGCGGGCGGCCGCCGGGCCCGCAGCGTCTCGCTCAGCGGGGACGCCGGCGTCGTCATCGGTGTCGACTTCGGCCACACCCACCTCCGGGTCGCGGTCGGGAACCTGGCCCACCAGGTGCTCGCCGAGGAGTCCGAGCCGCTCGATGTCGACGCGTCGTCCGCGGAGGGCTTCGGACGGGCGGAACAGCTGGTCACACGGCTCATCGAGGCCACCGGGATCGGCCGGGACAAGGTCATCGGCGTCGGCCTCGGCGTCCCGGGCCCGATCGACGTCGAGTCCGGAACGCTCGGCTCCACCGCGATCCTGCCGGGCTGGACCGGGATCAACCCCAGCGAGGAGCTCTCCGCCCGCCTCGGGGTGCCGGTGTACGTCGACAACGACGCCAACCTCGGCGCGCTCGGCGAGCTGGTCTGGGGGAGCGGCCGCGGGGTCAAGGACCTCGCGTACATCAAGGTCGCCAGCGGTGTCGGCGCCGGTCTGGTCATAGAGGGACAGATCTACCGGGGCCCCGGCGGTACGGCCGGGGAGATCGGCCACATCACGCTGGACGAGTCGGGTCCCGTCTGCCGCTGCGGCAACCGTGGCTGCCTGGAGACCTTCGCGGCCGCCCGGTACGTCCTGCCGCTGCTCCAGCCGAGCCACGGCCCGGATCTGACCATGGAGCGCGTCGTGCAGCTCGCACGGGAGGGCGATCCGGGCTGCCGCCGGGTGATCGCCGACGTGGGACGGCACATCGGGAGCGGCGTGGCCAACCTGTGCAATCTGCTCAATCCCAGCCGGGTCGTGCTCGGCGGGAATCTGGCCGAAGCGGGAGAATTGGTCCTCGCACCGATCCGTGAATCGGTCTCCAGGTACGCGATTCCCAGCGCGGCCCGCCAGCTCTCCGTCCTTCCGGGGGCGCTGGGCGGACGCGCCGAGGTGCTGGGGGCGCTGGCACTCGTACTCAGCGAAATGGGCGATTCGACACTTCTGGACAGTTCAGTACCGGCCGGGACGCCTGCCTTCACTTAGATAACGAACGGCACCGTTGTCATCTCGTTAAGAATTTACTTCTTGACGCTGGCGTTGCGGCCGAGTTGACTTCGAGCCACCTCGGCCGCAAGGACGCGGCCTCGTCAGGGAGGTTTCTGAATGAACACGCAGATGCGTCGTGCCGCCGTGGCTGTGGCCGCCACCGCGATGGCCGTGTCCCTCGCCGCCTGTGGCAGCGCCAAGGAGTCCGGGGACAACGGCTCCAAGACCGGCGCCGCGAAGGGCGACGACATCAAGATCGGTCTCCTTCTCCCCGAGAACCAGACCGCGCGCTACGAGAAGTTCGACAAGCCGCTCATCGAGAAGAAGATCAGCGAGCTCACGAACGGCAAGGCCGAGGTCGTCTACGCCAACGCCAAGCAGGACGCGACGCTGCAGACCCAGCAGGTCGACACGATGATCACCAACAAGGTCGACGCGCTGATCATCGACGCCGTGGACTCCAAGGCGATCGCCGGCAGCGTGAAGAAGGCCAAGGACGAGGGCATCCCCGTCGTCGCCTTCGACCGCCTCGCCGAGGGCCCGATCGACGCCTACACCTCCTTCGACAACGAAGAGGTCGGCCACGTCCAGGGCAAGGCGCTCCTCGCCGCGCTCGGCGCCAAGGCCAAGGACGGCCAGATCGTGATGATGAACGGCGCGATCACCGACCCGAACGCCGCGCTGTTCAAGAAGGGCGCCCACGCCGAGCTCGACGGCAAGGTGAACGTCGGCAAGGAGTACGACACCAAGGAGTGGAAGCCGGAGAACGCCAACGCCAACATGGAGGCGGCGATCTCGGCCATCGGCAAGGACAAGATCATCGGCGTGTACTCCGCCAACGACGGCATGGCGGGCGGCATCATCACCGCCCTGAAGGCCGCCGGCTTCTCCAAGCTCCCGCCGGTCACCGGCCAGGACGCCGAGCTCGCCGGTGTGCAGCGGATCGTCGCGGGTGAGCAGTTCGCCAGCGTCTACAAGCCGTACGCGCCGGAGGCCGCTGCCGCCGCCGAGATGGCCGTGGCGCTCGCCAAGGGCGAGAAGCTCGACTCGATCGCCAAGTCCAAGGTCGACAGCCCCACCCAGAAGGGCGTCCCGTCGGTGCTCGTCCCGGTCGTCTCGCTGACCAAGGACAACATCAAGGACACGGTCCTCAAGGACGGCGTCTACACCGTCGCCGAGATCTGCACCCCGAAGTACAAGGCCGCCTGCGACGCGCTCGGCCTGAAGTAGGCCCCGGGTCCCGAAAGGGACCGCCCTCGAAGCCTGCCGGTGCCCCTGCCCCCTTCCAGCCCCCGCTATCGGGGCGGGGCACCGGACAGAAACGCTTCTCCCATCGACGCAAGTGTCGTTCGCTTCTGCTCAACCTCCGCGCCACCCCTACGGCGCGGCATCCCCGCCGGTCAGGCGGCGAAGGAGATGGTTCACGTGTCCGCTACGCCCGTGCTGGCGTTGCGCGGGGTCTCCAAGCGGTTCGGTGCCGTTCAGGCGCTCACCGACGTAGAGCTTGAGGTCCACGGCGGCGAGGTGGTCGCCCTCGTAGGCGACAACGGCGCCGGAAAGTCCACGCTGGTCAAGACGATCGCCGGAGTGCACCCCATCGATGAGGGCGTCATCGAATGGGAAGGCAGGGCCGTGTCGATCGGCAAGCCGCACGACGCCCAGAACCTGGGCATCGCGACCGTCTACCAGGACCTCGCGCTGTGCGACAACATCGACGTCGTCGGCAACCTCTACCTCGGCCGGGAGCTGCGCAAGCGCGGCGTCCTCGACGAGGTGGAGATGGAGCGCCGCTCCCGTGAGCTGCTCAGCACGCTCTCGATCCGCATCCCCAGCGTCCGTATCCCGATCGCCTCGCTCTCCGGCGGTCAGCGGCAGACCGTGGCCATCGCCCGTTCGATGCTCGGCGAGCCCAAGCTCGTCATCCTCGACGAGCCCACCGCCGCCCTCGGCGTCGAGCAGACCGCGCAGGTGCTCGACCTCGTGGAGCGGCTGCGTGAGCGTGGCCACGCGGTCATCCTCATCAGCCACAACATGGCCGATGTGAAGGCCGTGGCGGACAAGGTGGCGGTGCTCCGGCTCGGCCGGAACAACGGCGTCTTCGACGTCAAGTCCACCTCGCAGGAAGAGATCATCTCCGCCATCACCGGCGCCACGGACAACGCCGTGACCCGTCGTGCGGCGCGCACCTCGGAGGCGCAGAAGTGAGCACCGAAAAGACCTCCGCCCCCATCGGCGGCGGACACGAGGTAGTGAACCCGGACGCCGCCCATGACGCGGTCACCGCGGTCGACCCCCGGCTGCTGGTGCGCGAGCAGGGCTTCGCCGGCTACGTCTCTGAGTTCAAGCGCAAGCTGCACGCCGGTGACCTGGGCTCGATCCCGGTCGTCATCGGCCTGATCCTCATCTGCGTGATCTTCCAGAGCCTGAACTCGAACTTCCTCTCCGCGCAGAACCTCAGCAACATCGCGGTCACGATGGTCGCCACCGGCATGATGGCCGTCGGCATCATCTTCGTGCTGCTGCTGGGCGAGATCGACCTGTCGGTCGGCTCGGTCAGCGGTGTGTCGGGCGCGATCGTCGCCGTACTGACGGTCACTCACGGCATGAACGAGTGGCTCGCCGTCCTCGTCGCCATCGCGAGCGGCGCGGCCATCGGAGCCCTGCACGGATTCTTCTTCGCCCGGATCGGCGCACCCGCGTTCGCCGTCACCCTGGCGGGACTGCTCTTCTGGCTGGGCTTCATGCTCCAGCTCCTCGGCGACCAGGGCACCATCAACCTGGACGGTGAAGGCGTGGTCGGCAAGCTGACCACGTACTACTTCTCGGACGTGGCGGCCGCCTACGGCCTCGCCGCGGTCGCCGTGGCGGGCTTCTTCCTCTCGTCGTTCTTCGACAGCCGCCGCCGCGAGGCCGCCGGAATCCCGTCCCGGCCGGTCGGGGACATCGTCTTCCGCTCGGCCCTGCTCGCGGTCGTGTCCTTCGCCGCCGCGTTCATGTTCAACCAGTACAAGGGACTTCCCCTCGCGCTGGTGCTGTTCCTGGCGGTGCTGGTCATCACGGACTTCGTCCTGCGGCGCACCGCGTACGGGCGGAAGATCTTCGCGCTCGGCGGCAGCGTCGAGGCGTCCCGCCGTGCCGGTATCAACGTGACGGCGGTCCGGGTCTCGGTCTTCGCCATCGCGGGCACCTTCGCCGCCATCGGCGGCCTGTTCTGGGCCTCCAAGATCGCGGCCGCCAACCAGAGCGCCGGCGCCGGTGACCTCCTGATGAACGTCATCGCGGCGGCCGTCATCGGCGGCACCAGCCTCTTCGGCGGCCGCGGGCGCACCTGGAACGCGCTGCTCGGCGTCATGGTGATCGTCTCGATCCAGTACGGACTCGCGCTGGAGGGCATCGCCACGCCGATCCAGTACATGATCACCGGTGGTGTGCTGCTGGCCACCGTCGTGATCGACTCCGTCACCCGCAGGACGCAGAAGACCGCAGGCCGCGCCTGACGGCCCCCTGTCAGTGCCCGGCGCCGGAACCGGCGCCGGGCACTTCTGCGTGTCCTCCGAAGGCGTGACACACAACCCACCGCCCGATGACAGCCGCTGCGAGCGGAACATTAGACTCGACAAATCGTTGCCAAGCTCGATCAGCTCATACGCAAGGAGGCACGGGTGTCGCTGCTGACCCGTATCAGGGGACCGCGCGATCTGGACCGGCTCAGCCCGGAGCAGCTCGATCAGCTGGCCGCAGAGATCCGGACCTTCCTCGTGGACGCCGTGTCCAAGACCGGTGGCCACCTCGGCCCCAACCTCGGCGTGGTCGAGCTGACCATCGCCCTGCACCGCGTCTTCGACTCACCGAAGGACAAGGTGCTCTTCGACACCGGGCACCAGAGCTACGTCCACAAGCTCCTCACCGGCCGGCAGGACTTCGGCAAGCTGCGCGCCAAGGGCGGTTTGTCCGGCTACCCCTCGCGCGCCGAGTCCGAGCACGACGTCATCGAGAACTCGCACGCCTCCACCGTCCTCGGCTGGGCCGACGGCCTCGCCAAGGCCAACGAGGTGCTGAGGAAGGACGACCACGTCGTCGCGGTCATCGGTGACGGCGCGCTCACCGGCGGCATGGCGTGGGAGGCACTGAACAACATCGCGGACGCCAAGGACCGCCCGCTCGTCATCGTCGTCAACGACAACGAGCGCTCCTACGCCCCCACGATCGGCGGCCTCGCCAACCACCTCGCCACACTGCGCACCACCGACGGCTACGAGCGCTTCCTCGCCCGCGGCAAGGACATCCTGGAGCGCACCCCCGTCGTCGGGAAGCCGCTCTACGAGACCCTGCACGGCGCCAAGAAGGGCCTGAAGGACTTCATCGCCCCGCAGGGCATGTTCGAGGACCTCGGCCTCAAGTACGTCGGCCCCATCGACGGCCACGACATCGAGGCGCTGGAGTCCGCGCTGACCCGCGCCAAGCGGTTCGGCGGCCCGGTCATCGTCCACTGCCTCACCGAGAAGGGCCGCGGCTACCAGCACGCGGAGCAGGACGAGGCGGACCGCTTCCACGGCATCGGCCCGATCCACCCCGACACCGGCCTGCCGGTCAAGACCGCCGCGGCGAGCTGGACCTCCGTCTTCGGCGACGAGATGGTCAGGCTCGGCAAGGAGCGCGAGGACATCGTCGCGATCACCGCGGCCATGCTCCAGCCCGTCGGCCTGAAGAAGTTCGCCGAGGCCTTCCCCGAGCGGGTGTACGACGTCGGCATCGCCGAGCAGCACGCCGCGACGTCCGCCGCGGGCCTGGCCACCGGCGGGCTCCACCCGGTCTTCGCCGTCTACGCGACGTTCCTCAACCGCGCCTTCGACCAGGTCCTCATGGATGTGGCCCTGCACAAGTGCGGTGTCACCTTCGTGCTCGACCGCGCCGGTGTCACCGGTGACGACGGCGCTTCCCACAACGGCATGTGGGACATGTCGATCCTCCAGGTCGTCCCGACCCTGCGGATCGCCGCCCCGCGCGACGCCGAGCAGCTGCGCAGCCAGCTCCGCGAGGCCGTCGAGGTCAAGGACGCCCCGACCGTCGTCCGTTACTCGAAGGGCGTGGTCGGCCCCGCCGTCCCGGCCGTCGGCCGTATCGGCGGTATGGACGTCCTGCGGAAGGCGGGCACGGTCAGGCCCGACGTGCTGCTGGTCTCGGTCGGCGCGCTCGCCCCGATGTGCCTGGAGATCGCCGACCTGCTCGACAAGCAGGGCATCTCCACGACCGTCGTGGACCCCCGCTGGGTCAAGCCGGTCGACGAGGCGCTCGCCCCGCTCGCCGAGCAGCACCGCGTCGTCGTCACCGTCGAGGACAACAGCCGCGTCGGCGGTGTCGGCGCCGCCGTCTCCCAGGCACTGCGCGACGCGGGGGTGGACGTACCGATGCGCGACTTCGGCATTCCGCCGCGCTTCCTCGACCATGCCTCCCGCAAGGAGGTCATGGCCGAGATCGGTCTGACCGCACCGGACATCGCGCGGCAGGTCACCGGCCTGGTCTCCCGGCTGGACGGCCGCCTCGACGACGACCCGGCCGCGGCCCCGGAGCCCGCGCGCGACTGACGTACCGCATCATCCGGCGTACACATTGGGCCGGTCGGAGCACCCCAAGGGGGTTTCGACCGGCCCTTTCGTGTGAAAGGCGACAGCAGGACGGGCGCGTTCCCCCACCCCTCTCGATCATGGGTTCATGGCCATGGCTACGGAGGTAAGCCGGTGAGCACAGAGAAGCAGCCCCTTCAGGAGTCCGGGGTGTTCCGCACCAAGACGGTGGAGCAGTCGATCCGTGACACCGAGGAGCCCGAGCACGCGCTGAGGAAGTCCCTGACCGCCTGGGACCTCACCGTCTTCGGCATCGGCGTCATCATCGGTACGGGCATCTTCGTCCTCACGGGCATCGCGGCCAGGGACAACGCCGGACCCGCCACCGCCCTCTCCTTCGTCGCAGCGGGCGTCGTCTGCGCCCTCGCGGCGCTCTGCTACGCCGAGTTCGCGTCCACCGTGCCGGTGGCCGGCTCGGCGTACACCTTCTCGTACGCCTCCATCGGCGAGCTGCCCGCCTGGATCATCGGCTGGGACCTGGTCCTGGAATTCGCCCTCGGCACGGCCGTGGTGGCGGTCGGCTGGTCCGGGTACGCGCGCAGCCTCCTGAGCACCAACCTCGGCTGGGACATGCCGGCCGCGCTGTCCGGGCGCGACGCGGGAGGCGACTTCGACCTGCTGGCCTTCCTGCTGATCCTGCTGCTGACCGCCATCCTGGTCATCGGCATGAAGCTGTCCGCCCGGATCACCGCGGTCGTCGTGGCCATCAAGGTCACCGTCGTGCTGCTGGTGATCGTCGCGGGCCTGTTCTTCATCAAGTCGGCCAACTACTCGCCGTTCATCCCCCCGGCCCAGCCGCAGCCCGGGGGCGGCGAACTCCTCAAGGCACCGCTGGTCCAGGTGCTGTTCGGCTACGCACCGACGAACTTCGGCATCATGGGCATCTTCACCGCGGCCTCCATCGTCTTCTTCGCCTTCATCGGATTCGACGTCGTGGCCACCGCCGCGGAGGAGACCAGGAACCCCCAGCGGGACATGCCGCGCGGCATCCTGGGCTCCCTGTTCGTCTGCACCCTGCTCTACGTCGCGGTGACGCTGGTGGTCACCGGTATGCAGCGCTACACGACGATGTCGGCGACCGCCCCGCTGGCCGACGCCTTCAAATCCGTCGGCCAGCCCTTCTTCGCCGGCGCCATCAGCCTCGGCGCGATCGTCGGCCTCATCACCGTCTGCATGATCCTTCTGCTGGGCCAGACCCGGGTGTTCTTCGCGATGAGCCGCGACGGACTGCTTCCGCGCTTCTTCTCCATCACCCACCCGCGGTTCCGCACCCCTCACCGGGCGACCATCCTGCTCGGTGTGGTCATCGCCTTCATCGCGGGCTTCACCAGTCTCGAGGCCCTTGCGGCGCTGGTGAACATCGGAACGCTCTTCGCGTTCGTCGTCGTGGCCCTCGGCGTCATCATTCTCCGCCGCACCAGGCCCGACCTGCACCGCGCCTTCCGTACCCCGTGGGTGCCGGTGGTCCCCATCCTGTCCATCGCGGCCTCGGTCTGGCTCATGCTCAACCTGCCGACCGAAACGTGGTTGCGGTTCGCCATCTGGATGGCCATCGGCGTCGTCGTCTACTTCCTGTACGGGTACCGGACGAGCCGCCTCGGCAAGGTGGGCAAGGAGGCCACGTACTGAGGGACGCCACGTACCGAAAGGTTCTGCTGCCCGTTCCCCGTGGCCTCGTATGTCCCGCAACAGTGGGATGTACGGGGCCAATATCGTGTGTCCATGAGCGGACCGCCGGGGCGACCGGGCGGGCCGCTGACACCCGGACCACGGCCGCGTACGGCCGTCAGGCAGGGCGTACCGTCCGCGGTCCCGCGCACTGCGCCCCTAGTGCCTCCACGCGCTCCCGCAGCCCGCGGTCGGCCGTGACGACGACGCGGGGGCGGTCCCGCGCCGCCGCGACCAGCGACACGATGTGGTCGTCGCCGCTGCCGGGCGCCGGCTCGACACGTACGCCCGGGACGGACCCAACACCCCGCGCCTGCCCCTCGACCACGAGGACGACCTCTGCCGGACCGGGGTGTCCGGGGATACCCTCCTGGGCGAACGGGACGAGTCCGTCGCGTAGCCGCTCGGTCGCACCGAAGCGGTCGCGCCACCACCCGTCCGGGACCGAACCGACCACGTTCGCGGCATCGACGATCAAGAGAATAGGCATGTCGGGAGCGTGGCACAGAGCAGGGCTCGGGCGGGCGGATCGGGCGCGCCGCCGAGTGTTATCGTCACGTAAATCAAGCGCTTGCACGGCGCTCAGGGAAGGTGGGCAACGGGCCATGTCATTGCGGTCTGCGCGGAGGTCGAAGCGTCGGACGAGCAAGCCTGACGCAGGGGACACCGGGGACACCGGGACCACCGGAAGGCAGCCCCGTCGCGCACTCCGGGCGAACCCGTCGTTGCCTGCGGACCCCTCGCTGCCGCCGACGACCGGCTGGCTGCTGCGCGGCAAGGACGGCCGGCTCTCCGCGTACGCGCCGGGTGCCGACGGCGTGCTGCGGTGGACCGAGACGCGGCCGGGCGGACCCGACTGGACGGGCCCCGAGCTGTTCCCCGCGCCCGGCGTGCTTCCGTATCTGGCCATCGCCCAGGGCACCGACGGCTATGTGCAGCTCGTCGGGCTGCGCCGTACCCCCGTCGCGGGCGGGGAGATCGCCACGGAGGTCGTGCAGACCATCCAGTACCAGTCGGGCCGCCCGATGCGGGACTGGTACTCGCTCGGCACTCCGTACGCGAAGGACCGTGAGCTGGCCGCGAAGACAGGGCTCCCGGCGGCCGTCGTGGACGCGGAGGGCTCACTCCACGTCTTCCTGCGCAACGCGGGCGGTGGCGTCTGCGGCCGCAGCCAGGTCCCGAACGGCAAGTGGAACAAGTGGGCCGACTTCAAGGGCAGCAATATGCAGGGCGTGCCCTCCGCCGCCCTCGCCGACAACGGGCTGATGGAGGTCCTCGCGCCGACGCCGGACGCCGTCATGCGGTGGACCCAGGAGACCCCGGGTGTGAAGTTCCAGCGTGCCGAGGACATCGAGACCTCGGCCGCGGACAGCTCGCTCAGCTCCGAGCGGACCGGCCGTGAGCGGCTCACCCATGTGTGGCGCGAGGCCTCCTCGGGCACCGTCCACGCCTGGCGCGAGGGCAGGGCCCCGGCGGCCCTGGGCGGCGACGGCGGTACGGGCCCGGTCGCCATGCTCCGCACCCCGGTCGACGGACACGACTGCACGATCCTCGCCCAGCGCGGCAAGGACGGCCGGCCGGCGCTCGCGGCGTACCCGACGGAGGACGAGTCGGCGGGCACGGAGTGGACGTCCACGGGGGAGCCGTGCGTCGGTGCCCCGGCCCTCGCGATCGACGGCAACGGCCGGGTGGTGCTGGCCGCGTTCGGCGCGGACGGCACGCTGCGCGTGACCCGGCAGAAGGCGGAGTCGGGGCTGGCGATGGAGGCGTGGAAGGTCGTCTGACCCTCTGCGTCCGAGCGCCTCGGCTCAGCGACACGTCGACACATCGATACGCCGCCACAGTGATACGGCGACACACGGCGGCGCTACGTCCCGGCGGGGGCCGGGGCGAGGCCGAAGGGGGTCATCCGGCCTCGACGGCACCAGACGACTGCGGTTGCCGCAGTCCCTGGAGGAGCAGTTCGATCAGACGGCGGGGGTCGTAGCGGGGGTCGCTGTCGCGTCCGATGCAGAGGTTGCCGATGCCGCGCATCAGTTCGTAGGGCTGTACGCCGGGCCTGATCTCGCCGGCGTCGACCGCGGCGTCGAGCAGCTGGGCGCAGACGGGCATCAGCCGGTCGAGGAAGTGGGTGTGCAGCGCGGCGAAGCGGTCACTGTCGGACTGCAGGGCGTCGGCAAGTCCGTGCTTGGTGACCAGGAAGTCGACGAAGAGGTCGACCCACTGGCGCAGCGCGTCAAACGGGGAGGCGGCATCGGCCAGCAGCTTCGGGCCCGCCACTGCGCAGGCCTCGATCTGGTGGCGGTAGACGGCGGTGACCAGGTCCGCCCGAGTTGGGAAGTGGCGGTAGAGCGTCCCCAGCCCGACACCCGCCCGGGCTGCGATCTGACGGATCGGCGCATCGACACCGGAGGTGACGAACACCTCTGCGGCGGCGTCGAGCAGCGTCTGCTGGTTGCGCACCGCGTCGGCCCGCTTGCTGCGGGCGGACGCCCCTTTGGCCTGGCCTGCAGTGGACACCACGCTCTCCTTCCGACGGCCGTTGACGAAACGGATCAGCGTTCCGTATTCTAAGTGGAACGACGATCCGCTTTCAGGATAGCTGAAGGCGGGCGCTCCGCCTTACCCGCCGCCGCCGTACGCGGCCGACGACGGGGTCATCGAAGGGCATGCTCCTGATGAGTGAACCTGCATACACAGCCGACACCCTCAGCTCGCCCACCCCTGTCCTTTCGGTCAGCCCGGTGGTGCTGCCGGCCCCCGGCCGCGCCGTGGACCTCCAGGTGCGCATCTCCGCCCCGGTGACCGGGAGCGAGCTGCCGGTCATCCTCCTCTCGCACGGTCTCGGCTTCTCCAACAACCTCTCCTCGCTGAACGGCTACGCCCCCCTCGCCAACTTCTGGGCGGCACAGGGCTTCGTCGTGATCCAGCCCACCCACCTGGACTCCAGGACGCTGAGCCTGGATCCCGACACTCCCGGGGCTGCTGCACACTGGCGTACCCGGGCCGAGGACATGACGCGCATCCTCGACCAGCTCGACGCGATCGAGGCCGCCGTCCCGCAGCTCGCCGGCCGCCTCGACCGGAGCCGGGTCGCTGTCGCCGGGCACTCGATGGGCGGGCACACCGCGAGCCTGCTGCTGGGTGCCCGGCTCTCCGATCCGCACGACGGAACGGAAGTGGACCTGGCCGATCCCCGGATCAAGGCGGGCGTGCTGCTCGCCGCGCCCGGCCGGGGCGGTGACGCCCTCACCGAGTTCACGGTCGAGAACTACTCCTTCTTCCTGACCACGGACTTCTCCGAGATGACGACGCCCGCGCTCGTGATCGCCGGCGACAAGGACGACTCCGCCTTCCTGACGGTCAGCGGCCCGGACTGGCACACCGACCCCTACGTCCTCTCTCCGAGCCCCAAGTCCCTGCTCACCCTGTTCGACGCGGAGCACGGGCTCGGAGGGGTCTCCGGTTACGACGTCGCCGAGACCACGGACGAGAACCCCGAGCGGGTCGCCGCCCTCGCCCGGCTCGCCTGGGCCTACCTGCGCAGCGAGCTCTACCCCGGGGACCCCGCCTGGCAGACGGCGTGTGACGCGCTGGCAGCCGACCCCGACCCGATCGGACGGGTCGAATCCAAGTAGGCCAAGAAGACACCGTCTTCCGTGCCGGCCAACGGCACGGAAGAGCCTGCGACATCAGGCGGAGCTCGGCGAAGTCCAGAAGAACGGGCCGTACGGGAGAGATCCCGTACGGCCCGTTCTGTGCTTTTGGCGTTCTCGCGTCTTCGCGTTTTCGCGTTTTCGCGTTTTCGCGTTTTCGCGTTCTCGCCGTGTCGCCGGTGCTACGCGGGGACGCTCGCGACGCCCTGCGCCAGGAACGGCTTGCCGTTCACGCGCTGCGAGACACCCTCGCGGTCCAGGTACGGCGTGATGCCGCCCAGGTGGAAGGGCCAGCCGGCGCCCGTGATCAGGCAGAGGTCGATGTCCTGCGCCTCGGCGACGACACCCTCCTCCAGCATCAGACCGATCTCCTGCGCCACCGCGTCCAGGACACGGTCGCGGACCTGCTCCTCCGTCAGGACGCTGTCGCCCTGCTTGAGGAGAGCGGCGACCTCCGGGTCCAGCTCGGGCTTGCCCGAGTCGTAGACGTAGAAGCCACGCTTGCCGGCCTTGACGACCGCGGCCAGGTTCTCGGAGACCTTGAAGCGCTCCGGGAAGGCGCGGTTGAGGGTCTCGGAGACGTGCAGGCCGATGGCCGGGCCGACCAGCTCCAGCAGGACCAGCGGCGACATCGGCAGACCGAGCGGCTCGATCGCCTTCTCGGCGGTGGCCACGGGGGTGCCCTCGTCGATGACGTTCTGGATCTCGCCCATGAAGCGGGTCAGGATGCGGTTCACGACGAACGCCGGGGCGTCCTTGGTGAGGACCGCGGTCTTCTTCAGCTTCTTCGCGACACCGAAGGCGGTGGCGAGGGAGGCGTCGTCCGTCTTCTCACCGCGGACGATCTCCAGCAGCGGCAGGATCGCGACGGGGTTGAAGAAGTGGAAGCCGACCACGCGCTCCGGGTGCCGGAGCTTGGAGGCCATCTCGGTCACCGACAGCGAGGAGGTGTTGGTGGCGAGGATCGCGTGCGCCGGGGCGACCGCCTCGACCTCCGCGAACACCTTCTGCTTGACCGACATCTCCTCGAACACGGCCTCGATGATGAAGTCCGCGTCCGCGAAGCCCTCGGCCTTGTCCAGGACACCGGAGACCAGGGCCTTGAGGCGGTTGGCCTTGTCCTGGTTGATCCGGCCCTTGCCCAGCAGCTTCTCGATCTCGGCGTGGACGTAGCCCACACCCTTGTCGACGCGCTCCTGGTCGATGTCGGTGAGGACGACCGGCACCTCCAGGCGGCGCAGGAAGAGCAGCGCCAGCTGAGAGGCCATCAGACCGGCGCCGACCACGCCGACCTTGGTGACCGGACGGGCCAGGCTCTTGTCCGGGGCACCGGCGGGACGCTTGCCGCGCTTCTGCACCAGGTTGAAGGCGTAGATGCCGGAGCGCAGTTCGCCACCCATGATCAGGTCGGCGAGCGCGGTGTCCTCGGCGTCGAAGCCCTTCTGCAGGTCGCCGTCCTTGGAGGCCTCGATGATGTCGAGGGCGCGGTACGCGGCCGGGGCCGCGCCGTGCACCTTGGAGTCCGCGATGAACCGGCCGCGGGCGACGGCCTGGTCCCAGGCCTCACCACGGTCGATCTCGGGGCGCTCGACGGTGACGTCGCCCTTCAGCACGTTCGCGGTCCAGATCAGCGACTGCTCCAGGAAGTCGGCGCCCTCGAAGATCGCGTCGGCGATCCCGAGCTCGAAGACCTGCTTGCCCTTGAGCTGCTTGTTCTGGTTGAGCGAGTTCTCGATGATCACCGAGACCGCACGGTCGGCGCCGATCAGGTTCGGCAGGATCGTGCAGCCGCCCCAGCCGGGGACCAGACCGAGGAAGACCTCGGGGAGCGAGAAGGCCGGCAGGGCCTTCGACACGGTCCGGTACGAGCAGTGCAGACCGACCTCGACACCGCCGCCCATCGCCGCGCCGTTGTAGTACGCGAAGGTGGGGACGGCCAGGCCGGCGAGCCGCTTGAAGACGTCGTGGCCGCCCTTGCCGATGGCGAGCGCGTCCGAGTGCTGCTTGAGCAGCTCGACGCCCTTGAGGTCGGCGCCGACGGCGAAGATGAACGGCTTGCCGGTGATGCCGACACCGACGATGGCGCCCTCGGACGCCTCCTTCTCGACCTGGTCGATCGCGGTGTTGAGGTTCGCGAGGGACTGCGGGCCGAAGGTGGTCGGCTTGGTGTGGTCGAAGCCGTTGTCCAGCGTGATGAGGGCGAACTTGCCCGCGCCGCCGGGGAGGTCGAGGTGGCGTACGTGCGCCTGCGTGACGACCTCGTCCGGGAACAGCTCGGCCGCGCCCTTCAGGAGCTCAGCGGTGGTGCTCACTTGGTGCCTCCGGCGTCCTTGTGGTGCGGGTTCTCCCAGATCACGGTGGCGCCCATGCCGAAGCCGACGCACATCGTGGTGAGGCCGTAACGGACCTCCGGCTGCTCCTCGAACTGCCGCGCCAGCTGCGTCATCAGACGCACACCGGAGGAGGCGAGCGGGTGGCCGAAGGCGATCGCGCCGCCGTACTGGTTGACGCGGGCGTCGTCGTCGGCGATGCCGTAGTGGTCGAGGAAGGCCAGGACCTGGACGGCGAACGCCTCGTTGATCTCGAAGAGGTTGATGTCCTCGATCGACAGACCGGCCTTGGCGAGGGCCTTCTCGGTCGCCGGGATCGGGCCGTAGCCCATGACCTCGGGCTCGACGCCGGCGAAGGCGTACGAGACGAGGCGCATCTTGACCGGGAGGTTGTTCTCGCGGGCGAAGTCCTCGGAGGCGATGAGCGAGGCGGTGGCACCGTCGTTCAGACCCGCGGCGTTACCGGCGGTGACGCGGCCGTGGACGCGGAACGGGGTCTTCAGACCGGAGAGGTTCTCCAGGGTGGTGCCCGGGCGCATCGGCTCGTCGGCGGTGACCAGGCCCCAGCCGGTCTCGCCGGCCTCGGGGTTGGTGCGGCGTACCGAGACCGGCACCAGGTCCTGCTGGATCTTGCCGTTGGCGTACGCCTTGGCGGCCTTCTCCTGCGAGCGCACGGCGTACTCGTCGGCGCGCTGCTTGGTGATGTGCGGGTAGCGGTCGTGCAGGTTCTCCGCGGTCATACCCATGAAGAGGGCCGACTCGTCGACGAGCTTCTCCGACACGAAGCGCGGGTTCGGGTCGACGCCCTCACCCATCGGGTGGCGGCCCATGTGCTCGACACCGCCGGCGACGGCGACGTCGTACGCACCGAAGGCGACGCTGCCCGCGACCGAGGTGACGGCGGTCAGCGCGCCGGCGCACATGCGGTCGATCGAGTACCCGGGCACGGACTGCGGCAGACCGGCGAGGATGCCGGCGGTACGGCCGATGGTCAGACCCTGGTCACCGATCTGCGTGGTCGCGGCGATGGCGACCTCGTCGATCTTCGCGGGGTCGAGGTCCGGGTTGCGGCGCAGCAGCTCCCGGATCGCCTTCACGACGAGATCGTCGGCGCGGGTCTCGTGGTAGATGCCCTTCGGGCCCGCCTTGCCGAACGGGGTGCGGACGCCGTCGACGAAGACGACGTCCCTGACGGTACGAGGCACGATGGCTCTCCTCCAGGGTGCGGGATGGCACTGCTGCGGGCACGCGCCTGAGCGCGCGCTTGCTTCCTTCATGCTACTTGCGGGTAACCATGCTGCCCACCCCCCACGGCGGGAGCGGCGAACGTCACACGGGGAGTGCGGTCCCGTGGTCATCCGCTGGGGGTGCCCGGGACGGTGCGCCCTGCCGATGGAGGAGGCCGGTCAGCCTCGCCAGACTGCTTCGACGCGGTCCAGCACCGCCAGCAGCGCGGTGTCCCGGACCAGCGGGCGCAGGAAGTCGGCGTCCGTGGGGCGCAGGCGGCCCAGTGCCCTCAGCTCCAGGCTGAGCAGCAGCCGCTCGGCGTGCTCGGCCAGCCAGTCGTCGCTCCCGAGCTCCCGGGCCAGCCGGAGCAGGCCGAGCACCACTTCCGGCGACCAGGACGCACGAGGCGTCTGCTCCAACAGCTGCAGGGACTCTTCCAGGACGTCCTCCCTCCGGGAGTGCCCCGCCCCGTGCCACACCAGGGTGCTCTCGGCCGCCCGGATCGTGCCCGACAGCGTCTCCTGGGGGCCCTCGTCCTCGGCCCACTCCTGGGCGAAGACCAGAAAGGTGTGGAGCGTTGCGGCCACCGGTCCGAGGTCGCCCTGCGCCACGTCGGCCCGGCCCACCTGGGCCTGTACGCAGCCCAGCAGGGCCAACCAGGTCCGCGCGCCCATCCGCGGGGCGAGATCCCCGAACGAGGGAGTGGTGAGCGCCTTGAGCGCGGCCAGGACCACCCGTCCCGGCAGACGGGGCGCATCGTGCACCAGGTGCCGCGCCAGTGCGTCCGCGACCAGGGGCCCGCTGTCCTCCGGCAGGTGGGGCAGCAAGGACAGGACCGCGGCGTAGCGGTCGGTCCACTGCTCCGGGTTGTCGATGTGCCGGCACACCAGGGAGACCAGCGCGTGTGCGGCCGACCGGCCCTCCCCGTTCTCCCCGGACCGGAATGTGTTCAGAGTCTCGGGCCCCACGTGCAGCAGTGGGCTGAGCGCGTGCAGCAGCTGCCCCGCGTCGGTGTCGCACAGGAACGCGACGCGCCTGATGAGCCCGGCGGTGTCCGCACCCTCCGGATCGTAGAAGGAGCCGCCGGCCCGTGTCCGCAACGGAAGGGACCAGGCCAGGTCCGGCTCGCCGCGGGCCTCGTCGCGCAGGGCGATCCGCACGTCCCGCGTACCGTCGAATTCCCCTCCCGCGGACCGGGTCCGCACGGTCAGTGCCTGGGTGAACGCCTCCCAGGACGCCTCGCTGAACTGCGAGCGCCACAGATGGGCCCAGCGCGACCACTGGCCGACCGGGTCGGCCGCGTCCAGGAACTCCGAGGCGTCCACCGCACCTCCGGTGAGGGCAGCGAGCAGCAGGAGGTTCGCGCCGTACACGGCATCGCGCTCGGTCGCACCCTGGCGAACGGGCCGGTAGGTGCCGTGGTCGCGAGGTGAACCGTCCGCACGGGCCCGCTGGAACAGTTCGCGCAGCGCGCCGAGCGGCTCGTGCGTTCCGGCGACGGCCGGCGCGAGCAACTCCCGTGCATTGCTGAGGACTTCCGTACGGTCGGTGAGCGGGACGGGGGACAGCAGGTCACGCAGCCGGCTGTCGTCGATGCCCGGTCCGTCGTCGGCCTCCCGCCCGGCGACGGCGCGCCGCAGCTCGTCGCGGATCAGCCGGGCCACCAGATACTCGCCGAAGGTGGCGTGCAGGAACTCGTACGATCGCAGCTCCTCCTCGGCGACCACTGCCTGTGCCTCGTGCACGAAGAAGAAGCGGCCGAACAGCAAGGGGGAGCTCTTCTCCCCGAGCAGGGCCGCGAGATCGCTTTCGGCGTCGCTCGCCGTGATGCTCTGGCGGCGCCGGTTGAACATGCCGATGGCGATCACACCGAGACGCCGCATTTCCTCCTCGACGGCGGTCGTCTCGGCCGGCGCCGGGAGCGGGCCCACCTGCTTGACGACCTGGCGGCGCACGAACTCCGCGAGCAGCCGTTCGTACAGGCCGACCCGTCCGATGTCCTCTCCGTCGAGCAGGTGCAGCGGATTGCCCACGGCGTCGTACAGAGCCAGCATGAGCAACAGCAGCGGCTGGCTCGCCAGCTCTCGATGGGGGCGTATGACGTCCCAGGTGACCGGTTCGAGACCCTGGGCGGCGAAGTACCGCCGGTTCGCGGCGTTCCAGGTCGTCAGCCACTGCTCGATGCGGTGGTCGCCGAACGGTTCGAGGCGCACCACGGTGCTCGCGGGCGGCGTGTCCGCCTGATCGGCGACCACGGTGCGGCTCGTCACGACCGCGATCATCGGGCGCCCCAGCTCGGCCTCTCTCTCCTGGAGCCGCTGCACGCTCCTGAGGTAGTCCCACTGCCTGCTCATGTCCAGCTGGTCGGCCCCGGCCTGGAGCAGCTCGTCGAACCCGTCGAGCAGGACGACGCGGGTCGTCCCGGACGTCTCGTCCACGACGTCGGGCCACGGAGTGCGCCGGCCCGTCGCGCGGAACAGGGCGTCCTCGATCTGAGTCTGTACGTCCATGCCCGCGGGAGCGTGCCGGAGTTCGACCCGGAGACAGAAGAACTCGGCTTCCGGGAGCCGGGCTTCGAGCAGCTTCGTCAGCAGGGACTTTCCCGAGCCGGGATGACCGAGCACGAGCAGCGGCGCACGAGTGGCCCGGTGGGTCAGCAGATGCGCCGCCAGGAAGTCCGCGAGGTCGTCCCGCAGGGGCTGACGGTCCCACCACGCGTCGCTCGACAGGTGCTGGTCGACCAGGTGGGAGGCGACGCGGAAAGACGGATCGATGTATCCGTCGCCGAGCGTGGGGATGACCGGGCCTGCGCCCTCGACAGGGGAGCCCTCGGCGGGGGCGAGGGGCGCCGACAGCCGTTCGCGGCAGCGGGCCGGGGCGATCCCTCCCTGGGCGAACTCGCTCAGGATCCGGCCCAGTCTGCACAGGCCCGCGCGGTCCGCGGCACCCGGTGGATCGTCGTCCTCGCCGGACACTTCGTACGTCTCGGACGTGAGCCGGAGCTCCGGGCAGTCCCAGGTGACGCGGGCGAGCAGGCTGTCGTACCGCCGCATCGCGTGCTGGGCGAGATCCTGCGGGGGATGATCGGAGGGATTGCCGAGACCGTGCACGATCTCGGCGGCCGATACGTAGCCGGCGGCTATCTCGGCGCGCAGCTCCTGCGGCGCGCGCACCCTGGCGGATCCCAGGTCGATGTGGCGCAGCTCGGTGAGGACCTCGGTGGTGATGTCGCCCTGCACGCTGCCGAACTCCGCGGTCTGCACGATGCCGCAGACGGCGACGGCCTTGCAGAAGGCCGTCACGTGGATGACCACGTCAGCCGCACATAACAGCGCTGTCCTGGCCGTGCCCCGGGCGGTCCGGACACGCTCCCCGAACCCCTCGAACAGGCCGTACGGGTCCGCCGGGGCGGAGCCGCCGAGCGCCAGCGGCTCCAGCAGGTCCTCCACGAGCCCCTTGAACTCCTCCTTCCGGTGCCCCACGAGGACCTCGACGGCGCCCGCGAAGTCGAACGTGACGCTCTCCGGCCAGGGAAAGGGAAGGGGCTGACCGGGCTCCGCAGAGCGCTGCGCGGGGCGGCGCTGGTGCTCCTCGACGGTGTGTTCCAGCTCCCCGAGACGCGTACGCCACCAGGCGGGCTCCAGCGAAAGACCCGGAATCGAGGAGGAGCCGGCGCGGCCCCGGCAGCAGTCGACGATCTTCAGTACGTCGTCCAGTGGCGGTGGCGTGGTACGCCGCCCGTTGAGGAGAGCGGAGACGGACGACTCGGCGCGGTGCAGAGCCCTCGCGAGTTCGGCCTGCTGCACGCCGCAGGCGCGCACGAGGCGCCGCAGCGTCGTACAGAACTCCGCCACGGCCGTCGATGATTCCTGCGCCAAGAGGCCCCCCGCTTCGCACGACTTCGGATCACCAGCCAGCAGCGTACGGCGTGACCTGCACCGACGGCTCGGGACTTCGGAGTTCTTCGGCGAATCCGCGCGGACGGCGGCCGCCCGGGCACAGTCGGGGCGGTGGCTGCACCGGCCACCGCCCAGCCGAAAGGGAGACCTCCATGTCCTGGCCCACGTCCCACCTGGTGAGCCTGCTGTTCGTGCTGGCGCTGCTCACGGTCCTCGCCGGGGTCGTGCTTCCGGCGGTCTGGTCGGCGCGTCCGGCCCGCCGGAGGGCTGCCGCCGCGGTGCTCGCCCAGCTGCTGGCGGCCCTGCGGCGGAGTCAGTGACCCTCCGTGCCGTCGGGTCAGGGTGCCGGCGGACGCCGCACCCCGCATCCCCCGGAGGGCCCTCGCACCCCCGGAGGGCCCTCGCACCCCCGGAGGGCCCTCGCACCCCCGGAGGGCGCCCGCCCCCGGAGGAAGACGTCAGACCGTGGCCTGGAGGGCCCGGGTCAGCACGGGAGTCACCTGCTCGATCTGCCAGGCGCGCGCGCCCAGCGCGGCGAGGGCCGAGGCGACCGCTTCCGGGGTCGCCTCCTGCGGCGGCTCCCAGCAGAGGCGCCGCACCGTGTCCGGGGTGATCAGGTTCTCCTGCGGAAGGTTCAGCTCCTCCGCGAGCGAGGACACCGCCGCGCGCGCCGCGGACAGCCGCGCCGCGGCCGCCGGGTCCTTGTCCGCCCAGGAGCGCGGCGGCGGCGGACCCGTCACCGGCTGCCCCGGCTGCGGCAGCTCCGGGTCCGGCAGTGCCCGTGCCCGGTCCACCGCGGCCTGCCACTGCTCCAGCTGCCGTCGGCCCATCCGGTGCCCGAAGCCGGGGAGCGCGGTCAGCGCGTGCACGTTGGGCGGCAGTGTCAGCGCCGCCTCGACGATCGCCCCGTCACTGAGCACCTTGCCCGGTGACACGTCCCGCCGCTGTGCCACCTTGTCGCGGGCGTTCCACAGCTCCCGTACGACCGCCATCTGCCGCCGGCGCCGCACCTTGTGCATCCCGGACGTACGCCGCCACGGGTCCTTGCGCGGCGGCGCGGGCGGCGCGGACGCGATCGCGTCGAACTCCTGCCGCGCCCACTCCAGCTTCCCCTGCCGGTCCAGCTCCTTCTCCAGCGCGTCCCGCAGATCGACGAGCAGCTCCACGTCGAGCGCCGCGTAGCGCAGCCAGGGCTCCGGCAGTGGCCGCGTGGACCAGTCCACGGCGGAGTGGCCCTTCTCCAGCGCGTAGCCGAGGACCGACTCGACCATCGCGCCGAGCCCCACCCGCGGGAAGCCCGCGAGCCGCCCGGCAAGCTCGGTGTCGAAGAGCCGGGTCGGCACCATGCCTATTTCGCGCAGGCACGGCAGATCCTGGGTCGCCGCGTGCAGGATCCACTCCGTGCCGGCGAGTGCCTCGCCGAGCCCGGAGAGGTCGGGGCAGCCGACGGGGTCGATCAGCGCGGTGCCCGCGCCTTCGCGGCGCAGCTGCACGAGATACGCGCGTTGCCCGTACCGGTAACCGGACGCACGCTCGGCGTCCACGGCGACGGGGCCGCTTCCGGCGGCGAACGCGGCGATGACGGATTCGAGAGCCTCGGGCGTGGACACCACCGGGGGAATGCCCTCGCGCGGCTCCAGCAGGGGGATCGGCACCCTCTCGACTGCGAGGCCGTCGTCCGGGGGGCCGCCCCCGGGGATTCGCAGGTCTGGCTCTGCTGCGGTCTCTTGGGCGTCGGTCACATGTCAAGGGTATCTGTGAACGGAACGCGTCCGTCGACGGAACGTTCCGTCGACGGACGCGGGTGTGGTGTAAAGCGGTCAGTGGATGATTCCGGTACGCAGCGCGACGGCCACCATTCCGGCCCGGTCGCCCGTGCCGAGCTTCCGTGCGATACGCGCGAGGTGGCTTTTGACCGTCAGCGCGGACAGGCCCATCGAGACGCCGATCGCCTTGTTCGACTGGCCCTCGGCGACGAGCCGGAGCACCTCCACCTCGCGGCCGGAGAGCTCGCGGTAGCCGCCCGGGTGGCTCGGAGCGCCGGGGGGACGGCGGTGCAGCCGGGCAGCCGCGGCGCCGATGGGGGCGGCTCCGGGGCGGGTGGGGTGGCCGAGGTTCGTGCGCGTACCGGTGACGACGTAGCCCTTGACCCCGCCGGCCAGCGCGTTGCGGACCGCGCCGATGTCGTCGGCCGCGGAGAGGGCGAGGCCGTTGGGCCAGCCCGCGGCGCGGGTCTCGGACAGCAGGGTCAGCCCGGAACCGTCGGGCAGGTGGACGTCGGCAACGCAGATGTCACGCGGGTTGCCGACGCGGGGACGGGCCTCCGCGATGGACGACGCCTCGATGACGTCACGCACCCCGAGTGCCCACAGGTGGCGGGTGACGGTGGAGCGGACGCGCGGGTCGGCCACGACGACCATGGCCGTCGGCTTGTTCGGGCGGTAGGCGACCAGGCTTGCGGGCTGCTCGAGGAGAACGGACACCAGGCCTCCTGGGAAGGTGGGGGACGGGGCCGGCTCGGGGGAAAAGCCGGGGCGGACCGTGCTTGAAGGGTCACCACCTCTTCGGCAGCAAACCCGCGCGCCTTTAGAGAAAGATCACGATTTGGTGAGTAACAATTCCGGCAATTCGGACGCGTGATCGATCATCCTATGAGCAAGCGCTCCCGCGTCCCCGGGGGTACTTCCCCCGTGCCGCCGGAAGGCGAGCCGTGGTCGTGGCGGGCCCACAGGCCCGCTCCTCGGGCGAACCGGGGGCGTCGGGCGCGGGCGCGGCCCGTCCCGCATTGTCGTCCCACACCGCCGTCCCTCGCCGCCGTCCTGCCCGCGTCCGGGGGCGGCGCCGACGGCGGTGCCGGTGCCGGTGCCGAGGCGGCATCGGCCCATGGGCGGTGAGGGGCACGGCGACGGCCGGGCTCCCCGCGCCGGGAACGCCCGGGCCGGGCGTCCCCCGCCCCCGCCCCCGCCCCCGGACGCGGGGCGCGCAGGCTGTGGCAGTTACGGGGCCTGGGGGCCGCGGCGCTGCGGGAGGGACACAACGCCCGCGGCGCCGTCCGGGACGCTCGCGGGGCTTGCCGGGGGAAGGCCTGCGATCTGGCAGAGGAGGTCGCACCAGGCCGCGATGTGAGCGGCGGTGTCAGGGACGCCGTCGTGGCCGCAACGCGGGGTCCAGGAGGCGCGGATCTCGATCTGGGTCGCCGGGCGGCGGTTCGCGAGTCCTCCGAAGTAGTGAGAACCCGCGCGGGTCACGGTGCCACTCGCCTCGCCGTACGACAGGCCCCGCGCCTCCAGCGCACCGGTCAGCCAGGACCAGCAGACCTCCGGCAGCAGCGGGTCCGCCGCCATCTCCGGTTCCAGTTCCGCACGTACCAGCGTCACCAGCCGGAACGTGCCCTGCCACGCCTCGTGCCCCGCCGGGTCGTGCAGCAGCACGAGCCGCCCGTCCGCGAGGTCCTCGCCGTCGTCGACGACCGCCGCCTCCACGGCGTACGCGTGCGGCGCCAGGCGCTGCGGCGGGCGGGTCGGATCCACCTCGATCTCCGGCCGCAGCCGTGCCGTGCGCAGCGCCTCGACCGCGAGCCGGAACGCGCGCGGGACGGACTTCCGCTCCGCGCTGTCCGTTTCTTCAGCGCCGTCGGATTGATCGGAAAACTGTCCCTGAGCCGCAGCCATGCCGGGAAGAGTAAGCGGAACGCGCGCCGCGCGCAGGGAGGGACACCCGGGCCGACCGCGCTCCTTGCGCCACATGCGAAGATTCTGGGCGTGAGCGCCAACGACCTTCCCCACTCCCAGGGCTCCGCGCCGGCCGGTGACACCCCGGCCCCGGGCCAGCAGACCACGACCGACGCCCTCAGGGAGTCCGCCTTCCTGAAGGCGTGCCGACGGGAGCCCGTGCCGCACACGCCGGTCTGGTTCATGCGGCAGGCCGGGCGGTCGCTGCCCGAGTACCTGAAGGTGCGCGAGGGCATCCCGATGCTGGAGTCGTGCATGCGGCCGGAGTTGGTCACCGAGATCACACTGCAGCCGGTACGCCGCCACAAGGTCGACGCCGCCATCTACTTCAGCGACATCGTCGTCCCGCTCAAGGCCATCGGCATCGACCTCGAAATCAAGCCCGGCGTGGGCCCGGTCGTCGCCGAGCCGATCCGCCGCCGCGAGGACCTCGCGAGGCTGCGCGATCTGACCCCGGACGACGTCGCGTACGTCACGGAAGCGATCGGCATGCTCACCGGTGAGCTCGGCAGTACCCCGCTGATCGGCTTCGCGGGCGCACCGTTCACCCTCGCCAGTTACCTCGTCGAGGGCGGGCCGTCCCGCAACCACGAGCACACCAAGGCGATGATGTACGGCGACCCGGAGCTCTGGGCCGACCTGCTGGACCGGCTCGCGGTCATCACCGCCGCCTTCCTGAAGGTGCAGATCGAGGCGGGCGCGAGCGCTGTCCAGCTCTTCGACTCCTGGGTGGGGGCGCTGGCCCCCGCGGACTACCGGCGCTCGGTGATGCCCGCGTCGACGAAGGTGTTCCAGGCGGTCGAGGGGTACGGGGTCCCGCGCATCCACTTCGGCGTCGGCACCGGCGAGCTGCTCGGACTGATGGGCGAGGCCGGAGCGGACGTCGTCGGCGTCGACTGGCGCGTCCCGCTCGACGAGGCCGCCCGCAGGGTGGGCCCGGGCAAGGCGCTGCAGGGCAACCTGGACCCGGCGGTCCTCTTCTCCTCGCGCGAGGCGGTCGAGGCCAAGACCCTCGAGGTCCTGGAGGCGGCGAGCGGCCTGGAGGGCCACGTCTTCAACCTCGGCCACGGTGTGCTGCCCACGACCGACCCGGACGCCCTGACCCGGCTCGTGGAGCACGTCCACACCCGGACCGCGCGCTAGACCCGAGGGGGATCGGTCCGACGTGACGCAGGACACGCTGACGCTCACCCTGCCGCGCCGGCGTCAGGAGCCGGTGCCGCCGCACATACCCGTGCCCGCGCCACGGCGCGGGCGGATCACCGCACTGGACGGCCTGCGGCTGCTCGCCGCCCTGATGGTGGTGGCGTACCACTACATGGCGCGGGGAGAGGGCTGGTCGGCCTCCGGTCAAGTCAAGTTCCCCACCGCCTTCCCGTTCGCCGCCTACGGCTGGCTGGGCGTGGAGCTGTTCTTCCTGATCAGTGGCTTCGTCATCTGCATGAGCTGCTGGGGCCGGTCGGCGGGGGACTTCTTCGTCTCCCGGGTGACCCGGCTCTACCCGGCCTACTGGTTCGCCGTGCTCGCCACCACCGCCGTGCTGCTGCTGGTGCCGGGTGGCCAGAAGCCGCTTCCGTGGCCGGACGTCCTGACCAACCTGACCATGCTCCAGGAACCGCTCGGGGTCCGCATGGTCGACGGCGTCTACTGGACCCTCTTCGCGGAGCTCCGTTTCTACCTGCTGTTCGCGCTCGTGGCCTGGTGGGGCCTGACCTACAAGCGTGTCGTGGTCTTCTGCTGCGTCTGGGCCGTGGCGGGACTGGCGTTCAGCAAGTTCGGGGACGACGCCCTGCGGCTCATGATCATGCCGCAGCACTGCTGGTACTTCATCGCCGGAATGGCGTTCTACCTGATGTACCGGTTCCGGCCGACGCTGCTGCTCACCGGGATCGTGCTCGTGTGCTTCGGCGCGGCCGTGCCGTCCGCCCGCGGCACCTGGAGCCGTACGCTCCACTACTTCGACCGCCCGGTTCCGTTCTGGCCGGTCGTGGCGGTCCTCGTGGTCTGCTTCGCCCTCATGGGCCTCGTCGCCACCGGGAAGCTGTCCTGGATGAACTGGCGGTGGCTGGCGTACGCCGGGGCCGCCACCTACCCGCTGTACCTGCTGCACCAGAACATCGGCTGGGAGCTCATCGGCGTACTGGAGCCACATGTACCGGCGTACCCGCTGGTCGGTCTGCTCGTCGGCGGCATGCTGGTGCTCGCCTACCTCGTGCACCGTCTGGTGGAGAAACCTTTGGCCCGCCCGCTGAAGCACCGGCTGCAGCATGCTCTCGCCGAGCCGGGACGGCACGGGGACGACGCCTCCCGGCGGACCGCGCGCTGAGCCCCCGCGGCCCGCCTGCCCCCGTGCCGGGGCCGGCGGGCCGTCGCCGACGTCGGGCCCCGGTCAGCCACCCGCCTTCCGCACCGCTGCCGTCGCCTTCCGCGCCGCCACCAGCACGGGGTCCCACACCGGTGAGAACGGCGGCGCGTAGCCCAGGTCCAGAGTGGTCATCTGCTCCACCGTCATCCCGGCCGTCAGCGCGACCGCCGCGATGTCCACGCGCTTCCCCGCCCCCTCGCGGCCGACGATCTGGACGCCCAGCAGCCGTCCGGTGCGGCGCTCCGCCAGCATCTTGACGGTCATCGGGGCCGCGCCCGGGTAGTAGCCCGCACGGCTCGTCGACTCGATCGTCGCGGTCACGAACCGTAGCCCCACCTCGCGGGCGTCCTTCTCACGCAGCCCGGTACGGGCGATCTCGAGGTCGCAGACCTTGCTCACGGCCGTGCCCACGACACCGGGGAAGGTCGCGTAGCCGCCGCCCACGCCCGCGCCGATGACCTGGCCGTGCTTGTTGGCGTGCGTGCCGAGCGGGACGTGGCGTTCCCGGCCCGAGACCAGGTCCAGCACCTCGACGCAGTCGCCGCCCGCCCAGACGTTGTCGTGGCCGCGTACGCGCATCGCGAGATCGGTGAGCAGACCCCCGTACGCCCCGAGCGGCAGCCCCGCCGCGCCCGCCAGGGCCGTCTCCGGCTCCACACCGATGCCGAGCACGACGACGTCCGCCGGGTACTCGGCGTCCTCCGTGGCGACCGCGCGGACCTGTCCGTCCGGGCCCGTCAGGATCTTGGTGACCTCGGCGTCGCCGACCGTCGTGATGCCGAGCCCGTCCATCGCCGCGTGCACCAGCCGGCCCATGTCCGGGTCGAGGGTGGCCATGGGTTGTGCAGCGCGGTTGACGACGGTCACGTCGAAGCCGTGCTTCAGCAGCGCCTCCGCCATTTCCACACCGATGTAGCCGGCGCCGATGACGACGGCCCGCCGCCCCTCGGTGCGGTCGAGGGTGTCGAGCAGCGCCTGCCCGTCGTCGAGGGTCTGCACCCCGTGGACACCCGGCGCGTCGATCCCCGGCAGCGGAGGCCGCACCGGCCGGGCGCCGGTCGCGACGACGAGCTTGTCGAAGCCCGTCCACGACTCGGCGCCCGACTCCAGATCCCGGGACCGCACCCGCTGCCCCGCGATGTCGATCTCCGTGACCTCGGTGCGCATCCGCAGATCGATCCCGCGTGCCCGGTGCCCTTCGGGCGTACGGGCGATCAGCTCGTCCCGGTCCGTCACATCGCCGCCGACCCAGTAGGGAATGCCGCACGCCGAGTACGACGAGAAGTGGGAGCGCTCGAACGCGACGATCTCCAGCTCCTCCGGGCCCTTGAGCCTGCGGGCCTGGGGGGGGGGGGGGGGGGGGGGGGGGGGGGGGGGGGGGGGGGGGGGGGGGGGGGGGGGGGGGGGGGGGGGGGGGGGGGGGGGGGGGGGGGGGGG